>PLIU01000318.1 GCA_003140095.1 Verrucomicrobiales bacterium | reverse complement strand
CAGAAAATCCTCATGCGCCGCAAAGGCGAGTTGGAATCGCAATTGGTGCGCGCCCGCGGAACCGATTTTGCCAACCCTCGCACCGACGTGGTCAGCATCGCCACCGAGGTCAAGGTGACCGACCTGGAGACGCAGAATCCGGAACAATTTATCATTTTGGGAGCCTGGGACTCCAACCCGGAGAAGGGCATCATCAGTTATTTGACTCCGGTGGCGCAGGCGCTGCTGAATCGCAAACCACAGGAAGAGGTCGAAGTGCCCGTGGACGACGCCAAGAAACACTACCGCATCGACTCCATCGCGCCATATCAACCCACTTAAGGCACAGGTCTGGCACGTGGCCAAAGAAGAGCCAATTGAATTGGAGGGCATCGTAACGCAGGTGTTGCCTGGCACCATGTTCCGCGTGTCGTTGCCCAACGGACACGAAGTCCTGGCCCACATTTCCGGCAAGATGCGCAAGAACTTCATCCGCATCAGCGTCGGCGACAAGGTCAACGTGGAAATGTCCCCATACGATTTGGGCAAGGCGCGGATAACCTTCCGCCATAGCTGATGAACCTATATGCGGAACAGGTAACACTGTTGAAAATCAAGGAGTTACGCATGGTCCAGAGAACAAACAACTCGGCCTATGCCGCCCACAACCCACTATATCTTAAGGCCCCCACGGGCCTCTTGATAAAGGGTTTTCAAACCAAGCCGGACGGCTTCATCAGTTTTGATGCTGGATTTCTTGAGCAGTCGATCAAAACAAAGTACGGTATCAATAAGCCCCCGACGCGGCAATCGAGCCTCCACTGGCCGCGTCCGTGGCCGGAAGCGTTGCCCGAAGCCTGCCGGTAGGTTAGGTTTGATCGTGAGCAAGACGACGAAGCGACAACGAAGGCAACGGAATTCCGGCGCTTCAAGACCTTGGCACGGACGACACTGAGTTCTTCGACGTTCAGGGCATCCCCGTGGCAGCGGTGGACGACATTGAGGATTTCGCCTAGGACACCGACCCGCCGCGCCCACTCGGCTTGGACACCGTGATGAGCGAAGGTGTTCGCATCACACGCGAGCAGTTCATGCGACTGGTCGCGGACTGCGCCAAGAACGAGTGCCCATGAGCCGGAGCAGTTCATCACGATACAGGAACTGCCGACAGTGGACTCGGCCCAGTCGGCGGTCAAGGTGGGGTTGGCGTATCAGGTGAAGAAGGCGAGGAAGAAGAAATGAAACCTAATTACCGCCCAACTTCCACCCTTGAATTGCTTCCAGCGTTTCGGGCATGGGTTGGACCAATAATGCCGGTCGCGCCGGTTGCGATGGATGGGGAGCATTGAGTTTTGTGAAAAGAGATCACCACCAAAGGAAGCTGGGACTCGGTGTCTGACTCAACAGCTCGAGCTCGTTTTTAGGGAAATGAAAATACGCCGCATGGGCGTCACCGTAGAGCATATCTTGTCCGTCGTGCCCGGAATAATCGTGCCAGAGGTCTTGTGGCGTTGTGTCTGGCCGGTTGCCGTGCCATGGCCAGTCCCCTTGGATGATTTTGGTCGTGGGTTTCTGCGCAATCGTGGCACCTTTGATGGAAGTGCCCTGAGCAGTGCCTGGTGAGAGTGAATCACCGTCCACTTGCAGCACCGCAAAAGCGTCTCCGCCCCATTCGACAAGATAGCTGTTGCCGTAATCTTCAAAGCAATTCGCCACCACCCCGGCCGTGTAGGTGGAATAATCATCGCCCTTATCGGCGGGGCATTGGGCGACCTTGGGATTGATTAGGTAATGGTTTAAAGGCCGCTTGGTTGCCGGAATTTCAGCGCCATAAGTCTGGTAGTTGGAGAGGGCACCTATTTGCCCCTCCGCGTCTCCCCAATCGGTGTGCATGGGATAAAAGTCGTTGTTATCCGACGCGTACATCTGGAAGGCGAGGCCCTGCTGGTGCTCGTTGCTTAGACATTGCGTTTGTTGCGCCTGACCCTTGGATCGCGCCAGGGCAGGCAGCAACATCGCAGCCAAAATGGCGATGATGGCAATCACCACGAGTAATTCGATCAGGGTGAATGCGCTTTCGCGCCGCAAGAGTTCGGAGTTCGTGGGAAAAGTGGAGGGTGGCGTGGAAACCTTGGTCTCCCAGCCGCGTTCAAGCCTGGCATGGCACCGTGACCGAACCATATATTCAGGAAATTTGTCTTACAGACGCGCAAATAACCCAAACAACCGCGAAATACAAGCGAAAAATGAGGATTATTGTCCGTGAGTGGACGATAAGTCCTGATCCGGCAAAGCGGCGCTGTGGCGGAGGCGGGGCCCGGACTGCAAGATTGACAGCATCTCCGTGATTGACTCCGATGTCCCTGCGGTATTATCAATTTAATGCAGGTGAAGAATCTGCTTTTATCAAAGCGTTTCTGTATCGAACAGCCGATGGCGGGGCAGACGGAGTCATCCTCTATCGAGGAAACGTCGTGGCTGGGGAACAAGGGATGGGCGGCGGGGCGAAGGGTGCCTTTGGCTTCCTTGACAGCCCGACCCAAGATGCGCTGATGAACCTATGATCCTGACCAATCAAGAAGCAGAAAGCCTGGTGGAAGTCCGGCATCGTTCGCCCCACACGCTTTTGGGCATGCATGCGTTGGGCGATGGCACAGGTTTGGTTGTGCGCGCCTTTCACCCGCACGCGGTCAATGTTGAAGCCGCGCCAGTCCACGAGAAGAACAAGCCTTCTATCAAATTGGAACAGGTCGGGCCGGGCCTCTTTGAAGGGATTACCACGAAGGCCAAATCGGTTTATGCCTACGACCTGATCATCACTTTGGACAACGGCACCAAGGTTCAAACCCGCGATCCCTATTCTTTCCTCCCCACTCTCGGCGAGACCGACCTTTTCCTTTTCGCCCAGGGCAACGAGCGCCGCATCTACGAAAAGCTGGGCGCGCAATTGCGCACGATCGACGGCGTCGAGGGCGCCAGTTTCGCCGTCTGGGCTCCCACCGCCCAACGCGTGAGCGTGGTGGGCGAGTTCAACCAGTGGGATGGACGCCGGCACGCCATGCGCATGCTCGGCGCCTCGGGCGTGTGGGAGATGTTCATTCCCGGCGTGCGGGAGGGGGCGCTCTACAAATTTGAAGTCCGCACGCCCGCCGGCGCCGTGATGCTCAAGACCGATCCTTACGGCTTCTTTTTTGAAACGGCCCCCAAGAATTCCGCCATCGTGTGGGACAATCGCAAATTCCTGTGGGACGACCAAGTCTGGCTGGAGAGGCGGCGGGAGGCCGATCCGCTTCGCCGGCCTTTGAGCATTTACGAAGTGCATCTGGGTTCGTGGATGAGAAAGAGCAAATTCGAGTCCTTGAGCTACCGTGAACTGGCCGAACCGCTCACGGCCTACGTGCAAAATATGGCCTTCACCCACGTGGAATTTATGCCCGTCGCCGAGCACGCCTTTTATCCTTCCTGGGGCTACCAGGTGACCGGTTTTTACGCGCCCACCAGCCGATTCGGCACGCCGGACGATTTTCAATTCCTGGTCAACCAGCTTCACCAGGCCGGCGTGGGCGTGTTGCTGGACTGGGTGCCGGCGCATTTTCCCAGCGACGACTGGGCTTTGGCGCGCTTCGACGGCACCGCCCTCTATGAACACGAAGACCCGCGCAAAGGCTTCCACCAGGATTGGGGCACTTTGATCTTCAATTACGGCCGCCACGAAGTCCGCAATTTCCTGGCCGCCAACGCCCTGTTCTGGTGCGACCGCTTTCATATTGACGGCCTGCGCGTCGATGCCGTCGCCTCCATGCTTTACCTGGATTACTCGCGCAAGGCCGGCGAATGGCTTCCCAACCAATTCGGCGGACGCGAGAACCTGGAGGCGGTTGAATTTATCAAACACTTCAACCACGTCGTGCAAACCGAGCATCCGGGCGTCATCACCGTGGCCGAGGAATCGACCGCGTGGCCGCTGGTCACGCGCCCGCCTTATCTGGGCGGCCTGGGGTTCAACTTCAAATGGAACATGGGCTGGATGCACGACACCCTCGGTTATTTCAGCCGCGACTCCATTTACCGGAAATACCACCAGAACGATCTCACCTTCGCCATGCTCTATCATCACAACGAGAATTTCATCCTGCCGCTGTCGCACGATGAAATTGTCCACGGCAAAGGCTCCTTGCTGGGCAAGATGCCGGGCGACGATTGGCAGCGTTTCGCCAACGTGCGCGCCTTGCTCGCTTACCAATGGCTCTTTCCCGGCAAACAACTGCTGATGATGGGCTGCGAATTCGCCCAAACTTCCGAATGGAACGCCAACGCCGCCCTGGATTGGTGGCTCCTGGATCAAGGCCCCTACCATCGCGGCGTCCAGCACCTCGTCCGCGATCTCAACCACCTCTATCGCAACGAGCCCGCCCTGTGGGAGGCGGATTACGCCGGCCACGGCTTCTCCTGGATTGACTGCGGCGATGCCGACAGCAGCGTCCTTTCCTTCGTCCGGCAGAACGGCGACGGCCGCCGCCAGTTGGTCGTCATTTTGAACTTGACACCCATTTTGCGGCAAAACTACCGCGTCGGCCTGCCGCAAGGCGGATTTTGGCGCGAGGCCCTCAACACCGACTCCGGTTTTTACGGAGGGAGCAACCAGGGCAACTACGGCGGCGTTCACGCCGGGGAATACCAAACCCACCGGCAACCCTTCTCCGCCACCTTCACCCTGCCGCCCCTGAGCGTGATCGCCTTTCGGCCGGAGGAACATACTTGACATGAATTCATTGGCAGAACCGCCGATGGACGCGCAGGCAACGCGGCTCGGGAGCAATCGGAAATATGCGAATATATCTGTCAAACCTGTGTCAATCACAAATCGCCTAAAAACTAAAAACCCGAAAAGCTCGAATAAGCTGTAGTGCTGTAGTGAGTCAATACTATAGGTTGCAACACCCGCCGAAGTTCGCCCAAGACCGCCGCGAGCCGTTCCAGCGGGGATTTGCCGCGCCGCAACTCCTTGCAGAATGTTGCCGTTGGACGAACTGACCTTATTGCCCGGCCGCATTGTCTTCATATTCTCTCTGCCTTTCTTGCTCATATTTTAATTCAACTTTCGCGCCCAGTATGCGCCCAGTGGTTGGACATTTGCTGTCCAAGTGAATAACTTTTCGGCGAAAAACATGCCTTTTGCGTACACCATAAGTGGTAGTGGCGCTGGGCAGGCACAATATGATGTGCCAAAGCGGCAACTTGAGCGCCACCGCTGAGGCCGATCATGCAAATTGATGGCGATGTTTTTGACATAAGCGAGGGAATGGACGTTCGGTTTCGGTAGCTTTTGCCCATTAGCTGCCAAGGCCCGCTTCCCGGATCTTGCTTTGGGTGGTGGAAATATCATATGCTGAACGGCGCAGTTCAACTGTTCCCTCATCCATGTCGTAAATTACATAAGCTGCTTTTGGACTATTGTCACGAGGCTGCCCGACGGCGCCTGGATTTACAAAGTATTGTTTCCCGACCTCTACTCTAAACTTTGTGTAGGTGCCGCCGCGGATAACGGTGTCGCGGATAAAGGCGATCGGCACATGCGTGTGCCCGAAGAAACAAACCCGCGTATTCTGATGAGTTAAGCTGGCACCCGCAGCCAGTTTTTCGAAAACGTATCCCCACCGCTCTGGGCGCTCGAGAGTCGCGTGGACGATGGTGAAGTCTTCGACCGTGCGCACGTGCGGCAGGTTGTGCAGCCATTGGCGGTCGTCCTCGGTAAGCTGATTGCGAGTCCACTGCGCCGCTTTAGCAGCGCCAGGGTTGAAGCCATCGAAGGGCATGTCCGTCGCGCAGTATTCATCGTGATTGCCTTTCACGCAGGGAGCATTCATGGCACGCACGATATCGATGCAAGCCTTCGGGTCGGCGCAATACCCGACAAAGTCCCCTAAAAAAGCATAATGAGTGCATCTCTGTTCCTTCGCGTCTCCCAGAACAGCCTGAATGGCTTCAAGGTTTGCATGAACATCGGCCATGATCGCGAACTTCATCTCACTGTTCGAATAGCAGCATCTTTCCATACTGTCGAATTCTCTCGGCAGGCCTTCAAGCCGACTCTCGGCTGGACGATGTCTTGACATCGCACGTCCGGCGTGGCTCAGTTATAGTCGTTAGGCGTCGAGTTGAGTTATGTGGGAAGAAGACCCAAGATGGCAGCAGGCAAATTACCGGCTCCTGGTTTGGACGGTGGTCATTGGTGTAGTCGGCGGTTTCGTCTTTTCGCTCTGGTCCGGTGACTGGCAGCCGTATCGAGGTCTCCTTGAGTTCTTGGGTGTTATCTTGGCGGCACTTTGCATTTACGCCGCAGTCATCTGGACTGTCGGACATTTGGCCCTGACGCTTCCAAGTGTGCTGATGAAGCTGAGGCACAAAGATGACGACGCCGAACCCCCACAACGGAGGCCTTAGTCGCCCAGGAGATGATAAAACCGAACGTGTTGCGGGAAAAATACCGCATCGCCGCACTAATCTTTGCGCCAGTATAGTCCGCCGATGGATGGAGGGCGTGCTGAGGTGATCGGTCGTAAGTTCCACGCTTGCGAAGAAGGGGCCGGTGGCTTTAATTTTGATCATAAGAATCTTCCCGCCCTCCCTTGGTTCTTGCTTTCTCCGCGACCTCCGCGACTCTCTGCGCGAGACCGCTCCTTCAATTCCCGCGCAGAGCCGACGAACGCGCAGAGAAACGCAAATGATGATGTGAGAGATAATTTAATGAGATTTGAAAATTATGAATCTAAAAGCCAGCCTGCCCAAGCATCGGCTTCGGCGCGGGGATGTGCCTGCCATTGTCGAACACCATCCAGTGTCCCGGCCAGGAACAGGGTTATACGCTCGAGTCTTTAACGCGGTGGGCGATACCGTTGCGGTCGTGACGATGCGGGAATCGCAAATCGAACCGCTCACGGCAAAAAAGCCTCTTGCATGTGCCACCTCTCGCGCCAACCCGTGTGATTGGAAACCTGGATCCAAACAGTTTGTTATCTTGATTCCGCTGATTCCCCTTGCTTCCGCTGCCCGTGTGGGGTTTGCTCAAAGCCGTCGGCTATGAAAAAGTCTTATATATATGTTCAGAATATGGCGCGGTCTGCTGGTTTTCCTGCTATTGGCCGCGTCGGCGGTGCAAGCGCAAACCTTCACTTATACGACAAATGCCGACCAACTCTCTGTCACCATCACGGGCTATTCCGGGCCTGATGGACCGGTGGCCATTCCTGCCAGCATCAACAGCCTGACGGTCACCACCATCGGGGAGGCCGCGTTCGAAAATAACAATTCCCCGACCAGCGTCACGATTCCCGATACCGTCACCACCATCGCGGTCTCTGCTTTCCAACACTGCCTGGATATGACCGACGTCCTGATTCCCGACAGCGTCACCAGCATCGAGACCAACGCTTTCTCTGCCTGTTACAGCCTGACCAGCGTCACGATTCCAGGCAGCGTCACCAACCTGGGGCCGTCTGCGTTCGATGGCTGCACCAGCATGGCCTACGTCATCATGTCCAACGGCGTCACCGGCATTGGGGACGACGCTTTCGAGAGTTGCCACAACCTGACTAGTGTGACCATTCCCGACAGCGTTACCTCCATCGGGCAGTTAGCGTTCTCTTCCTGCATCGTACTTCCCAACGTCATGATTCCAGGCAGCGTCACCAACATCGGGGAGTACGCGTTCGAGGATTGCTACGACCTGGGCAATGTCACGATGACTAACGGCCTCACCACCATCGGACTGGGCGCCTTCGAGAACTGCTACAGCTTGACCAACATCACCATGGCCATCGGCGTGACCAACATCGGGGAGGAGGCCTTCCAGGACTGCACCAACCTGCCCAGCGTCTCGATTCCGGCCAGCGTCATCAGCGTTGGGCAGTATGCCTTCCAGGGCTGCTCCAGACTGGGCAGCGTCACCATGTCCAACGGTGTCAGCAACATCGGGGATTCAGCATTCCAGAATCTCGCTTCGTTGACCAACGTTGCCATACCAGGCAGCGTCACCAACATCGGGATGCAGGCCTTTTCTGGCTGCGCGAGCTTGGCCAACGTGACCATGTCCAACGGCGTGAGCAGCATCGGGGTGGAGGCCTTCCAATCCTGCGGCCTCACCAGCGTCACGGTTCCCGGCACCGTCACCAACATGGGGGACTCTGCCTTTTCTGCCTGCACCGCCTTGGCCAGCCTCACGCTGGCCAATGGCGTCACGAGCATCGGCGAGTATGCCTTCGAGGGCTGCACCAATCTGACCCGCGTCGCCATTCCTGGCAGTGTCACCAACTTCGGGAGCGATGCGTTTGAGAGTTGCACCGCTCTGGCCAGCGTCACACTGGGCTACGGCATCACCAACATCCCGCCGGATGCCTTTGGGAGCTGCGCCAAGCTGGCCAGCGTGACGATTCCCGACAGCGTTACCACCATCGAGATGCAGGCGTTTGCTGGCTGCCGCAGCCTGACCAACATCGTAATTCCCGCCAGCGTCACCAACATCATCTCGTTCGGTGAGGCCGGCCTCATCAGCATCTATTTCCTGGGCAATGCTCCCACAGTCAGTTACGATGGGTTTGGTGGCGACAGCGGTGCGACGGCTTATTATTTGCCGGGCACCACCAATTGGGCTGAGTTCACTTACAATGCCATGATTCCGGCCCTGGAGTGGAACGCATTGATCCCGGCCAGCGGCGCCAACTTTGGCGTGCGGAGCAATCAGTTTGGGTTCACCATCACGGGCACCGCCAACATCCCCATTGTCGTGGAAGCCAGCGGCGATCTGAGCGGTTCGGCTTGGACGCCGCTACTGACACTCACCCTTACCAACGGTTCGTATTATTTCAGCGAACCCTTGCAAACCAACGGCACCGGGCGATTTTACCGCATTAGCTCCCCTTGAGGGGCTAGCTTGGTGCAAGTCGCAAAGAATGCAGTCATTTCTCTGACGCGATTTGCACGATCAGCCGCAAACGAAGTTATACAACCACGGATTTCAGGGATGACACGGATAAGCAACGGCGGGTTTCCCAACCGTGAAATCCGTGAAATCCGGGGTGAAAAATCTTCCCCGAATTGCGTGGGTCTGACGGATTGCAGGACATAGATAATAACTTATGGATTTTCTGGTGGATCAATTTCTGCCACCCATCATTGCCGATTGCGTTCAGCGGCGGCTGCGGAGTCAATTCGGTTGAGGGCTGTCATCGTGCGACCAACCACATCGGCATTAACGGAACCGCTTGAGGACAAATGGCTAACCACTGGCCTCTCACGGCGAACTAATTCGGTAGAAGCGTCCAGAACTATTCGTCTGCAAGAGTTCCCTGAAATAGAACGAACCGTTAGCAAGGTTGTTGGTTGCTATCGGAAACCAGACGGGGCTGGCCAAATTGGTGCAGGCTTCCACCGTGACGGAGGCATTAGTCGCCCAAGAGATGATAAAACCGAACGTGTTGCTTTCCAAGCCAAAGCTTGGACCGCTGGTTAGAATCACCGGCTTTGGAAGTCGCCATACCACTACCGGAAGACCGGTATTTGCGGAGAAATCATCCCAGCCGGTGGTCCAAAGCAAATTCTGCCACCCACCGGGCAAATAAATCAAGCCATCCGCAACATCCTAACCGCTTTTCTTTGTGCTCTTCCTGGCCGCCATAGCCATGGCGACGGCGGCTGCGCTCTTTCGCGGCCATTTCAAATGCTCTTTTTAGTTTGATTTTCTCACCCCACTTCTGGCAACCAGTAGCCCGCATGTCGCTCATCAACCGGAGGAAACAACCCGCCGTAGCCTTTGACCTTCAAGGCTATTTGGCGCAACGCACAGCGTCCGTGGACCGCGCCTTGCACGACCTGCTGCCTCCCGCCAACGCCAAACCGGCCACCATCCACAAGGCCATGCGCTATTCCCTTTTCGCGGGCGGCAAACGCCTCCGCCCCGCCCTCTGCCTCGCGGCGGCCGAGGCTTGCGGCGGCCCCATCGCCCCGGCCCTGCCGCTCGCTTGCGCCGTCGAATGCATCCACACCTATTCCCTCATCCACGACGATTTGCCCGCCATGGATGACGACGATTTGCGCCGCGGCAAACCCACCAATCACAAAGTCTTCGGCGAAGGCATCGCCATCCTCGCCGGCGACGCCTTGTTGACAGAAGCTTTTGCCATCGCCGCCCGCTGCCAGGGTTGGCCGCGTTATCCGCACCGCGAAATCATCCGCGAACTGGCCGAAGCCGCCGGCTCCCGCCAACTCATCGCCGGCCAGGTCGCCGATCTGGAGAGTGAAGGCCGGAAAATTTCCGCCGCCCAGCTCAAATACATTCACGAACGCAAAACCTCCGCCCTGCTTTGCTGCTCCGTGCGCCTGGGCGGTATGAGCGCCAATGCCTCCGCCTCCCAACTCCGCGCCTTGACCGATTTCGGCTACAACGTCGGCCTGGCCTTCCAGATCATCGACGACATTCTCGACGTCACCCAGACCAGCGAGCAATTGGGCAAGACAGCCGGCAAAGACACCGCCGCCCAAAAGGCCACCTACCCGTCGATCGTGGGCATGGAGAAATCGCGCGCCATCGCCGCGCAATTGACTGGCCGCGCCTTTCGCGCGCTGGAATTTTTCCAAGGCAAAGCCGCGGCCCTGGCCGCTTTGGCCGAATACCTTTTAAAACGCGATAAATAGCGCGGAGCCTCTTAAGCTTGACCGGACTTGCGCTTATAAGACGCTTCGACTTTGGCCATGACATCCTTGAAGCCCATATCGACCTGGCAGATTTGCTTGTACAACTCGTCCGCTTCGTCCAGCTTGTTCATTTTCTCCAGAACGTTGGCTAGCGCGTACGTCATATCCTTCTTCTCGTCGTCAAAAACGGGCTTTTCCTTCAGCGCGGCTTGCAACTGCGAGGCCGCCATGTCGTACATGCCGCGGGCGGCGAAACATTGGCCCAAATACGCCAGCGCCTGCAGTCGTTTGTGCGGATTGGCCTGGGCCTTCTGGAATTCCGGCATGGCCTCGCCGTACTTGCCCAGTTTGAACAGAAGCTCTGCCAGTTCAAATCGAATGCCCAAATCGCTCGGATACCTCTCCGCCCGCTGCCGGACTTCGCTCAGAATGTAATTGTCCCGCTCCGTCTTGAGCTGGGCGGACTTTTCCGCGTAATCCGGCGCTTGCGGGTCCAACTGCCCGATGGCCTGGTCGAGTTTCCTAATCGTCGTCTCCGCTATCGCCTTTTGCAGCGAAGAATCGGCCGCCCCTTCCTTCTCGATGATCCGGTTGTAAGTTGCCAGCGCGCGATCAAACTCTTTCTGCTGCGTGTAAAGCTCCGCCACCGAACGCAGCTTCTTCATATTGTTGGGTTCCTTCGCCAGTTCCGCCTCCAGTTTCGCGATATGCCGTTCCGCCACGTCATCCGTCTTGATCTGCCGGCCTTCCTGCTCCAACTGCACCGACCTCTCCTTGTCCTTGAGAATATCGCGATAAGAACCGCTCCCGCCCGACAGCGCCTCGTAACCGCCCTCGGCCAGAGTCTTGCGGGCCGAGATGTCCTTGAGTTCGTCCGCCAGCTTGAGGTCCCCCGGATGCTGCCGCATCAATTCAGCCATGACTTGTTCCGCCTTTTCGCCCTCTCCGGCGGCGGAATAGGCTCGCGCCAGGTTCTTTTGCGCCTCCTCATCCTTGGGCGCGTTCTTGACCACTATTTCCAACGAGAGCACGGCCGTTTTGGGCATGTCCGCCGCCAGCGCCGCCTCGGCCAGCAGTTTATGGGCCCCCAAGCTTTTGGCATCGCTGTTGAGGATCTGTTCGGCCGTTTTGATCGTCTCCAACGGATCCTTCTGTATTTGGGCTTTGGCCAGCAGCGGGGACGACCCCGCGCCGCTGAGCATTTTCTTGAAAAACGTGCTGCTCCCGCCGGATTTCTGATGCTGGCAAACCCGCAAGACCTGGCGGCACTCGAAAAAGCCGGGTTCCAGCGCCAGCACTTGATTGAAGATCGCGATCGCGTAATCGAAATTCTTGCGCTCAAACGCGGTCATCCCCTTTTGGTACTGTTCCCGCACGGGCCGCGGGATTTGGCTCATCGTTTTCTCTGCCATGATTTAACTCTATTGGCTCCGCCCAAAAAAATCCACTGCAAAATGGGATATTGGATATTGGCGGGTGTGAGACAAAATTCTTCGGATTAGGCTGTCAGCGGCAGGGCGTCTTTCCGCGCCGTCGGCTTGTTGGCCGCGCCGTCCCTTCCACTCCTGGGCCACCATCGGCACGCCCGTGCCATCGGCGCTGACATACATGGTTGGGCGCATCGCAGGAGCCGGGCAGGGCTGGACGTTCCTGCCAGGCTTGCGCGCTGCCACCGACGCGCTGGACAACCCGTTGCATCTATCGCGCCGAAACGACCATGCCGCCGGTCCGCTCCAAAGGCCGCTCGGCTTTCAAGGAGGTCGTCTCATCGGCGCCTTCCGGACAAATGAGTTTGGCCAGGGCCGGCGTGTAACCGACCTCCAAGCCCAGCGCGGCGTCCGCCGGACAATGCCCCTGCTCCTTGCCTGGGTGATGGTAGTAATCCCGCTCCAAGTGGAAGCGACCAAAAATCCCCTGCGCCTGGATGGCCGCCCGGCTCTTGCGCTCCTGCCCAGGCTTGGCTTGGTAACGGGCATCGGCTTGATCGGCGGCTCGCTGCAACAAGCAGCCCACCAGCGCATTAGCGGATGGGAAAACCGCCGTGCGCACCAAGACCTCCAATTGGGCCACGGCCTGGCCGTCTAACTTTTGGGTTTGAAAACGTCCGCTCGGGTGGGCTGCCAGTGAATTCCTGAAAATGGTTTCCGCGCAATTCGGCAAATTGCGTCCTTAATCCTTTAANNGATGCGGGCATCCGATTTCGTCACGCCATGCAAGTCCGGCCCTTCATCGCCGCGCGCATCAGCGCCGTGACAGTGGGCGCAATTCAACAGAAATAATGTATGACCTTTCTGCTCCAGAGTCCCTGCGGCTGGAATCGTCAGACCATCACCACTGGCGGCCGGCGCGGCGGACGAGCGTTGGAACACTTCGCCAGCAGCGAATGCCATGCCAATTGCCGCCAGCCCTGAAACAGTTCCCAGGATTATTGCCTTGAGTTGCAAAGATAATCTCATGTCGCCTTAATTCTTTAAAGTTGGGGCGCCAGGATGAAAACCCGACTCGTCCTCATAACCTTCGGGCAGTTGCGCATCGATCACAGCGCGCACTTTTGACGCGAACGTCGCTATCACCAGAGTTGCCATTGCGGAGCGAAAACGTGGTCTTATTCATTGTGCCATCCTTAAGGTCCGTTATTTGCCGATGATCATTTCTCCACCCCAATAGCCCGCTCCCATCATTGCCACGGCCGCAATTGTGACTAGCATGAGATAGCATTTGGCCGCGCGCCGCGATGCGCGTTCACGCATCACCAAGCGCCACACCGCCAGCCCGACCAAGAGGCTAAACGCCGGCCAGATGAATAAGTGGTGGAGCAGCAGATCCCCATTGCCCATCAGTTTTCCTTTGCTCAAGGCGATCCCGGAAATTACAGCAACTGGCGACGCGGCGGCCGCGATGAGCAACGAATAAAATCCGAAGGCGCGAAACTCGCGGCGCCCGGATTCATTCCGCCACCAGAATCCGGCGTAGTCGAAGACGACCGAAACTATCAGCGAGGCGATGGGAAAGTGCGTCGCTCCGCCGTGCATGCGCGCCCAGAGAGTTTGGTTCATAAGCAGCCTGAGTTGGACTTCAACCAAGTTTTGCGTCCACTACCGCGAGGCTGTGGTGGCTCTCCACGTAATTCACCTCGGTAATGCCCAGTACCGTGGGAAGGATTTCCGGCGCGACTTTCATCGGACCGGGCTTGGGCGCGGAGCCGGGCGCGGGCTGCGGAAAAGCGGTGGAAGTGGCGGTGTGAAAGGTGACGTTGCCTTCGACCTTTTTGAAGGTCTGATGGATATGTCCGTTGAGCACTGTGACCGAGCCAAAGCCCTTCAAATAACCCAACGCTTGTTCGGCGTCTTTCGTGCCCCAACCCCATTGGGGATAAATGGATCACAGCGGCACATGCGCGAAAACCACAATCGGGGTGCTGCTGGAAAGGCCGCTCACATCGTCCTTCAGCCAGGCGAGCTGATCGTCCCCCAACTGGCCCAAGGCACCTTCGGCGATGTTCATGACATTGACCAGGCCGATGAAGTGGACGCCCTTTTGCTCGAAGCTGAACCAGCCGTTGCCCTTGGTTCCCTTCCCGTAACGCGCGCGGAATTCCTTGCCGCCGTCGCTGATCACATCGTGCTCGCCGGGCACGTAAAAAATTTGTCCGGCTCTGGTGGTCTTGAGCATTTGATCAAGCGTGTCGAACTCCTCCGGCTCCGAAAGATGGGACAGGTCGCCTGTGTGCAGGATAAGATCCGGCACGGCAGGCAGTGCGTTGATTTTGGCGATGGCCTGCTTGAGCGTGCCGACTACATCCGTGTTGGCGGGCTTATTGAAGCCGATGTGGCTGTCGCTGATTTGCACAAAGCTGAAGCCAGCCATGGGAGTCTCCGCGGCGTTCGCGCTGATCGGACTTAGAATTCTAGAGCCGAGCACGCCGCCACTGACGGTCCATAGCATTCCCGTGCCGGCCCAGGCCATGCATTTCAAGAAGCCGCGGCGGTCAATGCCGTCGTTTTCCGTGTTGTGGTCAATGTGGTCGGCGTCCGCCGCCAGATAACGAGTTTCTTTGAGTTTTGTATTTTGCAATTTGTTTTTCATAAGTTCTTAACTTGTTCAATTCTCCAGACCGCGCGCGGTTGAACTTTATTCCCATAAACAAAAAGATTATTTTTGGAATGAATCTCCGTGAATTCCAACTCGCGCACTTGATTCTTTTTTTCATCTGACAAACATCCAGACTGCGCCCGCGTTGGGATTATTCCCGGAGAATGGAAGAATCCTTCGGGCGTGGCATTTCAAGCCGCAGCTTCTTTATAAACGACGTCTGAGTACGATGAGGGAAACGGGTTCATTGCGTTCGTTGCGCGTTTTGCCTGACGCATTCGGATCCAGGACGGGTTTGCCATCCACGAGAAAAATGTACTGATTATGGCTGTGGGAAAGTTCCAGGCTCGCCATCCATCGCCCGTCCGGCATCCGGCGCATGGCGGTGGGCTTCCATTGGTTGAAATCACCCGCGAGCAAAACTTACTACGCCTCGGGCGCGTTGCAAAAGAAAAGACATGATGCAGGTCACGCTTTGCCGGACGGCGCCACGAGGCCATGCTTGCACTTGGTTCAAAAAACATAATGTGACTCCTTTAAAAAGTTTAACTTGTTCAATTCTTCAGACCGGGTCCGCGCGACAATTATTCCCGAAGAATAAAATAATGTTTCGGGAATAAAATTCTGCCAACAATGGTCTTGCTATATGATGACATGGGCGACAAATAGTCCCAGTGGACGACGGCGAACGATTAAAATTGTATGAGCAAAAGGTGCTGCCGCATTTGGATGCGGCTTACAACCTTGCCCGCTGGCTCGCCGGCAACGACAACGACGCGCAGGACGTGGCTCAGGAGGCGAGCTTGCGCGCTTTCAGGTTCTTTGGAAGCTTTCGCGGCGAAGACGCGCGCGCGTGGTTGCTGAGCATCGTCCGAAATGCTTTTTATACCTGGTTGCGCAAAAATCGGCCGCCGGAAAACATGGTTGATATTGGTGATGCGACTTTGGATGTCGAAGACGTTTCAGCAAACGCGGATACGGTCCATCCTCCGTTTGCCGATGCCGAGGCGGTGCGGCGCGCCCTGGCCGACTTGCCCGTGGAATTTCGTGAAATCGTCATTTTACGTGAGATGGAAGGATTCAGTTACAAGGAAATTGCCGACCTGGCCGAAGTGCCCATCGGTACGGTTATGTCGCGTCTGGCGCGCGCGCGGAAGCTGTTGCAAAAACGCCTCGCGGCCGAATTCAATTTGGGAGACCCATGAACTGTCAGCAAGCCAAACCGCTCATTGAACCATACGCCGACGGTGAATTGGAAGCCGCAGCAATTCTGGAGCTGGAGCAACATCTTCAGAGTTGCTCCGCGTGCGGCATCGCGTGGCGCAATCTGCAAAGTTTGAAAAAGACGCTGAAGCAGGATGCGCTTTACTTCACCGCCCCGGAGGAACTGCGGCGACGCATCAAATCGGAACTGCCTTCGCCCGCAAGAGGAGTCTCTCCGTGGCGGGCCTGGAATTGGAACTGGCTGACAACCGTTATGTCCGCGGCAGCGGCGGCGTGTCTGGCATTGCTGTTGACGATAACGCTGACCCGTCCTTCATCGGAACACCCGCTGGCGCAGGAACTTGTTTCCAGCCACGTCCGTTCATTAATGGCAAATCACATGCTCGATGTCGTGTCCACCGACCAACACACCGTCAAGCCATGGTTCAACGGCAAACTCGATTTCTCCCCACCGGTCAAGAATTTGGCGGCGCAGGAATTTCCCCTGATCGGAGGCAGACTCGATTATGTCGGAGGACACAGCGTTGCCGCGCTGATTTTTCAGCGCCACAAACACATCATCAACCTTTTCATTTGGCCCGCACAGGAAAACGACTCAAAGCCTGCGTCGTCTATATCCCTTCAAGGTTACAATGTGATTCACTGGTCGGAGGCGGGAATGACATTTTGGGCTGTTTCGGATTTGAACGAAAAAGAACTTATGGAATTCGCGCGAGACTTTGCCAACGGCAAAGTGGCTAACCCTTAGTTGTTCAACCTCGAAATTGTTTAGAATTCAAATCGACCTGCACTTTACTTGCACATTCACGAAAGGCGTTGATTATCAATGGAGCGGTTGAAGGGAACCAAACGCTCGTGAGGCCGGGATGAGGGGATGGCGGGATTGCCGAAAATTCTTGAAAACAGCCAGTCGCAATATTATGACGGTGCCAAGCCATTTGCCCTTCATCGCTACCGCGCCTCGTCGGTTCCATTCGCGGCGTTCCTGGCCGCATTGCTGTGTGGATGCGGCAAGTCTGAGCAACACGCCGACCGATCCCGAAGCGATTCGGAGGGGGCGCCAAGGCAACGAGTCCCCGCGTTGGTTGGACAGCGGATGTCCAAGTGGCTGTGGTAAAGTGCTCGGATGAAAGTGAAAGACACATACAAAGATTTTGACGAGCAGTTCCAAGTGGCTACGCTTGCTGGCCATACCTGTTGGAGCAGCAGTTTCAGGCCGTCAAGAGATAATCCGGTTCATTTTTATTTGCTTGCAAATGATGATTATTGTAAATTATGTGTAACATTAGAGTATCTGCGAAAGAGGTTTCGTGAAGGGATTTTTGCCATGATATGCCGACATAGCGGCCTTGATGGGTATTTGCGCTTATTNNAGGAATTTCGAGAACTCGGCAAAGCCGAGGAGGGCACTGGAGGCTTGGGCGAGTCATTCAGTCTCAGGACTCCTGACCTCGTGGAAATTGGCTGGCCCTGAGCGGCTGAAAAATCAGGCGCAGTTCGGTTCCCGGATACACCGTTTCGGTCGCCGTCACCAGTCCTTGAACTTGCCGCGTTGGCTGTGGATGGGTTGGTTGGTCGGGGCGAAAAGCAACACCTTGGCGTCGTCCCTCATCGCCTCCAGCAACTGGCGGGCTTCTTCCGGGCTCATGCGAAGCTGGGCGGCGGCCGTTTGTTCGGCGTTTTCATCCGGCTTGTCCTTTTGCTCGGCCTGACTGGCCTGAGCCTGCTGTTCTTTCTTTTCCTGGTCCTTTTTGGCTTGTTCCTGCCGTGCTTTCTCCTCGTCTTTCTTTTGCTGCTCGGACTTTTGGCCCTGTTGCTGTTGTTGTTGCTGTTGCTGCTGCTTTTGGTCCTTCTGATCCTTGTTCTGTTGCTTTTGTTGCTGCTGTTGCTGCTGGTTTTGCTGCTGATCCTTTTGATCTTTGTTCTGTTGCTGCTGCTGCTGTTGCTGCTTCAATTCCTCCAATTTCTGTTTGACGTAAGCGAGATTGTTCCGGGCGTCGATATCGTTGGTGTTCAAGCGGACGGCGCGGCCGTAGTTCTCGATGGCCTGCTGCCACAATTCCTTCTTTTTGTCCGGCTCCGACAAAGGTTCGCCCATGTGGTAAAGGGTGTTACCCAGGTTGTAATAGGCCTTCTGCTGGTTTTGGGGATTGGAGATAATCTCCGGGGTGTTCAGCGCTTCGTTGAACTGCTTTTGGGCCGTTTCCAACTCCTTGGCCTTGTAGGCGGCCGTGCCGGCGTCATAGCGCAGGCGGTAATCGTTTGTCTGCTGCTGGGCCAATCGGTTGTACTCGTCGAACGCGCTTTTGAAATCGCCCGATTGATATTCGCGATAGGCGCTGGAGGGCGAGCCGGAACCGCTCAGTGGCAGGAGAAATAAGGCCAGCGCCGCCGCCACTTTCTGCAAAGAGGGCGCGCCGGAACGGGCGCGGCGTGAACGCGGGCGCGCGCTATCCGGCAGCAGCGCCTCGATGACCAGGCAGATCACCGCGAAGCCCAAAAACCAATGATACCGCTCCCGATAGACGCGCGTCAGCCGGGTGGTTTCCTCGTTTTTAGGCAAGGGCGCCAGGCCGCGCGCATACAACGTCGCCATCGGATCGGCCCCCTGCAACGGCAGATAGAAGCCGTTGGCTGTGGTGGCGATTTGTTGCAACAGGGTTTGGTTCAAGTGCGATTTTACCGCGTCCCCTTCCTCATCTTTGATAAACGAAGTGTTCCCCTGTCCATCGTCCACCCGCAGCAATTCGCCTTCCGGCGTGCCGACGCCAATGGTGAAAATGAGCATCCCCGCCTCCGCGGCCTCCGCGGTGGCGGCCTTGGTGTCGGTATCGGCGTCGAAATCTTCCCCGTCGGTGAAGAGCACCAAGACTTTATGATTGTCGTTGCCCTTCTCGTAGGCTTCCAGCGACGTGCGGATGGCGGAGGAAAGCGACGTGCCGCCCACCGGCACGATGCCGACTGAGACGGCATCGACCGCCTGTTGGAAGGCCTGCTCGTCCAGCGTCAGCGGCGCTTGCAGAAAAGCGGAGCCGGCGAACACCACCAGGCCCAGGCGGTCCGATTTGGCCAGCCGCATCAAGTCGATCACCGCCAGCTTGGATTTTTCGAGCCGGTTGGGCAACACATCGCGGGCCAGCATGCTGCGCGAAGTGTCGATGGCCACCATGATGTCCAGGCCCCGTTGTTTGGCCTCTTCCCAAGCGAAGCCCCATTGCGGACGGGCCAAGGCACACAGGATGGCCGCCACGGCCGCAACCAGCAGCGCCAGGCGCACTTTCTCCCGCGCGGCCGAAACCCCGACCGTCAGACTGGGGGCCAGGCGGGCATGGACAAACTGCAGGATCAATTTCTGCTTGGCGCGCCAGGACCAGAAAAGAAAACCGACTAGCGCCGGAATCACGACGGCCGCCAGCCAAAGTACTTGTGGGTGCTCAAGTTTCATCAATTCAAGGCAACTTTCTCCAAACCGTTTGGGCCAGGATCATCTCCAACAGCAGCACGACCATTCCACCGATGGCCACCTGACCGAACAACTCATCATAATGCTGGTACTTCTTGACTTCAACCTCCGTTGTTTCCAGCCGGTCGATGTCCGCGTATATCTGGCGCAACGTGTCCGCGGTGTCTGCCCGGTAATACTTGCCATTCGTTTGCTGCGCGATCTTGGTCAGCGTCTCTTCGTCGATGTCCACCGCCATCGGCTTATAAACTGTCTGACCCCATTGGTTTCTGCCTACAGGGTAAGGTGCCGTGCCCTGCTTGCCAATGCCGATGGTATAGACTTTGACCTTCAGGGCTTGGGCGGCATCGGCGGCGGTCAAGGGGGAGATTTTGCCGGAATTGTTTTCGCCGTCGGTCATCAGGATGACGATTTTGCTTTTGTCCTTGAGGTCCTTGATGCGATTGAGCGCCGTCATCAAGGCCGAGCCAATGGCGGTGGCGCTCTCATCAATGACCCCGATTTGCAGCCTCTCCAACTGGTGCTGCAAATAATCATGGTCCAGCGTCGGCGGCGAGGCAATATAGGCCTCCTTGGCGAAGGCGACCAGGCCAATGCGGTCGTTGGGACGGTTGTCAATAAACTTGCTCAATACTTCCTTGGCCAGCCTGATCCGGCTTTGGTTGGTGCCGAAGTCCTCCGAGCGCATGCTCCCGGACAGATCCAGAGCAACCACAATATCTATGCCGCTGGCTTTGACGTGCGATTCGCCCAGCACCAGGCGCGGTTGGGCCAGGGCCACGATGAACAGCCCCAGCGCCAGCCAGCGCAGATTGGCCAGAATGGCCCCGGCCCGCGACCGGCGCAGGCCGGCGATGGGGCGCACCAGATCCACCGACGAATACACAAAGGAGGACGCCTTCCCCACCTTGCCCTTCAGCCACGCCAGCGCCGGCAAGAGCAACAACAGCAGTAGGACGTACGGATAGGCGAAGTGGTTCTGAAGCCATGCCAGCGGCGGCAACGCCTCGGCCAGGACCAGCAAGGATGGTTGCGCGGAAATCATTGGGCGGCGGGGGCCGGCGCGGCGGCGGCTGAGGATTGAATTTCGGCGGGCGCTCGGCGCGGTTCCGTTTCATTGACCAGCTTCAGCGCCGCGGCGTGCAGCGCGCGCAACTCGGTTTCCGTCGGCTCGTATTTGGCGAACTTAATCAGGTCGCAACTGGCCAGGAAATCTCCGAGGCTGAGCTTCTGTTCGGTTGTCAATAAGTTTGTGCCCCGCAGCTCGTGCAAGAATTCCTCGGTCGTCCGCTCGGGCGCGTGGAAATCGAACCGCTCCTCCAAGTAACCGCGGATGGCGCCGGAGACCGCGATGGAGAAGGCCTTGGGCTCGCTCAGCAGCGCCAGCGCCGCTTCCAGCGCGCGGCGCGCCCGCACGTGGGGCGGGACCGGCGGCGCGGCCCGAACCGCGGCGGCCTTCTTGCGCCAATAACGCCACGCCAGCCACGCCACGGCGCAGAGCGCCAGAATCGCCGCCGTCCAGATAATCCAGAGCCAAAAGTTGGGAATCTCGATCAGCGGTTTGAGGGCTTCGTGAAAGTTCAGCGGGGCCGCGTTGGTGGCGGCCGGCGACGGGGCGGGGACAATGAGCGCCGAGTTCGTATTCATCCGCGGCGGCGGCGCTTTTCGCGCGTTTCAAAGAATTGCCCCAAGGCGGCCGCGTAGGGTTCGCCCGTGCGGACCTCGATGGCATCGATGTTGGCCGAGCGCAGCACGCGCATCAATTCGGCCTGGTGTTTTTCCCGGCGGTCGGCAAAGGCTCGACGTTTGCGCGCGTCGTGCGTGTTGATTTCAATCATCTCGCCCGTCTCAGCGTCGGTGAAAACCAGCCGGCCCAACGCCGGCAACGCCAGCTCGAACCGGTCCACCACGTGGATGGCGATGACATCGTGGCGCCGATTGGCCTGGCGCAGCGCCGGCAACGTGCGCGGCCCCAACGTGGGCGAAAGCAGATAACCTCCGGCGCGCTGCCCGTCGCCTTCCGCTGCTGGGCGGCGTTCAAAAAGAAAATCGGAAATGATCACCGCGATGGCGTGGCGCCGCGCCAACCGGTTCAGAGCGTCCAGTGCTTTGCCAAAATTGGTGCCGCGCTGGGCGGGTTGGAAACAGAGGATCTCGCGAATCACGCGCAGGACGTGCCGCCGCCCCTTCTTGGGCGGGATGTATTTCTCCACTTCCTCGGTGAACAGGATCAACCCCACCTTATCATTGTTGCGGATGGCCGAAAAGGCCAGCACGGAGCCCAATTCGGCGGCCAGCTCGCGTTTGGATTGGTCGCGCGAGCCGAAAAGACCCGAACCGCTCAGATCAACCACCAGCATGAGCGTCAATTCGCGCTCCTCGACAAACTTCTTGACAAACGGATGATTCATGCGCGCCGTCACGTTCCAGTCGATCGAGCGCACCTCGTCGCCCGGCTGGTATTCGCGCACCTCCTCGAAATTCATCCCCTGCCCCTTGAACACGCTATGGTACTGGCCGCCCATGGTTTCGGACACCAGGCGCGTAGTGCGCAGCTCGATTTGCCGGATTTTCTTGAGGATTTCGCGCGGGATCATAGTGAGGATTGGAACAATGCACTCGCGCGGACACGAATGTCCGCTTGCAACTCCAGCACGTCGCGATAGATTAAAGATGTGAGCGCGACAGAGATTTTAGAAGAAATCCGCCGTTTGCCGCAAAATGAACGGCGCGAAGTTGCGGGCCAAATACTGAAAGAGTTCGGAAATTTTGATGATGGTTTGACTTCGGAACAAATCGAAGAGGCGGAACGCCGTGCCGAGCGCTTGAGCCGAAACCTCGAAACCGGTTTTCCATGGGAGCAGGTGCGTGTATCGACTTGCAACTCAAGGCCGTCGCGGTAAATTACGGGCATGAATGCGACGGAAATTCTCGAAGCAGCGAAAGCCCTTCCGCAAGAAGAAAGGATCAAACTTGCGCAAGACTTTTGGGATATCATCGCGGAAAACGGATACGACCCTGACCTGACCCCGGAAATGGCGGCGGAACTTGATCGCCGTGTCGCTGAGTTCGAAGCCAAACCGGAAGAAGGAATTCCTTGGGAGCAAGTCAAAGCTGAACTCAACAAGCGCTTCGGTTGGAGATAAGCCTGTGGATCACTTCGAAATCGGCTGGACAACACACATGATGAATTCGCGCGGGCAGGAATCTTCGCTTGCAACTCTTGGCCGTCGCGGTAGATTAAAAATGTGAGCGCAGCCGAGATTTTAGAACAAATTCGCCGCTTGCCGGAAGGTGAACGGCGCGAAGTTGCCGGCCAAATTTTGGAAGAATTTGGAATTCTTGATGACGGCTTGACTTCGGAACAAATCGAAGAGGCGGAACGTCGTGCCGAACGATTGAGCCGCAACCCCAAAAGCGGTATCCCGTGGGAGCAGATTCGCGCGGAACTGCCGGAGAGGCTTACGAGTCGGAAATGCGCCGCCAAGTAATCTTCGACGTCGAGGCCAGGCTTGAATTTGAGAGCGCCGTCGCATGGTATAATGAACGGGAACCGGGGCTGGGAGACAAATTCGAGGCCGAAATCGACGCCACCATTCAGCGTATCCTGAAAGACCCGGAACGATTTCCGCTCAGGAGCAAAACGATTCGCAGAGCTTCGGTTGAGACATTCAAGAAATATAGCATCCTTTTTCGTATCGAGACTGATTTCATCGGAGTGGCCGCGGTGTTCCACAGTGCGCGAAATCCTGCCCGACTGCGGCGAAGATTGAAATGAATAATCCGCTAATAATTCGCTGGCGAGGCGGTTTGCCCGAATTTCGATCTGCCGGATTATTTTGAGAATCTCGTTGGGAATCATGTGTCAATAAATGCGTCCATCGGGTCAAAAGCAAATCGCAGGAATGCTTCTCGCCACAAGAGCCATTTCAACAAATCTGACTTATGCGCGAGGTCGTGAATGTCAGGATGCGCCGCCACAAATCCGGCTGAATGTGTGAATAGGCTTCCATCCCGAACCGCATGAGGCGAACCGTTAGTCCCATCGTAGATGTGGTGAATATGCCAACCTTCACTGCCCCAATTTGGTCGTTTGCCTCCCGAAGCAAGAAAAGAAACGATTGCCGGCCCGTTTGTGCGAGTGTCAGACCGCAATTCCAACTGCGCCAGCGGGGCCGTGAGTTCGATCGGGTATTTATGTTCTCCGTCGCTTTGAGTCCGAACGCAGCCTGGCCAAAGCAATGCCCCTACTTGCGGCCACTGAAAGAACTGGTCTGGATCGGTGCAGATTGATAGGATCGCAGACCATTCGGTTGTGGAAGCTGAAGCTGTGGTCTCTTGCATCCGAAGCGGCCAAGGTTCGGTGTTCAGAAAATAAAGCCGATGAGCACATCCGGGACGGATAATTCGCTGATCAGCTTTTACTTCTGAGAGATATGCTTTAGCACGTGATCGAAGCGGCTGGGCTAGTCCGTTCAAGTTTTCGAGTTCGTTCGCCGCAATTTTCGTTACAGCACAAACTTCCAATGGAACACGAAAGCCAAGGTGTTTGTTCGTTAAAATCAAGGCGGTTGCCCCCCAGATAAAGTCAAAATCCGATGTGTCCGGGCAGGAGTAAACGCGGTGCTCCAACGTGGCTAGCCAAGTTATGCCTACACACACTTCAATGATACGGCGTTCTTTGAGGCAAGGTTTCATTCCTTCCAACTTACGGCGCAGGCAGTTCATCAAAGATTCACTGGATGACCATTGCGCTGGTTTCGTCCTCGGCTTCGCAGGTTCAAGCGATCGGTTGCGAGTCCAGCAAATGGCATACTTCGATTCCGTCGTCCAAGTCCGGCCAGAAAATCGCGTAGCCTCCGGGTTCGAGCGACCAATTGGCGCGTTGCTTGGTCGTGGCATTGGCCAGCCATTTTAGCCATGGCACTTCCGTGAACGGCACGCTGATTTCCCGGCCATCATCGAGCCGGACGTGCAGTGTGTGCGCCGTGAAGCGCGCGCTTTTGGCGCGGACTTGTGCGGTGGTTTTAGCGGTCAAAGTATTCATGCCATGCCTTCAATAGTCTTTCTTTGTTTCGTTCTGTCAGTTTCAACACGCGATTCAATTCTGCCCTATTGTAGCCGCGATTGTGTTCAACTTCGAGCAGTTTGAGCCAGATTTTCGCCACACGTTCGGCCTTGATGACGTGAACGTGCGGCGGCTCGTTCACATCGGACGAGTAGAAACGAAATTTGTAGCCTTGAATGAAAATGGTCGGCACAACTCACGGCACGGGCAGTTCGTTGAAGATTTTGGTGATGATCGTTTCGCTGCTCTTTTCCTCCGCTTCCGCCTCGTAGGTTACCGTCACCCGGTGGCGCAACACGTCCATGCCGATGCTCTTGACGTCCTGCGGCGTCACGTAGCCGCGTCCGCGCAGGAAGGCGTAAGCCTTGGAGGCCAGCGTCAAGGCGATGGTGGCGCGGGGCGAGGCGCCCAATTGGATCAGCCCTTGCAACCCGTCGATTTTGTAGGCGCCCGGCTCGCGCGTGCAACACACCAGATCGACGATGTAATCCTTGACCTTATCATCCATATAAATATCGTTGATCACCTGGCGGGCCTCCAGGATGTGCTGGGCTGAGACCACCTGGCTGGCCGCGGCGGTCACGGTGGTGCGCGCCATCAGGTCCAGAATCTGCCGTTCCTCTTCGCGCGACGGATAGACAATCTTCAATTTCAACATGAACCGGTCCACCTGCGCTTCGGGCAACGGATAGGTGCCCTCTTGTTCGATGGGATTCTGCGTGGCCAGCACCAGGAATGGCTCTTCCAGCTTGAAGGTTTGGTCGCCGATGGTGACTTGTTTCTCCTGCATCGCTTCGAGCAGGGCGCTCTGCACTTTGGCCGGGGCGCGGTTGATTTCGTCGGCCAGCACCAGGTTGGCGAAAATGGGGCCGCGCCGGGTGGAAAAGGCGCCGGTTTGCGGATTATAAATCTGCGTGCCGATCAGATCGGCCGGGAGCAAGTCCGGGGTGAATTGGAGGCGGGAGAATTTGACGTTGATGGCCGAGGCCAGGGCCTTGACCGAGAGGGTTTTGGCCAAGCCCGGCACGCCTTCCAGCAGGACGTGGCCATTGGCCAGAAGGCCGACCACCAGCCGTTCGACCAGGTAATTCTGGCCGACGATCACCTTGCCGATTTCGCTGAAGAGCGGGCGCACAAAAGCGCCGGACTGCTGCACCTGTTCGTTAATTGCGCTGATGCCTGTATTCATAGTCAAAAAGCTGCGTCAAAGACGTTACGTATGCCCAAAAGACAACCGAAGATCAAACTTTGTTCAGAAAAACCGCGCTTGGGGGATGGCCCGAATCATGCCCGCCTCGTAGCTAGGGCAACTCCGTCGAGCCGTAACTCGATTTCGCCTAAACCCCGCCAAAGCCCATTTCCCTCTCCTCCAACTCCGTGTGGCATAGGCACTTCCCACTCACAGGTTTGATT
>PLIU01000485.1:6553-6697 GCA_003140095.1 Verrucomicrobiales bacterium | reverse complement strand
AAATCGTCTTTTGCCTGCAAGGGTCAACCGGCGCTTCCTCCGTCTCCCGCAACAGCCGCACCAGCGCCCTGGCCATCGGCACAGTCAGGCGCGACTCCAAACGAATCTCCCCGTACACCTTTTCCAGGTCGCTCCACATCTCCG
>PLIU01000485.1:0-6505 GCA_003140095.1 Verrucomicrobiales bacterium | reverse complement strand
GACTTCTTCGGGAGCGCGGTCGTTCTTGTCCTCCGTAGCTTTAGCGAAGGCGGATCGACTGGCCGAGACGTAAAGTCAGCCAAAGGATCACCCTATAATGCTGACACCTCTGCCGCCAACGCCTCATCAATAAAGATGAAAACTGTCACGAGGCTAAAGTTTGGCGCAGGGCGAGGATGCGATTTTTCCGCCTAAGGAGCGGTTTGGCCGAATTCGGAGCACGGAATTAGCCACCGTTTTCGATTGCGGATCCCAAGCCTGAGACGAGGGTTCNNAGGCACTTACGAAGTATGTAGCCGGAATGTAGCTCAAATCCGGCTTTTGCCAGCATTGGCCATCCTTGGCCCGCGTTGCAAGCGGCCAGCGTCCACAACACCGATTCTGCGAGCGAAACCACCCGGACGCAACGGAAAAACGAGCGATTGATTGGGGGCGTGACGGGGCAAGCAATCGCCCGCGCCGTGCGGCGCTAGAGCACTAAAAGCAACCTGACTCGCGCCTGACGGCCACGCCTGCAAACCGCACGTCGAAGTTTTCGCCCTCGCACCCATTTGCAACCAAAACGACACCCTAAATGCAAAAAGGAAAACACCAAGACCCGATTCGCGGCAGTGGACTCCCCACATTTTGACCAGCGCCCGTCGCGCTTTAGTTCGGACACGCCCTCGACAGCCAGCGCCTGGCCAATTTAGCTTGGTGTCATGGTCCACAAACGGCCTGCAACCGTCATTTGATACGATTCAAGCCCGCGCTTATGCGTCATGCCTTGAGTTGGTCGAGCCATTGCCATCGCCATTCGTCCGACTGCGGCTTGGCTGCTGTTCTTGGCAGGATTCCCGGCGCGAAATCCTAGAAGCAAAGTCCCCAAGCCTGTCGAGCACTGTCAATGTGGAGCGCAGAGGGAAACAGGGCGAGCAATACATGACAGGCGCAGACGGGCTGTACAATGGACGGAGCGTTTCGCGCCAAAATCAGCCCCCCTTACGAAGTCGGTTGAGATATGGCGCGTCTGCGCTTCTGCCGTTGTCGGCCTTCCCCGGAATTGGGCAATTCTGAGCTTTCTGGTCAAAGGAATTGGGTGGCGCGACTGCGCCGTCTTTTCCAATGCCGGTCTGTTTACAATTCGGAACGGAGCGCGGGGGGAAAGAGGGCGCGCGCGTGGAGAATTGAAAACAGTCCGGCCAAGGGCCGCGACACGAGAACGCCTTTTAGTGGGTGAAGGGGAAAAAGCGTTTTGGTGTTGCGGTGGGGGAAACCTACATTGATTGGCTTCGATGGAAATGCTGTCAAAAATGCCCGCTTGCATCGCACGCTTCCCTGTGCTTCCATCCGAGTGTTTTAGAAGAAATACGTATGTGACAAAAACGATAAACTGATTTGCGGCTTCGGCTGCTGTCCGACACAAAACTGGTAATTTTGGCTCACTGGACACGGTTCGAGGCACGCCCCATCGGGCGTGCCCGAAAGCGTCCCAGTGAGGGCATACCAGTGCCCGTGTCGGGGCGTGAGTAGGTCACGCCGCTTTTTGTATTGGACAGGCGGACTTGCACAATCAACATTCGCCAACAAACACAATACACAAAGACATCAAAAATATATGAAACTACTAATGGAAAATCCAAACACCGGGATCATCAAAAAAGCACCTGTGGGATTCTCATGGACCACACTGTTCTTCTCATTTTTCCCCGCTCTATTCAGATTAGATTTGAAATGGTTCATTATTCAATTCGTGTTATCATGGTCCGTAATATCAGGAATTGTAATAGCGTTCATTTACAACAAAATTTACATTCAAAACCTATTGGAAAAAGGTTTTAAAGTGAAAGATGTCAAAGGAGGCACCTTGGAAGATGCGAAGGCAAAATTGGGCATCAATCTTCCAAAATTCGAGACCCAAAGCTAATTGGGCCGTACGCGAGACTGATCAATAGAAGGAACAAAGCCATGCCAATATCAGATGTAAGCAATCAAGGAGCTTGGATCGTTGTTTTTGATGACCAGGGAAAAGAGATAAAGAGAATGGGAAGCTCAAATAAACAAGTAGCTGGCGTTGCCAGCGACTTCTTCGTGGTTGTCGAAGGTTCATGGATTGTCACCTATGACGACAATTGCAAAGAGATCAAGCGTATGGGAAATTCGAATAAGTTAATCCACTCAGCGTCTGGCCGCACGTTTACGACACAAGAAGGCTCTTGGATAGTAACCTACGACCGTAATTGTAAAGAACAAGGTCGCAGAGCTAAATAAGCTATTGGCTTCACTTTGCCATCGCATCCTTTATGAGTTACAAGAGTTATACCATCAAACAAGTGATTGGCGACATAGACGCAAGAAAAATCTATCTTCCAGCCCTTCAAAGAAAATTCGTCTGGGGCAAGCATCAAATCGAACTGCTTTTTGATTCGCTTATGCGTAACTATCCTTTCGGGGCTTTTCTGTTCTGGCGCTTACAAAAGGAGAATGCCAAGAACTATGTGTTTTACGAGTTTTTAACGGAATACGACCAGAGGAAGCCCTACAATCACCGCAAGACAGGAGCATTCTCGCATCCCGAGATAATCGGGGTCTTGGACGGTCAGCAACGACTCAGTTCCATGTTTATTGGCCTGATGGGCACCCACACGGAGAAGGCTCCATATAAGCGAAGCTCCAATCCAAACGCCTATGAGCCGATGTCGCTGTATCTTAATCTACTCTCGCTGCCATACACGATTGTTGCGGAGGACAAAATCGCGACGAAAGAGGACCAGAATTTCGAGTTTCGCTTTTGTACGAAAGAATGGGCTGATTCGACCTTGGCCCGCAACGTGATTGCGGAAGATGGCACTGTCTGTGGCAAAGAGGCTATGTTTTGGATGAAGGTAGGACAAGTTCTCGACTGGGACGAGGAACCTGAGTTTGACCGAGTAACAGATGGTTTTCGAGATCAATGCCAGAACGATGCTCAGAAGGCGGCATTTGCGAACCAGAAGCGTTTCATTAATTGGGGCTTGAAGACGCTACACAAACGCATCCATGAAGATGAGTTGATCAACTATTTCGAGGTTGCAAAACATGATCTCGAAGACATCCTGAAAATCTTTGTTCGAGTTAACAGTGGCGGCACAGTTCTGAGCAAAATGGATTTGCTTTTTTCCACTATTGTGGCGACCTGGGAAGATGGACGCGAGAAGATCGAGGAGTTGCTGAAAACCATCAACAAAGGGGACTTGTTCAACTTCGGCAATGAGTATTTGATGCGTTGCTGTCTGGTTCTGAGCGACGGGCCGGTGGTGTTTAAGGTGAACTCTTTTAAATCCGAAAATGTGGAGAGAATTCGTGTTGAATGGCCAAAGATTGCGGCGGCGGTGATGAAGACTGTGGAATTGCTTTACGAGTTTGGTTTTAGCGGTAGCGTGCTCACGTCACAAAATGCGACTATAATCATCGCTTACTATCTATACAAGGGCGGCGACCAGAGCCAACAATCGAAGGAAGGAATCCGAAAATATCTGATTCATGCCCTACTCAACGGTATTTACGGCAGCGCGCAGGAACAGGTCATCTCCAAACTGCAAAATGCCTTTCGTGACGAAGTGCCAACGGAGACAGATGGGATCATTTACCTGGGCCGTCATCGAAGCTTCTCTTTCGAGGAGGTTTTGAAAATTGAACTACCGCAACAAAAATCATTGGCTGTGACCGATGCCGACATTGAGAGGTTTTTACAAAGCTCGAAAGGCCCATCGTCGTTTTTTGTGCTTTCACTTCTCTACCCGCATTTGCGCTACAATGAGGTGCTTTTCCATCAGGATCACATTCATCCGGCGGCTGGTTTCACTGTTGAGAATTTTCATGAGATGGGAATACCGGAGGAAGAACGCCAGCAGTGGTGGGACGCTAGGGACTGCGTTCCAAACCTTCAATTAATGGAAGGTCGGCAGAATATCAGCAAGAATGCGTCACCCTTGAAAAATTGGGTCGGGATAATGGAAGAATCTGAGCGGGTGAAATTTGCCAGCGACAATTATTTCCCGGAAAGTGTCGGGTTGGAGTTCAAGAATTTCATGACATTTTTCAAACGACGCAAAGAGGTGCTTCGAAATGAACTAAAGAAGGTTCTGGCTCTGACGAGTGACCGCCCCGCCACTGAGGAATGGAATGATCGTGACAACGAAATTGAACCGCAAGAAAGCCGAGTCACCACCTGAACAAGTGAGTGACGATATGAGGAAATGGAAAAAGCGATTCTCGGGTAAGGCCAAGCGAATGAACACAGCGAGTTCCTTTGAAACACGATGAACTTCACGAGCATAGACTTCGAGACAGCCAATAATACCAAAGCAGGCATCTGTGCTGCCGGGGTTGCGGTCTTTGAGGATGACAAACTTGTCGAATCCCTCTACTGGCTTGTCCGGCCACCCAAGGGTTGCGGATGGTTTCTGGAGGAGTTTACAAAAAACTGTCATGGTTTGACATGGTTTGATGTTCAAAATGCCCCGGAGTTTTCAACCATTGCGCCGGAAATTTTGGCGCGGCTGATTCGTGCCGACATTGTGATCGCGCACAATGCAGCGTTTGACATGCGGAAGTTACGCGGCACATTGGAACACTTTGGATTCGCATGTCCCGCGTTTGATGTTCTCTGCACGCTAAAACTAAGTCGGCAAGTCTGGCCGGAGCTACGAAACCATGACTTGAAAACCTTATCCATGCATATCGGGCATGAGTTTCAACACCACCACGCCCAAGCCGATGCGGAATCCGCCGGACGCGTGTTATTGGCCATGATGAAACATGCGAACGCCAAGACCCCGCGAGAACTGCTTCAGATGACTAGTCTTGCTCCAGATCACGTTTCGTAAATAAGTCAATCATAGCGGCAAAGACTGCCACTGGTGATTGCAATCCGGACCTCACGAAAAGCGATGAGTCCTCTCGTGAGTGTAATCCTACGTGGTACTTTCTAATAACCGTGGCGCAGATCGTCTGATCGGCTGCCCGCCTCCTTCATTTTCTGATAGGCGTCCTGTACTTCCCGCTGGATGCTTTCCAGTTCGCTCTCCTTACGCTGGCTGGAAAAGTAAATTATTCCCTCCTTTCCGTTTTGGTTCGTTCGTTCTTCGGTGGTGTAAATGCCTTCGATAACCACCGCGTAACCACCCCGCAAAGTGTTGCCGTCAGACGCCCGCACTACTCGGACGGGCACATTCGCCACGGCTAGTTCCTGAAACGCGGCCTGATTCTGCGCCAGCGTCTTTTCCGCTGACGCGATTTGTTCGGCCAGCGTCCGGTCGTAATGACTTTTGATTTTGAAATACGCCGCGCTGGTCCCGACAATCGCCACGGCCAGCCCCAAGGCCAGTCCGCAGGTCAGCGCCATTTTCCAGATGCGGGCCGGCCATACCCGTCCGGCTTCCTCGCTCGAGTTCCTGATTTTTTCCAATGTCGGCAGCACGTCTGCGCTTAATTCCTCCGTCCGTTGCATGAATGGTGTTATCACGTCGGCCCGCACGCCTGCGTCAACCGATTGCCGGATGCTTTCGACGATGGCCTTGGTGTCCACCTGTTGGCCGATTTCCTTGGTCAATTTGCCCAGCCGTTCCGCCGCTGCTTCGCATTTCTCCTGGGTGGCCAGACAAAGGGCGGTCGTTTCCTCGCAAAGATTATCCAGATTCACGCTGCGGGTTTCCACGGTTTGCGCCAGCAAGCCGATTTCTTCCCGCACTTTTTTCAACGACGCCAAGGTGCTCTGATTCGTTTCGCTGACTGCCTGCGGGATGCGCTTGGCGTAATTCGCGTACACGTCGAGTAGCAAAAACAATTGGGCGAAAAACTCGGTTGCATCGCCGTTGGCAAAACGGTCATAGACTCGGCGGGCGAATTCGCGTTTGTCCGCCGGATACGCGGCCAGCATTTCCTCAAAGAGTGGCGGGCTGTGGGTCATGGGTGCCTCCTACTGCGTGAAATTGACCTTGGCCCCGCGCCGCGCTCGCGGCGCTTCGCCCAAGGCGGGCGCGGCTTTCGGCTTGATCTTCTCGGCTTCCGCCGTCGGAAGAAGCCGCGCGGCGATGCGGTCGTACTGATTGAACATTTGGCCCGTCCAATCCTGCAACATGCCCCGCGCCATAATGTCCAACCCCAATTCGTCGCTGCCAATGGCTTCGTTGAACGGGATGCCGCGCTCGTGCTTGGTTTCGAGATAGGCCAGATTCATTTTTACGATTTCCGACAGGAGCGGCAGCGTGATGGCGGCCGCCCCCAATGCCTTCAATTCGTCATCCAGTGGGCTGCCGTCAAACATTTTCGTCCGCGCCGCGCGGGCGGGGTTTTTGACAACGACGTATTCGACCTGGTTCCCGCAGAACTGGCAAAGCTCATCCAGATTGGTCATCACGTCCATGTCATCCAACGGGAACATGGTCACGGTGATGCCGATGTTTAGCTGCTTGGCCAGATTGAAAAACCGTGTGGTTTGCAGGGCGGCCCGCAATACTCCATCCAGATGGGCGCGGGCGTCCAC
>PLIU01000194.1 GCA_003140095.1 Verrucomicrobiales bacterium | reverse complement strand
TCTAACGGACTTGTCAGTATATGTTACATGAAGCAGAATGATGAATCACCACACTATCGCAGCGATCTGATCATGGTGACGCGCGCCGATGACCCGCCCAACGCTCCCTTCGCCGCCTTTGATGAAACCAAGGCCAAGCCGGCGAAATTGATCAGCGAACTCGGCGCCTCGTCGTGGAGCCGTCGTCTGGCCTCACACGTCGAACTGACACGCCGGGGCGTGGATAGCTTTCGCGCCGCCGCGAAAATACTTGCGAGCACGGACGCGGTCTCTCCCGCGCTGCCCCAACTGATATGGCTCGCCGCCGCCGACACCAATGCCGACACCCGCGCCAAAATCATCGCGCTGGCGCGGCATCGATCACCGGGTGTGCGTTCCCTGGCCATGCGGGCGCTGGCCCGATTCGGCGCGGGGCCGGACTTGGACGAAGTGTTTTCCATGGGATTGCAAGACCCGGACCCGCAGGTGCGCCTTGCCGCCTTGACCGGTTTTTTCAATCGGTCCACGGAATTGCCCGTCGAAATCGCCGTCACCACGGCCACCGCGACCTTGGGCGACATCAGCAGCAGTACGAACGGCACCTATCTCCGGCAGGCCGCCTGCTTCCTGTTGGCACGGCGTGCCAGTGTGAAGCAACTCGCCACTCTCTGCGAAGACGCCGATTTAAAACGTCGCATCGTCGGCGTGCTGGCCACAGGATTCCGGCTGACCGTGCCGCGCTGGGATGAACCATTGGATAAATCCGTACCGTTCGATGAAGGCCGCGGCTATAGCGTCACCTACGCCGGTGGCATCAGAGAAGACCTGCGCCAGCGCGGACCGACGGGTAATTTCACCATGGCCGACGCTTGGGACGCTGGCGCTAGGAGCCAGGAGGAGGAAACGCTCTTTGCGCTGCTGCTCCACCGCCTCCAGGACGTCGATGATAAAGTGGCCCGTCAAGCGGCCTTTTTTCTCCACCTGCTCGATGATGCCCGCTCGGAGGCGTCAGCGGCCACCGTGCTGGGTTTGAAGGCCCCTGCCCAGCAGAATGGCGCGCCTTTGGCCAACGCCACCAGCACCGGCACGAAGGAATTGCCCGCCGCCTTCCAAAACCTGGACTGGGCCAGCCTAGCCGCCCAAGGGGACGCCAAAAAAGGACAGGAGCTTTTCACCACGCGCGGCTGCGCCAACTGTCATTCCGTCAAGGATGGAGACCTCGGCAGCGGCGGTCCGAGCCTCAAGGGGGTGGCCAGCCGGTTCAGCCTTGACTACATAGCTGAGTCCGTCATCGTGCCGAACAAGGTCGTCTCCCCGCTCTTTCGCTGGACCTACTTGATGCTGAAGAACGGCGAGGAAACCAGCGGACTGATCACCGACGAAACCGCCACGGAAATTCAAGTGCTCCTCCCTTCCACCGTGCGCCGCACGATCAAGAAGAGCTTGATCGCCACCCGCGAATTGCAAAACCGCTCCCCCATGCCTGAAGGTCTCGTGAAAACCCCCAGCGAGTTGGGCGATGTGCTCGCTTTTTTCCTCACCCAAAAAGAACGAGCCGCCCGAAATCCTGTCCCTTCGCACTAGAGTCAAACAGAAAACTCATGCCATTTTAGTTCCAACCAGCCAAGCAGCAAATGAAATTAGATTCACATCGACAATATCGTCACCATACAAAGGATAAATTATGCCTCAATTCAGCAGACGCGAATTCATCCTCGCCGCCGCGGCAGGCTCGGTCAGTCTCATAGCAGGGACCTCCAGCCTCCTCGGAGCGGAGTTAAAGAAGATACCCATCGGGGTCCAACTTTACTCCGTGCGCGATGACTTTCCAAAAGATGCGCCCGACGTCTTGGCCGGGATCAAGAAGATCGGGTTTGAGGGGGTCGAATTTGCAGGCTACGCGGACAAGAGCGCCAGCGAATTGCGAAAACTCTTGGATGAAAATGGCCTCAAAGTCTGTGGCTCTCATATGATGGGAGGTTTGGCCGACCTGCGGAGAGACCGGCTCGATCGGGCGGTCGAATTCAGTAAAATCCTCGGCAACGACAAGCTCATCGTCTCGATTACGGACTCCAGGACTATTGAAGAATACGAGCGGCACGCGGACGAGTTCAGCGCGGTCGCTGAAAAGCTCAAGCCCTACAAAATGCGCATCGGCTGCCACAATCATACAGCGGAGTTTCAAAAGATTGACGGCCAGTTGCCCGAATTCGCTTTCTTTGACAAAGCCAGTCCCGATGTCTTTATGCAGTTGGACATAGGACACTGCGCGCATGGGGGCGGCGATCCCGTCGCCGTCATCAAGAAATACGGCGACCGCCTTCTCAGCGTCCATGTCAAGGATTGGGTTCCCGCCACGGGCGGCGACATCGTCGGCGAGGGCATCGTCAAATGGCCCGAGGTGCTTGCCGCCTGCGCCGAGGCGAAAGCCCTCCAATGGTACATTGTCGAAGAGGAAAGCGACAAGTTCCTCGGCTTGGGAGGCATCGAAAAGGACTTTGTAAATCTGACCAAACTTCTCCAATCCTAAGATTTTGGGGATAATTGGGGACAAAACTCTTTCGACCATAATTGAGTTGCATAGTTAAGTTCAAATATGCTTGTTCATACCCTGGTGCATCGCTGGGATCGAGCGCAAAAAAAGTAGGTTTGTGCGAACGGCCATAGTCCATGCATGATGCGAAACTTAAAGTTAACATGGGGTCCTACCCGGGTTCCAAATCTCGAGCCGGTCCTCAAAAATCTTTACCAGCACGTTTCCGCTGTCGGCGTAGTCGCAATGGCATACTGCATTGATGATTCCCTCGCGTACGGGCGTCCAACGGGTATTCCCACCGTTCTTTGCGTTCCAGTCATCCTTCGATTTTCATCGCCATCCTGATGTTACGTCTGGGGAATCATCATGTTCGGCTTTCTTAGATTAGCCGTTGTTTCCCAATGGTGTGGTTACAGGTTACAGGGTACGAATTGCAAGTGAACGCGCTCCATTCGCAAACTTGCCGTCGAAAAGTTGTCCGAATGGACTCCTGCGCCCCGAATGGGCTGAAAATCTGTGCTTCGGTCTGGACTTGCGGCGTGGAGAGTGGAGCGGAGCGATGGAACAGGGCGGCAGGGGTGGAATCCGCAGCGGAGCGCCGCGACACAAGTCCAGACGGAAGCCGAAGGGCTGCCGCGACGAGCGCGCATTTTGGTGACTGGAACGGACAGGGGCGAGCGGGGTGAGGGACGCCCGCTGTCTGTGGAAGGAGCCAAAATACGCGTTGGTCGTGGCAGGGAAAATTGAGGCGGCGTTTGCCGTCCTTGTAATCACGCGGTTGCATGGGCGGATTATCCTTTCTCAGCGACTACGGGCAGGAGCATTTCCTTGACCGAATCAAGCTGCTCGTAAAAACGGCGTTGCCACAACACCAGTCGCTGCCGGTCTATGAGGCTGAAATCCTGATGAGTCCGAGCCGCAGTCGGCGTGAGTTTGCTCCGCTGCAAACCCTCGACTAACCACTTGTACATTTGGGTGACAATTATCTCTTTTGCGCCAAGTTCGCTCAGGAGCTTCTGACGAATTTTGGACTTGTCGATCAGGTCGAAGCCTTCACCGTGGATTTCGTTGCGTATGACCAGGAAGTCCACTATGCCCGGCATCCCGCCCACCAGCCGCTGAATCTGGTGAATGCTGTCTAGTTCGTGATTGACCGGGCTGGCAATCGTCAGCCCTGCGCCCAAGGATTCAAGGGTGGTGGCCAAATCTGTGTCTTCAAAGTATTTGATGAAAATGCGGGTTGACGCCGCCCGACAATCCACCACGACAACATCCTTGTCCTCGAGGGCTTCGACCATACGGTCGATCTCCACTGGATTGTTGGGGTTTATGAAGCCCACTTCCGAGTGGAAGCGTTTCAAAGTGGAGTTTTCGTCGTCGCTGTCGAACGCCGCGTGAGCGATCTGGTGGTCTTTGAGATATTGAACAAAGTGGACGGCGAAGAAGCTTTTGCCGACGCCGCCTTTGCCATTTAGAATGAGAATCAGTCGTTTTTTCATAATGTTTATAGGTCTTTGATGAACTCCACCTCGGCGACTTGCGGCCCGTCCACATTTGGGTTTCGGGCAGGTCGAGGCGAAAGGATGTGAGCCGGTTGGCGGTTGGGGGTCGCCGGCGTGTGCGCCGTCCTGGCCCGCCGTCTGGCAGGCCGCTCCAGCAAGATGTCTCGGCAGAAATGCCGGACGGTGGTATCGCTGACATGCAGGCCGTGCCGCTCGCGCAAAATGGCGACGATCGTGTCGTACGACGCGCGATTGCGCCGGAGTTCCCGAATGAACTCAGCGTGCGGATAAAGCCCGGCGTAGCGTTTGGGCCGCTTCGGGCTGAAACGCGCGATCAATTCCGCCGCTGACTCGTTTGGAATATTCATTCGGAACTTGTTTCCGAACTGGTTTGGAAAATCGCTTCGGAAANNCACATTATAGGTAGCATCACCGACCAGATTTTTTGCGCACGCTTGGGAGCAAAATTTTGCCCACTCGATGATACCTTTGAGACATGCTGGCTACGAAGGCCCAATACAGTTTGTCGAATGCGGAGGAATACTTTAAGGAGCATTTGCAGGTTGGCGACTATTACATGGAAGGTAGTCGGGTGTTGGGGCAATGGATTGGACAGGGCGCTGAATCATTGGGGCTTTCAGGAGTGACGCATACGGATGAGTTCCTGAAACTGTGCCGCAACCTTCATCCAACCACAGGCGAACGATTGACCCAGCGGCATAATGGAACACGGAAGGAAGCGGGGAAGGACGGCAATCTACATGATGTTGCCAATCGCCGGGTGTTCTTCGATTTCACATTTTCGCCGCCCAAATCAGTGTCCATTGCGGCGTTGGTGGGAGATGACCGGCGGATTTTGGAAGCGCATGATAAGGCCGCGCAGGTGGCATTGCGGCAACTGGAAATGTACGCGGCGACACGGGTTCGGAAAGACGGAGAAACATCATATCGTCTGACCTGCAACCTGGTCGGCGCAATTTTCCGGCATGATACGTCCAGAGCGCTAGACCCGCATTTGCACACCCATTGCATCCTGTTCAATGCCACGAGGGATTCAGTCGAGAACCGTTGGAAGGCGCTGGAACCTTATGAATTGCTGGTGGCCAAGAAGTTCACTGAGCAAGTCTATTACCATGAATTGACCATGGCGCTGGTCCGTTTCGGTTACGGCATTGAGAATAACCCGCGCGGTGATTTTGAGATTCGGTGGTCTCCCAGGAATTGATTGAGCGGTTTTCCAAGCGGCATCAGGAGATTGACCGGAAAACGCGGGAATTGCTGGCCAGAGAACCGGAGAAGGCTGGTCGGAACATCAATGCCATCCGGGACCATATCGCCCACAAGGAACGGGCGCGAAAGATCAAGGATGTGGGAATTGCCCGGCTGCAATCGTTGTGGAACGGGCAACTATCATTCGACGAGCGCCTACGATTGACCCGGCTTGATCGAAACCCGCCGTTGCAACTCGACGCCCCAAAAATGACCGCTGCTGAAGCCGTGACCTGGGCGGAAGATCACTTGTTCGACCGCCGCTCGGTAGTCCGGGAACAAGAACTTTGGCGCCATGCACTCGAACATGCTCGTGGGCGGGATGTGTCATTGCCTGAAATTCAAGCGGTCACAAAAGAGCGTGGCTATGTGCGGGACGCGGTTTCCCCTGGCCGGGTGACGACGCGGGAAGTCTTGGGCCGGGAATGGGAAATTGTTTGTCTGGCGCGAGAGGGAATGCGTAGTTATAGACCGCTCTGCGCCCGTCCTCCGGTGGCCAATCCCGCCCTGGACAAAGAACAGCGTCAAGCTGTCAATCACATCCTGACTTCGCGGGATTTTGTCACCTTGTTTCGCGGCGCGGCTGGCACGGGCAAAAGCTACACGCTCCGGGAAGTTGATTTGACGCTCAGAAGAAGTGGGTGCATGGTTCAAGTTCTCGCCCCACAACGCCAGCAAGTGATGGACTTGGAGCGGGACGGGTTCATGGGCGCACAGACCCTCAGCGCATTTCTGGCTCGTGGTTCGCTGCCTCGCGGCGCGGTGGTCATGGTGGACGAGGCCGGGCAGATCGGCGGCAGGCAAATGCTGGAACTGCTTCGACAGGTCAAAGAAAAAGAGGGCCGCGTCATTCTCTCTGGCGACACTCACCAGCATGGAGCCGTGGAAGGCACAGACGCACTCCGGGCCATCGAAAGACACTCCGGTCTGGAATATGCCGAATTAACGAATATTCGACGGCAGAATCCCGACGACGCGAAGACCCAAGCAGAACGGAGATGGCTGGAACAATACCGGCTGGCGGTTGCCGAAGCGCAGGCCGGGAAGTTGTCTCAATCCTTTGACCGGCTGGACAAACAGGCCGCCATCGTCGCCTGCACCCTCGCTAATCAACAACAAAAGCTCACAGAGCGTTTTCTGGAACTGGTGAATGCGAATTATTCCACCGTTGTCGTCGCGCAAACCTGGTCGGAGATTCACAAGGTCAATGAGCGGGTGCGGGACGGATTGAAAGCTCATGGATTGGTCGGTCAGGAAGAAACCGCCGTGACCGCCTTGGAACGTGGATTTGACGGATGCCCAAAAACGGGATGCGCGATCTTACACTCCTGATTCCGTGGTGGTCTTTAACCGGCCCGTCAGCGGTTACAAGCTTGATGACAACGGCCGCTTGCTCGCCGTCACCGACAAACATTTATTGATTGAGGCCAACCAGCGCATTCGCCCGGTTCCCTTCAAAGACCTTGATCGGCTTACGGTTTTGCAGCCCAAGGAACTGCCCTTGTCCAGCGGCTACCGGCTGCAATTGAAGGCCAATGCGAACGCCACAGACGGTAGGAAGGTGGTCAATGGCGAACTGGTCGCGGTCAAACAGGTTCACCCGGATGGCCGCATTGTCCTCGCAGACGGTCGGACTCTGGACAAGTCCCGCCGCCAGTTCGTGCGCGGCTATGCGGTCACCTCCTACGCCGCCCAAGGCAAGACAGTGGACTATGTGCTGTTCTCCGATTCCGCCGTGCGGGCCGCAACCAACGACCAGCAATGGTATGTGACCATTTCCCGGGGTCGCAAAGGCGTCCAGATATTCACTGCTGACAAAATCCAGCTTCGCCAAAACGTCGTCCGGTCTGGGGGCCGCGAATTGGCCTTGGACATCGCCAAAGAATCCGTCGTCCATGCGCTGGCAAAGACTTGGGGCCGCGACATTGGGTACGTCTTCAACGTCCAGCACTCGCAGCGTCAAACCGCACAGCGCCGGGCTGAATTGCTTGGGCAGGCGGAAGCGGCGAAGATGTCCGAGGGGGAGCAGCACACGGAAACGCCGAAACAATCGGAGTTGGTTAGGCAATCGCCAGGGGTTCGGACGGCGCGAAGAATCATCCAAAGTCATCAGCACAACCAAGGCATGGAGGAGGCATCGGAGTATGAGCGATTTAAAAATGAGAGAATTCAAAGAACGCCCAGCGTGTTACCGCCTGAGCCGCCAAGTGATGGGCAACCACGTCCCTCTGGACAACGTGCGGTTGGAACTGACTCCCACTTGTTTTTATTTGCTCCCCTATCACCACTTGGAAGTCGCCAAGTTCGAGTCGGCCCACGATAGCGACACGATTGAGCTCTCGTTCGTCAATCATAAGGTGCGGATTGTGGGCCGGAATCTGCGCGCCCTAGCTGTTGGCTTTCAGGGACGCGCAGTCGAGTGGATCATGGCCGTGCCAGAAAAGTACGGGGATGCGTTGGAAGGCGCGCAAGGCTTGATTCATTCAATCGAAATAGAAAAACCGGAGGATTTATGCTCAAAGAAAACGAACAGTTGACCAAACCGCAAACGCCCTCTCGCCTCGGTCAGACGAATGGCGTGGAAACGAAAACATTGATCGAGAAAAAGGGATTCAAACGCGCCGAGGCCGCGACGTATTTGGGTGTGACCGCTGTGAGCATCGACCGTTTGACGAAGCGGGGCCCGCTCCATCCTTCCCGCGCACTGCGCCATCCGATTTATTCCAGAGATGATCTTGATCGATTTTTGCGCGAGACATCAGAGCCGTTTGGCGAACGGGGGTGAATCACTTGACGGCTTCGCACGTCGCGGTGTTTTGCGCCGTTATTTTGGCGCGAACTTCATCCAATGTTTTCGCGGGAATTCTCGCGGACAGTTCATCAACCAAAGCCTCGCGGTCGGCCAATTCCGATTTGAGAACCTCGCGGCCCATTGCTTGCTTGGCGACTTCAAGGAATTTCTCGACCGGAACAATTCTTGTTTCTTCGTTGAGTTGCCCCCAAAAAACCTCCAGCGGATTTTCTGAGGCCCACCAAGGATACCCATATTTCGCTTTGGCGTTCGCTATGGCGCGTCTGTCCTCAGCGAAAGCAGTTTGGTTGGCGGCTCCGGCATCCGCCGATTTTGGGAGCGGAACGATATTTGCAGGCTTGTTAAAACTCACCCGTTTAATCATCGCGAAACTGTGTTTTTGCCGGAGATGGCCGTAGCGTTTCATCGCCAGCGCGCCGCCATCCTTGTGACCGAGCCAGCGACTCACGGTCGGAATATCTACGCCGGACTCGATGCAGGTCGTGGCGAAGAAGTGCCGAAAGTCGTGGTGCCTGAATGCAGGCAATGACAGCTTTTTGCAGGCGGTTTGCAAGCATTTGCGTGCGCTTTTAATTGTAACAATCCGCTCGTCGGGTTGTGGGTTCTTTTCCGCCTTCAAACGCAGCAAAAGCTCGCGTAGTCGGTCTGACATGGGGATGGTTCGTGGAGCGGCCTCAGTCTTCGTGGCAGGCAGGAAAGCCGTGCCTCGCTCAAAATCAACATCGCTCCAGAGTAAAGGCCGTTTTTCCTTGGCATCACCACCGCCTGTGACCTCCCCGATGCGTGCCCCGGAATAGGCGAGGAATTCAACAAGGTTTGCGCCATCTTTGGCTTTTTCCTGACTGTCTCTTCTGCCATCGGACAATCGAATGGCGCTGATCAACCGCGCAAACTGGTCGAGACTTGGGACCACAATCTGTTTTGAGACGATTTTGCGGCGTCTGATATGCCGCGCCGGATTGGATAGGAGCAAGCCCCGGTTCAACGCGAAATCGAAGACCGCCTTTAACACGTCCAACTCGTGAACGAAAGTTTCCGAAGCCAGAACCGCGCCGCGCTCTTTCACCCAGCGGTCGCAATCCTGATCGGTAACATTGCGAATGCGGATGTCCTGAAAATACGGGAGCAATCCCTTGATGTACATTTCCCGGCGTTTGACTGTGCTGGTACTGAGGGCGTGCTTGTCGGCTTCCAGCCACATTTTCCCGGCCTGAGCGAAGGTCAATTTGGCATCCGCCGTGGTTCGCAATCCATCCACTTTGGCCCGCAACTCGCAGAGTCGGCGATCCGCCAGTTTTCGGTCCCTGGTCTTCGGGCGTAAGACATAATTCTTCAAAATCCAATTTTCGCCTCTTTTTTTTGTTGCCGGAGTATATGTTGTAGACATATACTGCGCCCATGA
>PLIU01000504.1 GCA_003140095.1 Verrucomicrobiales bacterium | reverse complement strand
TCACACCAAGTCGTGGGTGACACATGCCAGTCTGCAAACCTCGGACATGAATGGCGGCGTCCTTTTTCGTGAGAAATATCAAAAGCCTGTCATCTATGACGAATGTAAATACGAAGGTAACATTCCGCAAGGCTGGGGACACCTTACGCCGCAAGAAATGACGATGCGGTTCTGGCTCGGCACATTGAGCGGTTGTTACGTCGGTCACGGTGAAACCTACAAAAACCCCGAAGACATTCTTTGGTGGGCGAAAGGCGGCGTTCTACATGGCGAAAGCCCGCAACGCATCCAATGGCTCAAAGATTTTATGGCCAAGGCTCCCCCGTTCGACCAACTCCAACCGGTCGTCGACGGCAGAGGCAAATTTCTTCTAGCAAAACCCGGTGAATACTATTTATTTTACCCTGGTTCCGCAGACTCTCCGTCGCGGACCATTGAACTGGCCGGCCGACGTCATTACATACTTGACGTGATAGATCCGTGGGCTATGACCATCAGACCAGGGGGTTCTGCCTATCCCGGCGTGTTTTCCGTTCCACCTTCGCCAGTCAACACGATCTTCCGATTTACATCCGTCCCTCCGCGATAGTCTTATGCGCAGACCACGATATGTAGCGTTTCTGATCATGGCTATGAGCCTCGGTTGCACTCTAGCGCAATCGCAACCAAATCGCCTCACACACGTTAGCATTCGCGGCGAAGATTTTTACATCAACGGCCAACCGACTTACGCTGGCCGCACTTGGAATGGCCATCGCATCGAAGGCCTTTTGCTGAACGCACGGCTGGTGCAGGGAATTTTTGACGACCAGAATCCTGAAAATCTAAAAGAATGGGGTGCGTCACGGCAGACGTTACCAACGCAATTTGATTCTCATTCAATTCCAGTCGGCGCATTGTCTTTGCAATTTGGATTAGCGATTTATGGGAATGGGTTACTCCCTTGGGGCGCGCGGTCGTCCCGGACGTGTACAGAATGACGCTTGCCTTGGGGCCGTCGACAATCGGAAAGAAAGCCGGCTCCCCCAGAGGTTGCCATAGATCTTTTAAGTTGACCACACTCGATTCGTTGGCTATTTCGCCAGCCACACAAAACAACCGCAATTCCGGCAGCTTTTTTCGCAAACCTTCCACCTCTGGGTAATAATCCCGATGCCCGATATAACCGACTGCCTCGCTATGATGCAAAATGTAATCAATCTCTCGTGCCTTGAGCCTTGCGTTAATCGGCACCGCTATGATCCCCGCTTTATTGAAGCACAAGTAGCTCAAAGCCAGTTCGGGAATATTTGGCAGGTGCAATCCGACACGGTCGCCTGCTCGCACGCCGGCGGCCAACAAACGTCTCGCCAGATAATCCGTCACCTGCTCGAATTGCGCATAGGTTCACGATTCGTTCCCAAAAATGATGGCAGGCTTTTCAGGAAAGCGCTCGACCGATTTCCGCAACTCGGCAACAATTGACATATATCTCCGGGGTCAACGGAGTCTAATATCGGCGGCGAACGAATCAATCAATAAGCGAATTCATTCCAGTCCCCGGTCAAAGAAGAAAACGGCTCGATTTACTGCACTTTTACTGCACTACTTCGTAAGTCATTGATTATCAATGGAGCGGGTGAAGGGAATCGAACCCTCGTCTCAGGCTTGGGAAGCCCACATTCTACCATTGAACCACACCCGCTTTTTGTTCGGACAGCCTAGCCTATCTCGTTGACGTGGCAAGTCCCAATATGCCCTGAGCCGTTGACTCGTTTGCCTTGCGGTCCTCGCATAAGAGCGTGTTTTAAAATACGAGGGGTTCTGCGGCAAGGGATTTTGGCCGCTTGTCCGCCGTAGCTTTAGCGAAGGCGGAAGGGTTTTCGCCGTCGCTGAAGCTATGGCGGATAGGTCGTTGCGCCTCAGTCGAAGATCCACCAGGGATATTCTCCTTCATCGAGTCAGAACAAATTAAAGGCTGCCCGCTGTGCGGGCTGTCCCGCCCTAGGGTCTTTGGCGCGAAAACAGAACTCTCGTATTTTTGAAACACGCTCTAATCCCCTGGGTTCGATGGCGGCGGCAGCCTGCCCGCCAGCTTCTCCAATTCTGTGACCCGACGCATCAACTCGGGCAAATGTTGCAACGCGATCATTTGCCGCTTGGCCTGCCGGTCTGGCTGCGCCGGCGCCCCGAGCCATTTGCCGCCGTCTGGAACGTCGTGCATCACGCCGGATTGCGCCGCAATGGTCACTTTGTTGCCTATTTTGAGGTGGCCCGCGATCCCCACCTGTCCGGCCAGCGTTGTGTAATGGCCGATTTTGGTGCTGCCCGCCACCCCCACCTGCGCCACCACCAAACAATGCTCCCCCACGCTCACGTTGTGCGCGATCTGCACCAGGTTGTCGATCTTGGTGCCTTTGCCGATGATCGTCGGNNCCGATTTCCACGTCGTCCTGCACGATGACCTGCCCGACTTGCAGCACTTTGCGGTGCTGGCCTGAGTCGAATACATATCCAAAACCGTCGGAGCCGATGACCGCTCCGGCGTGAATGCGCACGCGCTGGCCAATCTGGGTGTGACCGTAAATGACCACGTTGGGAAAAAGCCGCGTCTGGGCGCCAAGGACGGCTTTGTTCCCGATGTGGTTGCCGCCTTGCAGCACAACGCCGGGGCCGATTTTTACTAGTTCGCCGACGACACAGTGCGGGCCGACGTGGGCGGAAGGGTCGATCTGCGCGGTGGGGTCCACCACGGCGGTGGGATGAACTCCCGGGGCAAAGGCGCATTCGGGAAAAAAGAGCGGCAGCACGCGGGCAAAGGCGATGCGCGCGTTGGCCACGCGGATAAGCGCTTTGTGGGCCGAAGTGAACGGGCCGTCGATGAGAATGGCGCAGGCGGCGCTTTGCTCGGCTTTCTGGAAGAATGTTTCGTTCTCGGCGAAAGTCAGGTCGCCGGGCCGGGCGGTGGTGGCCGGGGCAAAGCCCGTCAGTTTGAGGGAGCCGTCGCCGATGACTTCTCCGTCCAGTGCTTTGGCAATTTCAGCAGTAGTGAACATCTCTGTGTGTTTTCAAATTGGGATTCCTCCAAGTCGCCGATTGACTTGAAAAACCCGCCTCACTATAGTGTCCGTCAAATTGACAATTCAACTCCAACCTTAACTGGCATCTTGATGAGCAGAAAAATCAGTCACGCGATCGTCGTCGGCGGGCGCGGCGCTTGGATGGATGATCAGACAATGGCGGCGAAAAATTATGTCCAACAAACCTCTTAACGTCGGATTGGTGGGTGGCGGGCGCGGCGCGTTCATCGTTCATCCGCATCAGAAGGCTATTTTCTTTGACGGCACCCGCCGGGTGGTGGCGGGGGCGCTCTTTCCCGATCCCAAGATCGCGCTGGAGGAAGCGGCGAACTGGCCCTACCCCATCCGTGGTTACGGCTCTTACGATGAGATGATCGCGGCCAACAAGGCCTTGCCCGAAGATCAAAAGCTGGATTACATCCTCATCGTTACGCCTAACTTTGTCCACTTCGACCCCGCGATGAAAGCGATGAAGGCCGGCATCCCCGTTTTCTGCGAAAAACCCCTCTGCCTGAACCTCAAGGAAGCGAACGAGCTGGTCAAGACCGCGCGCAAACTGGGCGTTCCCTTCGGCGTGGCGCACACGTATGTGGGGCATTGGACCAGCCGGTTGAGCCGTTACATTGTGCGCGGCGGCCTGCTGGGAGAGGTGCGGTGGGTGGACAGCTACTATCTCCAGGGCTGGCTGGCGACCAAGCTCGAAGCCAGCGGGCAGCAACAGGCTTCCTGGCGCGTGGACCCGAAACGCGCCGGAGGTTCGGGCTGCGGCGGGGACATCGGCACGCACGCGCTGATGCAACTGCGCTTCGTGACAGGTCTGGACATCACGGCCTTGTCCGCGCAACTGGAAACGTTTGTCGAAGGCCGCCAACTGGACGACCATTTTACGATCTATGGCAAATTGAGCAACGGCGGCAGGGCCATGGTGCGCGCGTCGCAAATTTGCATCGGCTCCAAGAATGATCTTGGGCTGGTGGTCGCCGGCGCCAAGGGCACGCTGCACTGGCGCGCGGAAGAACCGGAGAGCATCACGATTTGTCTGGCCAACCAGCCCGACCGAATCTATTGGCGCGGCGCCGTCACGCCGGGGGATGGCTGGCTGCCTAAAGACATGCCCGCCGATCTGATGGCTGAGCCAACGATTCCCAGTGGTCATCCGGAAGCCTTCCACGATGCTTTCGCCCGGCTGCATCGGTGCTTCGAAGCCGACGTGCGCCAGTGGAAGGCTGGCGGGAAATTTGTCGGCGACGGTAGCAAATATGCGAATATAGAGGACGGATGGATGGGCATCGCCTTCATTGAAACCTGTGTCAAGAGCAGCGCCAAGAAAGGCGCCTGGACCGCCCTGCCCAGGAAGATTTGACTTTCCGCGCCCGGCCCATCTATCGAATCACCACCTCACACCCATGACCAAAACCTTGCGTGTTGGAATGATTGGCTGCGGGTTCATGGGCAAAGCCCATTCGAATGCCTGGCGGCAGGTCAATCATTTTTTCCCGGAACTCCCGGCCCAGGTTCAATTGACCGCCATTTGCGGGCGCGAGGCCGCGGCGGTCGAACGCGCCCGCAGCCTCTTTGGCTGGGCCAGGGCGGAAACCGATTGGCGCACCGTCGTCGCCGCGCCGGATATCGATATCGTCGATATCGGCACCGGCAACGACACGCATTGCGAAATGGCGCTGGCGGCGCTGGCGGCGGGCAAGGCGGTTCTATGCGAGAAGCCGCTGGCCCGCAACCTGGCCGAGGCGCGCCGGATGCTGGCGGCGGCCCGGCGCTCGGGCGCCGTCCACATGGTCTGCCACAATTATCGGCGGATTCCGGCCGTCGCGCTGGCCCGGCAAATGATTCAAGCCGGCGAGCTCGGCGGCGCCATCCGCCATTTTCACGCCCGTTACGCGCAGGACTGGCTAGTCAATCCTAATTTTCCAAGGACCTGGCGCCTGCAAAAGCATCTGGCCGGTTCCGGCGCGCATGGCGACATCAACGCGCACATCATCGACCTAGGCCGTTACCTGGTCGGAGAAATCAAGGAGGTTTGCGGCATGATGGAAACTTTCATTAAGGAGCGGCCGTTGGCGGAGCCGGGCACCGTCCCTCCCCAAGCCGCCGCCGGCGGCAGGAAAGGCAAGGTCACCGTCGATGACGCCGTGAGTTGGATCGGCCGTTTTGCCAACGGCGCCATGGCCAATCTGGAGGCGACGCGCTTTGGCCTGGGCCGCAAGAACCACATTACCTTCGAAATCAATGGGGACAAAGGCAGCCTCTATTTTGATTTTGAGGACATGAACCGGCTCAAGTTTTACAGCGCCAACAGCGCGGCCGGCCGCAAGGGATTCACCGATATTATCGTGACCGACCGGGAGGCGCATCCTTACATGCGGCGTTGGTGGCCGCCGGGGCACCTCCTCGGTTACGAGCACACCTTCGTGCATACGTTCGCCGATTTCATCCAGGCGGTGGCGGACCGCGCCCCGGTGCATCCCACTTTCCTGGACGGCGCCCGCTGCATGGCGGTGATGGAGGCGGTGGAAGAATCCAGCGCCGGCAGGAAATGGGTCCGCGTTCCAGCGGTCAAGTAGATTCAGAATTTTCTCGTTTCCATCCAAAGCGGTTTCCGGGTTTGAAACTGTTCCCAAGTCTGATAAAGCTACATGATGAAACGAAAGAAAGCGCGGGTTCAAAAACCGACCATTGGCACCATAGTCGGCGCGAAGTATCGTGCGCGTTGCAATGAGTTGTCCGACAGTGAGCGTGAAAAGCTCCATGAGGAGTTCCTCAGGCTCTACTTCGCCGGCAGCCCATGCTAAAGTTTTTCCAACGCTGACCAAGCGCCGGAGGTTACAAAATCAGCGACGGATTGGAATGGGATTTTGGTTCGGACTTTGCCATAATTACAACATGGAAAACGAATCTAATCCAATTGATCAACAGGAACACCGCGCCATTATTGGCCTCTGCGTGCTGGCCGCGTTCGCGGATGGGACACAGAGCGAAAACGAACGCGCGCGAATCCAGCAGATCGTCAATGGCTTTTCCGGGGAGGCTCTGGACACGACCTCGGTCTATCAAGACGTGCTCGGAGGCAAATTCTCGCTGGCGACCGCGGCCAGCCAGCTTCAAACGCCGTCGGCGCGGGCGCTCGGTTATGAGATGGCGGTGGGCGTCTGCCATGCCGACGGGGTGGTGAACGAATCGGAAAAGAAATTCCTCTCCGATTTGCATCAGGCGCTTCATCTGGAAGCTTCCGCCACGGACAATCACCAGCAAACGGCCCAAGCCCTGGCGGCGCAGCCACCTAACACAGCCGCGCCGCCGATCCTGGACGCGAACCGGGACGCGGAACTGGACCGGCTGATCATGAATGCCGCTATCTTGAATGGGGCCTTGGAGATCATGCCGCACACTCTGGCCACGATGGCCATCGTCCCGCTGCAAATGCGCCTGGTTTACCGGATCGGCCATGCTTACGGATACGAATTGGAGCGCGGCCACATCAAGGACTTCCTCGCCACCGTGGGGGTTGGTCTTACTTCCCAGGTTTTCGAGGGATTCACGCGGCAATTGATCGGCGGCTTTGCGCGACGGTTCGCCGGAGGGTTGCTGGGCGGGTTGGTGGGAGAGGCCACCGGCTCTGCTTTTGCATTCGCCTCCACTTACGCCATTGGGCAAGTGGCCAGAAAATACTACGCCAGCGGCCGAAGCCTCAGCGCCGCGCAATTGAAGGACGTGTTCGCGGCGATGCTGGAGAACGGCCGCTCCATGCAGGGCCGTTATTCCAGCGACATCCTGCAGCGCTCGCGCCAGGTCAACGTCTCCGAGCTGCTCCCCCTGGCGAGCCAGCAATAACGGTCCGTTCGGAATCCATGCCAGCGTGTTCGTAACCCCTCGATATGAAAGGAAAAAGATTATGTGGCAAACATGGCGCGCGGTAAAATTCCTATTTACAGGTCCGGTCATTCTGTTGCTTCTGGTGATCATCAACGTCATGACCTCTCCCGGACACTGGTGGGTGCAATGGGCGGCCTTGGGCATCGGCATTGCCTGGGTGATCAGTCTTTTGCGCGTGCTGCGCGCGATGATCCTGTTAGGCGGACTGGCCGCGCTGCTGGCTTACCTCCTGAAAAATGGCCCATCATCAAGCAGGGTCAGTCACACTCCGCCGAGATAGGCGGCGCGGACTTTGGGGTTTTCCCGCAAGGCGGCCGAGCTGTCGCGCAGGATGATCTGGCCGGTTTCCAGCACGCAGCCGTGCCGGGAAATTTCCAGGGCCAGATTGGCGTTTTGCTCAACCAGCAGGATGGCCAACCCCTGCTGGCGGTTGATCTCGACGATTTTCTCGAAAATGGTCTTGACAAGTATCGGGGCGATGCCGAGGGAAGGCTCGTCGAGCATGAGAAACTTGGGCCGGCTCATCAAGGCGCGTCCGATGGCCAGCATCTGCTGCTCGCCGCCGGAGAGGGTGCCGGCGACTTGTTGGCGGCGTTCGGCCAGTCGGGGGAACATGCCGAAGACGAACTGGCGGTCGCGCTCGATGCCGCCCTTGTCTTTTTGCAGGTAGGCGCCCATGGCCAGGTTCTCCGCGACGGTCAGATTGGCGAAGATCATCCGCCCTTCGGGCACGTGGGAAATCCCCGCCGCCACAATTTCATGCGGCGGCAGGTTGGCCAGGTCGCGGCCTTGATAAAGAATCTTCCCCCGCGACTTGATCAGACCGGAAATGGCGCGGAGGGTGCTGGTTTTGCCGGCGCCGTTGCTGCCGATGAGGGTGACGATCTCGCCCGGGCCGACCTCAAAGGAAATGCCGTGCAGAGCGGCGATGGCGCCGTAGCTCACGCTGAGATTTTGGATGGAGAGCACGATGGGGTTGCGCGGGCGGCTTCAAGTGGGTTCGCGGCCCAGGTAGGCCTCGATCACTTTGGGGTCGGCCCGGACGGCGCCGGGCGCGCCTTCGGCAATCTTGACGCCGTAGTCGAGCACAATAATGCGGCGGCAGATGCCCATCACCACCTGCATGTCGTGTTCGACCAGAAGGATGGAGATGCGGTATTTTTGCTCGACGAACTCGATCAATTTCATCAGGCCGCCTTTTTCCGTCGGGTTCATGCCGGCGGCCGGTTCGTCCAGCAGCAGCAGGCGGGGCCGGGTGGCCAGGGCGCGGACGATTTCCAACCGGCGCTGGTCGCCGTAGGGCAGGCTTTTGGCGGGGGTGTCGCGCAGTTGGCCCAAATGGAAAATGTCCAGCATCTCCATGACCTGCCCGTCGATCTCCTTTTCCGCCCGCACGAAGCCGCGCCCGCGCCAGAGCGAGTGGCGCGCGTCGTGCTCCAGGTGCAAATGAAAGGCCACCCGCACGTTGTCAAACACGGTTAAGGACGGAAACAAACGGCTGTTCTGGAACGTGCGCGCGACACCATGGGCGGTGATCTGGTAGGGCCTTTTGCCGGCGATGGAGGCGCCGCGATAGCGGATCGAGCCTTCCGTTGGCGCATAGACCCCCGTGATCAGATTGAAGACCGTGGTTTTGCCCGCGCCGTTGGGGCCGATGAGGCCAACGAGGTCGTGCTCACCCAAAGCCAGAGTGAGGTCGGAGACGGCGGTCAGGCCGCCAAAGCGCAGGGTGCAATGCTCCAATTGCAACAGCGGCTCGGTGGCGGCGGCCGCACTCACGCGCGCCCCGCCGTTTTGAGGGTGCGCTTCCACGTGAACAGGCCTTGCGGCCGTGTCAACATCAGGATGATCAGCAGCAGGGAATAAAAGATCATGCGATATTTTTCAAAGGGGCGCAGAACTTCCGGCAGCAGAGTCAACAGCACGGCCGCGGCAATGACTCCCGCCGTGTTGCCCATGCCGCCCAAAATGACCATGACCACAATTTCAATCGAGCGCATGAAATCGAAGCCCTTGGGATCGATGGACAAAGTGTAATGCCCGTAGAGGCCGCCGGCCATCCCGGCAAAGAACGCGCCCACGACAAAGGCCACTATTTTGTAACGCGTCGTGTTCAGGCCCATGGCTTCGGCGGCCACTTCGTCGTCGCGCACGGCGACGAAGCCGCGGCCGTAGGTGGAATGAACCATGGCGAGGACGACGTAAGTGCAGATGCAGGCCACGGCCAGAACCCAAAAAATATTCGTGTAAGGCGGGATGCCGTTGAGGCCCAAGGCGCCGCCGAGCGAATCAATGTTGCGAAAGATGACGCGGATAATTTCACCGAAGCCGAGCGTGACGATGGCGAGATAATCGCCCTTCAAACGCAAAGAGGGCGCGCCGACCAGGATGCCGGCCAGGGCGGCAGCCAACCCGCCGATGAGCAACGCGCCCAGAAAGAGGCCGTCGGTGGCCGGGAGGAGCCAGGCGGCGGGCGCGAGGGCCAGGAATTTCGGACCGGCGAACATCGTCACCGCCGCGGCCGCGTAAGCGCCCACAGCCATGAAGCCCGCGTGGCCGAGCGAGAATTGGCCGGTGTAGCCGTTGATCAAATTCAGGCTCACGGCCAGGATCACGTTGATGCCGATTTTGGTCAGCACGTCCATGTAGTATGGGTTGATGCGGTCGGAAATGAGCCAGAAGGCCAGGCTGGCCAGAAGGCAGGCCAGCAACACGGCTTTGGGCCAGGCGAGCAGTGCCGACGTGAGGCGATTCATAGGCGGTCAGACTTTTTCGACCTGGAATTTCCCCAGCAAACCGGCCGGGCGAAAAAGCAAAATCAAAATCAAGACCGCGAAGGCGATGGCATCGCTGTAGGTGGAAAATTTGCTGCCCTTGACCAAGGTTTCGATCAGCCCGAGCAGGAAGCCGCCCAGCGCCGCGCCGGGTATGTTGCCGATGCCGCCCAAGACGGCGGCGACGAACGCCTTCAAGCCCGGCAGGGTGCCCATGTAAGGATCGATGGACGGATAGTTCATGGCATACAAAATGCCGCCGGCCGCGGCCAGGGCCGAGCCGAGGCCAAAAGTGAAGGAGATGACGCGGTCCACGTTAATGCCCATCAAGGCGGCCGCCTGGTGATTGAAGGCGACCGCGCGCATGGCCGTGCCGATCTTGGTGTGCAAAACGATCCATTGCAAGGCGACCAACAACACGGCCGTGACCGCCAAGACCAGCAATTGATTGCTTGACACAGTCAAGCCGGCCTGGCTGGTGAAATTTCGCTCCGGGAAAAGCGCCGGGAAGGCCTTGGGGTCGGCTCCAAAAACCAGTTGGGCGGCGTTCTCCAGCAAAAGCGAAACGCCAATGGCGGTGATGAGCACCGCCAGGTTGGAGGACCCCCGCAGGGGCCGGTAGGCCAGCCGTTCGATGATGATGCCCAACAGCGCGCACGCCACCATGGCGATGGCCATCACCAGCAATCCGCCAGCCAGCGTATGCCCCGAGTCCAGCCGGCTGCAATAAAAGCCGCAGTACGCTCCCACCATGAAGACGTCGCTGTGGGCGAAGTTGATGAAGCGCAGGATGCCATAAACCATTGTGTAGCCCAGCGCGATGAGGGCATAGACCGCGCCCACCGAAAGGCCGTTGATCAATTGCTGGAGGAAGACAATCATGCCAGGGCAGGGGCGTTAGTCGGCGCTGATGTTTTCGACCAGGTGAAACTTGCCGCCTTTGACTTGCAGGATGACCAGGGGCTTGCTGGCGTCACGATGGTCGTCAATGGTAATGTCTCCCGTGATCCCCGCAAAATGTTTCGTCGCCGCCAGCGCGTCCCGCACCTTGGGTCCCTCGGCCGAGCCGGCTCGTTTGATGGCGTCGGCCAGGATCATGGCCGAATCGTAGCCCAGCGCGGCCATGGCGTCAGGCGTGATTCCGTACTTGGCCTGGAAGTCCTGTACGAATTTTTCCACGTCCGGCCTTTTTTCCTCCGGCGAAAAGTGGGTGGAGAAATAAGTGCCCTCGACGGCGTCGCCGCCGATGGCGGCTAGTTCAGAGGATTCCCAGCCATCGCCGCCGAAGATCGGCACCATCAGGCCCAGTTCGCGGGCCTGGCGCGCGATCAAGCCCGCCTCGGTGTAATAGCCCGGCACGAAAAGGGCGTCGGGGTTGGCCGCCTTGATGGCGGTCAACTGCGCCTTAAAATCCTTGTCGCCGCTGGTGTACTTTTCCTCCATCGCGATGGTCCCGCCGCCGGCCGTGACCGCGTCCTTGAAATAAGTGGCCAACCCGACGCTGTAAGGTGTGCCGGCGTCGGTCAACACCGCCACGCGTTTGGCCTTGAGGGTGCCTTGGGCAAAGCGGGCCAGGACCTTGCCCTGCTGCGGGTCGGTGAAGCAAATCCGAAAAATATAATCCCCGATTTCCGTGACCTTGGGATTGGTGGAGGAGGGCGAGATTTGCGGAATTTTGGCCTCCTGGCAAACGGGCGCGGCCTCCAGGGATCGGCCGGACGCCACCTCGCCCAGCAGAGCGACCACATTGTCGCGAGAAATGAGCTTGCGGGCGATGGTCTTGGATTCGCCCTGCTTGGACTGGTCGTCCTCGGTGAACAATTGCAGTTTCTTGCCGAGCACGCCGCCGCGGGCGTTCAACTCGTCGATGGCCAACTCCGTGCCGTGGTGGGACATTTGGCCGAAGGTGGCTTCTTTGCCCGTGAGCGAGGCAAATTCGCCGATTTTGATCAAGTCGCCGCCTTCGCCGCCGGCGGGCGTGTCGCCGGATTTTTTGCAGCCGGCCGCCAGCAGCGCGCAGAGCAGGCCTACGAAGGGCCAGAGCCATCGGTGAACGGTCCGTCCTGTTTTAGTCCAACATTTTTTTTGCATGCGTGAACCTGTCGTTTTTTTCTTGTGAAACTGAAAGCCGGCGCCTGCGCGATCACGGCGGGAGCAAGCATAAGGGAACCACGCGGCCGTTATCAACGCCTAATGCCTGGCAAAGTTACTTGGGATTGAGACCCTGGCTGTCGGAGCTCAATTTTTCGAAATAGGCGCGGATGGCGGACTGGTGCTCTTCGCTGAAATTCTCGACGCCGCTGCTGCGGATGGCTTGGCGCATTCGTTCTGTCAACCGCGCCCATTCGGCTTGATCGACTCCGGGCGGGGCCGCCTGGCCGATGGCCTGTCCAGCCAAACCCCCGGAATTGCTGCTCCTGTCCGCTGAGGAGGAAACACTTTGATTTTCTATTTCCGCAAGGCTTGGCGGCGCCGGGAAAGGACTCAAGGCAGCCAAGTCGTTGACCGCAGTGTCCATGCGAATTTGGCGGGCGGCATCCGCGAGGGTTTGCGAAGTGCCATTATAGGATTCCCATTGGCTGGGGGCGGCCTGGATTTCAGCGGAAGATTCATGAGCCGCGCTGGCGGCAATTTCCCGGGCATCGGTTGACTGCACCCAGTCGGCAACTGGCTGAGCGATTTCGCTCATTTGATCGAGTTGCGCCGCCAGCCCTTGGCGTTTGGTAGTTTCGCCGGCGGCCTCTTTGGCCAGGGCGGACATTTCGTCCAGGCGGCCGGCGAGAACCTCGGGGTTTTCAGCGTGGCCGGTCGCGAGTTGGTTGAAGCGCGCATTGGCCGCCCGAATTTCAGCCTGTCTGGCTTCCTCTCCTTTCTCGCCTGCAAGCGCGGCAGCACGATCGGCGAGCGGTTTGAGCGCCGGGGCGTTCAGGTTGCCGGGCTGATCCACCAGCGCTCCAAGGTCTTCACCGAGAAGGCCATAAGCAACGGCGGTTTTGCGGTCGGACTGGAGCATGAGCCGCGAGCTTTCCAGCGCCATCGCCAGGCGCGGGGAGGCAAGCTGCCTCGCCGATTGCCGGGAGTCTGAATTGTGCCGCTCCAAGGCTGCGGTCTCCTTGCGCATCGGCGGCGGGATGGTTTGGGCGAGGCTGGATAGGTTGCGATCGGTGCGCCCCGCGAGGTCGCGCAGAAGCTGGGCAGTCTCGCTGCCCTTGGAGTTTTGCGGCGAGTCGCCGGTCAGGTCCGTCAGTTTTTGAGCTTCCTCGTAGTCACCGACAACACGTTGCGCATGGAGCACGTTGTCCACGCCTTGCTTCATGTTATCAAAAGTGGCGGCGATGGCGGGATCGTTCTGCGATTTTTGGGAGCGAGCGAAAGCGCGAGCCGGAGGGAATGCTTTGCGCGCCTCGACCGCGACCTGCTCACGATTGATCTTCTCCTGGAGGTCGTTCAACTCGCGGTAACGCTCTGAAATCTGGTTCAGGCGTTGTTCGACCTGGTCGGCAAACTCATCCTTGCCGCGGTCCTCGTTGAGAGCCGCGGAGAGCTTCGCCACGGCCGGCTGCAACTCCTTGTCCGCCTTCGTGGAGGCATTCAGGGCGGCAAAGCGTTCGGCCAGGGTGGCGTCCTTTTGTTTGGCCGTATCGAAGAACAGATGCGAAGCCTCAGCGGTGGCTCTGTGCAATTCCTGGTCCCAGATTTTGGCCAGTTGAATTTTGGACTGTGCTTGTTCGGAGCGGTTATTCTTACGCGGTTGCTGGCGGAGTTCCTGGTTGATGTCGCGCAGTTCCTGGACGGCAAGTTCAATGTCTTTCAAAGCCGCCGCCCCTTCATAACGCCAGCGATATTTCTCCAATTCCCCGCGCAGGAGCTGATAGGCGTTTTTGGAAGCCGCCGTCAGGTCGTCCGCCTGGGCCTCGGCCTTCTGTGA
>PLIU01000220.1 GCA_003140095.1 Verrucomicrobiales bacterium | reverse complement strand
TACGGCGCCACTATTTCGGCGTGGGCTGGTCAGACGGAGCAATTAACATTCGCCGCTCAGGAATCGACTGCGGGACTGAACAACTGGGTTCTCGACGACATCTCCTTTTCCCCTCAAGCCGTTCCGGAACCCAGCCCACTCGCGTTGACAGGCATTGGGGCAGTTCTGTTTGCGCTGTACCGCAGCATTGCATCCAAGCGGCAATGATATGAATTCTCCGAGGGCAATTTGTTTCTTTCTGGCACGCATTCTCGCCGCTGTATCTGCTCAGGCCCAAGGCAACTTTCAAAATCTCAATTTTTAAGTATTTGTTCCGTGTTTCCTCAGCCAGCCGCCGCTGCTGGCGCAATTGTCATTTCCCGTCGCGCAGGATCGTCGGCGGTTGAATTCCAGCATCCGCGCGATTCACCCTGACCGCGTTCACCAGAGTGCCGGAAAAGCGGCGGATGGTTCGCCGGATGGTTCCGACGGAGGTGTAAGTGTATTGGCCGGCCGGATAAGCCTCTATAACCACGTAATCATAGAGATGGGGTTTGGCCGAGCGCGATTTGGGCAAGGCTGTGAGAAACACCAACCCGTCGCAGACGCATCCCGGCTCGTTGCCTTCAACCAAGTTTGCCGCGCGTGTCGCCTTCACCGTGCCGGGCATCAGCCAGGATTTATCCAGGGGGGCCCGCATAAGGTTGGTGTAACCACTCTCCACCACCAACCCGTCGGCCAGTATCTTCACAATCCGGCCGCAAATGATGCGGCGGCCTTCGATACAATCGTCCCGGATTTTCTCTGTAGCCTGCTCGAAGGCCCGGGCCTGCTCGGCCACGGTTGGGAAATTTTGTGGCGCCGGGCCGGCATTGCCATCCGCGCGATTGGTCAATGCGGCGCCATTGATTTGCGCCATGGCGTTCAACTGCGTGGCGGCGAACATCGCCGTGACAGCCATGACCGCCGGCGGGTCAAGCCATCTGAAAACTCGGCGCAACGAATTGGGAATGCCGCTCGTTTTCATGGCGCGAGGACCCGATAGTAGCGGCAGGCCGCGCTGCCGGCTCCGGGATCGGGATCAACCAAAGTAAAGGGGGCGGAACTCGGCACATTAGTGCTCAACGAGGTCCAGTTCAACAAGTCGGTGCTGGTTTGCAAAATGTAGGTTTGCCCCGCGGGCGCCCAATACTGCGCCTGGAATGAGCCATTGGTTAGGAAGCTGGGAGCGAACAAACTGTAAAGCGGCGGCACAATCGTAAACGTTCCCGACACCGCCACGCTGTTGACATAGTTGGTCTCAAACGCATTGGCCATCACCACCGCGCTGGAGGTCAAGTCGAATGGGCCGCTGTAGAGCGTGGAGTTGGTCGTCGGCAGCGTCCCGTTCAAAGTGTAATAGAGGGTCGCGTTGGCGTCCGGGGGCTGCAAGGTCAGTGTCACCTCGTTGGTGAAAATGCCGGAGGCGGGCGTGAGGACCGGCGGGGCCAGCGCCGGAGTGCCGCCCAGGCTGTTGATCCAGCCGGCCATCACGGCCACCGCGTTGCTGTCAATCATGTTGCGGTCCAAACCCGGCATCTTGATCGCCGCATTGACCGTGTTCATCCGCTCGTAGAGGACGGAGCGCCAGATGTCCGAAGGCGACACAATTTTGGCGTTATCATAGCCCAGCGAAAAGGCCGCCGTGGCGTTGATGATGTTCTGATTGGTCAACGGCGTCTCGTAACGGGCGTCAAATGTGATGCCGGTGCCGCCGGGTTGATGGCACAGGGCACAGTTGGCGTCCAGGTAAGAACGCGCGCGCTGGACCAGCGGGGCGTTTTGATTGGTGATGCTGGAAAGCTGCTCGAAGTTGGTGATACTCGCCTCGTCGAAGGCGGGATAGAATAGACCGAGGCGGTTCAACGCGCGCAATTGGTTGTCGGTCACGCCGGAGGGATAAGCCAGGTTTCCATTGAGCTGGCGCGTGTTGACGCCGAGAACGTAGCTGTCCACCTTGGTGTGACACGTCAGACAATCCGACGGGCTGGGATAATACCAGTTCTGGATGAAGGAGGCGCCGTTATTGGTGATTAGAATGGCTTCCGTCAGACTGTTGCTCAGCAGCACGGCGTCGCTGTTGTCCGGCAGCCATTTGTAGGTCACTCCATAGACCGCTCCATTGATGTCGCGCACCAGCAGACGGGTTTCCAGTCGCAGTATGGAATTCGCATCGCTCAGGTTGGTGAGCAGTTCAAAAGTCTTGACAAAGACGGTGCCGGACGGAAAGCCCCAGCCGCCGGTGGGAGCAAAGCCAATCTGCTGGTCAGGAGTCTCCAGACCACCGTTATTGGGCACGGACATATAACGTGTCTTAAGGGCGCTATCGGACCACAGCGGCGTGTTGGGAGAATAATGGATAAGGCCATTGGTGGGAACCATGGCAAACGTGTTGCTAAAGACTCCAGTTTGCGAGAGCAATAATGGAATCGGCCCGCCCGTGAACGTCGCCGGCATGTTATAGAATGCCGGAGCTTCCGGCGTATTGGTCAGGCCGTAGGGCAGGCCGCTGGCCGCTGTGACCGTGAAGGCCACGGGCGCAGACGTGCTGCTCAGGCCGCTGCCATCGGTGGCGGTGGCGGTCACGGTGTAGCTGCCGGCCGCCAAACCGGTTGTGGTAATCGCGTAGGGCACGTTGCTGACGGTGTCAAGGAGAACACCGTTGGTATAGAAGTTGACGTAGCTCAACGGATTGTAAAGGGCGTCCGCCTCGGCGCTGAACGAAACAGTGGCGGCGGCCGTGTAGGTCGAGCCGTTGGTTGGCGCCGCCAACACGACGGCGGGCGGCGGATTGGTGTAGGGATAAAGCTGGGTTTGCGGAATGAGCGCCTGCACGGTAGAAGGACTGCTCCAGAGCAGTTGCGCGACGGCATTGCCCGTGCTCTGAAAGTAATTCATCTGGATGTTATAAAGCTGCTGAGCCTTGAGTGTGATGGCTGCGCTGTTGGTTTGGATGCCGGCGCTGGCCGTCCAGTCGGAGATCAACAACTGGCCGTTGACCCATAATTCCACGCCGTTCTCGGCCAGGGTGGTGAAGGTATAGCTCTCGCCGTATTGCGGCTGCACGCAACCCGTCCAGCGCACGGCGAAGTTGGTCTGGCCGATGAGCGGGCTGGGGCCGGTGCTGCTCCAGTTGAAATTGACCATGGCATCCGTCCGCGTCAGCGTCGGCAACGCGGAGAAAGCGATGTTGGTGAAAGCCGCGCTGGTGGTGTCGGCCCAGTATTGGCCCAACAGCCCGGTGCCGCTGCCGATGGCAGAGCTGTCCACGAATCCGACGCTGGCCGCGCCGCTGTTGACGGCTCCGAATTCGGCCGCAATGGCCTGCACGTTGGCGCTGGTCGTCAAGACGAACGGGCCGGTATAGGCCATCGAGTTGGTCGTCGGCGTGGTTCCATCCAAAGTGTAATAAATCGTGGAGTTGGGCGACGCATCCGAGAGAGTCACCGTCACGGCGTTGGTGAAGAGGCCGCCGGCCGGCGCAATCACCGGCGTGGCCAAAAAGAGGCTGTTGCCAAAAATGCAAAGGGCATACTGCGCGCCGACGAAGACCTTGCCGTTGACAACCGTTGGCGTGGTCATTTGAATCGCTCCGCCGGGATTGTCGCGGGCCAGATTTTGGCTGCTATTGTAAAGTTCCAGTGCCAGGTTGGTGGCGTTGTAAGAGTGCAAAACGGCCGGGCCGCTGCTGCCAAAGGCGTCGGATTGGATGGTCCAGACAATGCCATTGTTGGTGCCATTGGCCGAAACGGATGGCGTGCCACCCAAAGCGCTGAAGCTGGTCGTGGCCTCGGAGGCGGGTGTGGCGACCATGCGCCCGTTAGTGATGATGAACCCTTTCGTCACGTCGCCGGTGGCTTGATAATAGATCTGATTGTTGAAGTAGGCCGGTGTGCTGAACGCGCTGCCAATAGCCCCGGGCAATTCCTGCACGATTTGATTGTCGTTGGCGGCGTTGTAATGTCCCATGTTGTCACGATCCACCAGGTGGATGGTGCCCTCCTTTCCGGCTCCTACGATCAGGTGCGGATGGGCCGCGCTTCCCACTGAATCGGGCAATAGCATCGGTCCGCCGGAGCCTAGATCCGTGTCATTCGCCGCCAGGGTAGCTTGATTGTAAGGCGTAAAATAGTCGGCCACGGTCAGGCCATTGGAGGTCGAAAGCCGGATGAAACTGTCGGAATAGTCCCCGCCGTTTATATTGGCGCTAAAACTGCCGTTGGCAGTTTCAAAGAAAAGATTGGTGTTGGCGTCAACGCACAATCCGTTGCCACCCATCCAGAGCGCGCCTTCACCGGCGTTGGGGCCAAAATTGGCGACGGTGGCGTTTGGCGTGGTATTAAACTCATACTTGGCCGACGCCTGGAGATTGGTGACGTTGAAACCGATGACCCAGCCGTGATAGGGATCCGTATCCGCAAAGCTGCCGTAAGCGACATATAACATTCCGCCGGCCAGCGTCATGCCGGGCCGTTGATTCTCTTGCACCGGGTTAAAGGTCACCACGCCGTTGGTGCCATCCACGCCCGTTCCACGAACCGAATTGGTTACGATGACCGGGCTGTAGGATTGCTCGGCGCCGTTGGTGATGTTGAGGGCGTGAACCGAGTGGTAATAATTGGTAGAGACTCCCACCACGCGAGTGCGGGCATCCACATAGAGAATTCCAGCAGCGAGGTCTATGGCTGGTGTGCCAGTAATGCCTACTTCCGGGACGATGTCGGTGTAATTGGTCCCGTTGTAGCGGTCGCCAAATTCGTGGTTGCTGCTCAAAGCCGCAGCGCCCAGGTTGGTTTGCCAGAGTAATCCGCCATTGGTCCCAGCGTTGCTGTCCGCATCGAAGGCATAGACACTGTTATTCTCGGTCGCGACAAATACCGCGTTATGCGTGCCTTGTCCGGGAATGGCCAGATTGGCCACGTACAACGGCTGAGTGTAAATGTAGCCATCCACCGGATAGGTAATCAAACGCCCAAAAGTGGCCACATTCACATTGGCAATGGTCAAAAGCACTTCATTGGTATTTGCCCCTTGGCGCGTATTGTCGTTGTGATAGGTCAGAACATTGAGGGCGTCAGGGTTGGGCGGAGGGAGAACCGTCAGCACGGCTGGCAAGCTGTTGGTGACGCCGAGGAGGCTGGAGGCGATCAAGGTGTAACTTCCGGCCTCACTCGCCTGCAAGGAGGCCAGGGTCAGGCTGCTGGCTGTCGCGTTGGGAATGTTGACATCATTGTGCTGCCACTGCAATTGAATCGGCGGGGTGCCGTTGACTGCCGCCGCAAAAGTCACCAATCCTCCCACGTAGTTCGTGGCCGAAGCTGGAGCCGGCTGCTGCGTGATGATAGGCGCTGACGAAGGATAGACGATCAAAACGAGCGTTGCGCTCTGATTGGCGCCAGAACTGTTGCTCACCACCACATCGTAATTGCCTGAATCGGACACCACCGCATTTGTCAACACGAATGTGGCGTCGGTGGCGCCTGCCATTTTCACCCCGTTAGTCTGCCATTGGTAATAAAAAGGCGCCAAGCCGAGGACCGTTGCGCTGAGCGTAACCGTCGTGCCGGCAAACACGGTGTTGGAAGGTGAAGCAGTCGTTGCGCCCACGCGCGGAGCGCCTCCAGCGGCGTCAAAATAGAGGTTCAACACTTGGGCCGGAGTGAGCGCGCAGTTGAAAATGGCCACCTCGTCCATCACGCCGTTGAACGTGCGGCTTCCGTTGCCGCCGTCATAGTTATCGTCTCCGATCAGGGTGTTGGTGCTGAAGGCCTCGGCCGTGCTGGCAATCGGATTTGTCGCCGAGGACTGGCCGTCTGTGTTGCAAAGATAGGTGACGGCGTTGGTCGCGGAGATCACCAGCGCAATGAACGACCATTGCCCCGGCGGCGGAACCAAGCCGGACAACCAACTCCAAGTATCCTCGTTATTCTGGTTCCAAGTGTAACCGATCTGTCCGTTTTGTGTGAAGCAGAAGCCGGAGGCGTCACCGCCGTTGCGGCAGAAGACGATGCCCGCGTAATAGGCCGGCGTCCCGATGGGGTAAACCCAGGTTGTGATGGTCACGGTGTTGGTGTTCAGGTTCAAGGCCGGGAGCGTGACGAAGGAATTGGCCACGCCGTTGGTAAACTCCGCGGCGGAGTTGTCGCTCTCAAAACCGGGGAAGCCGATCGAGGGCGTCGGCCCTGGAACTCCATCGGCGGAGGCGCTGCCGTAAATGCCGTTGAAATTATGGGCGGCATCGGCGGCCACCAAGGTCCCGCTGGAAGTATTGCCGGTCTCGTTGAGCCTCCAGTATCCGACCGGATTGGCCGCCAGCACGGCGATTGGGAACGGCGGGGTGTTCAGTCCCAGATCGAAAACGGCGTCGAAGTTATGGCTGGCGCCGAAAGTCATTGTTCCTCCTCCCGGAGGAATGAGAGCTATTTGCCCGCCGGCGTACGGATTGTTGGAGGCATTGTATAGTTCCGCGTACCCACCGCCGCTAGCCGTGCGGCCAAACGAATATGCATAGCTGGCATTGGTCTCCAGCGTCACCGAAAAGCCGCTCCACCTCAACCAGTCACCGTTCGTAAAGACAAAATTGTTCGCGCCAAAAGTCGCGATCAACGTAGCGGCAGTGCCGCTCACCGAATACAGATGGAGGAGATAGCTCTGTGACGTGCCCAAGTCGCTTTGCTCGCCTCCCCCGGTTTTAAAGGCGACTGAAGTCAAAGTAACGCCGCCGCCTGTCGTAAACGTCTGGCCCGGCTCCCCGACCATAGGATAGTTCACGCCGTCGTCGGTGTAGTAATTGAGGCCGTCAGGTTTATCAACATCCCCGCTGGTGCTCAATTGTGAGATATCGTACATCCCTGGAGTCGGAGCCGTGATGCCAATATCGACCAGCGTGGCCGGAGTCTGTGCGCTGGCGGTCCCAGCCAAACCGATGGAAATGACTGCCACGCCCACTGCTCTTAGGATCGGCGCCAACGGTTTTGCAGGCATGTTTTTGGAAGATTGTGGAAGGCGCGGATTCTTGCCCGCAGGGCAGGGCCGCCGTTACTGCGGCAAAAGTGCAACGCGGTAGAAGCGTTGCGGGTCGGGACCAATGTTATCGGAGGACGTCATGGGATTGGTGGTGGCAGTGATGACGCTCCCGAGATCGAGCCAGTTTCCTTGGTCCAGATTTGTGGTATATTCCACCTGATACTCCAGGCCGGGAAGCGCGCTCCAGGCCAGTTGCAAGTTCCCGCCGATCACCGCAGGCGCCTGGAACGTGGGCGCCGGCACGGGCATGACGCTCACGCTATCCAGCACGAAAAAATCGTTGTCGTTCCTGGCCCCAAACTGCAAGGTGGTGATGTTAGTCGAGGCATAGACCACGAATTGCAGGTTGCTATAGCCAAAAGCGCCCATGTTCATCTGGTTGAAAATGACATTCTGGGAAGCGGAGTTGGTGTTCCACTGGACAAGGAATTCATTGGGTGTCGCGCCGGCGGGATTTTCCAACCAGAACGAAAGCAGGTAAAGCTGGCCCGCCCGCGTGGGCAGGGGTTGTGAAAGATAGGCGAGGTCGGAAGGCTGGCCAAAGGCGGCAAAGTCTTCCCCCGCGTACGCCGAGTAGCCCGTGCCTTCTGGATCACCCGTGAAATCCACGAAATTGTCGTAATAGACGTTCGCGTCCCCCGTGAGGGTCCAATAGCAGAAATCGCCCGCTTCGAATCCGCCGTCCAGCACCAAGTCCTGGCCCGCCTGCAGGGTGAATTGCCGGAGCTGCGCCAGTCCGCTGCTCAGGTTCGTAAACCACAGGTTGGCCACGTAAACGCCCCCGGGAAGGAGGTTGGCGGCTGAATTCAAACTCAGGGAAACGGAGGCGCCTCCGCCGGACGCCGCCAGCGTGCCGTCGGTGCTCGACACATTCAGCCAGAGCGAGGTCGTGCCCAGCGACCAGTTCAAGGCGGTCTTGCCCGTGTTCGTCAACGAAAACGTCTGCGTTAATGTGGTGAAGGGACCGCCGGCCGGCCCGTTGGCGACCGCGCCTCTTCCGGGTGTGATCTGGAAACCGTCGGGCTGCGCCAGGGCGATGATCAAGCTGCCGCCGGAAGGGCTGCCCCAACCCGTGCAAAGATCATAGCCCGGCACGGCCAGCCAATGGCTCGGGGAGGTTGTGTTCGTGTTGTTGCCAACGGTGATGTCGTCAAAGCAGGCCGTGTAACCGGAGTTGGTACCGATGTGGTAGAGGGCCGGGTTGAGGAAGCCGATGGTCGGCAGACCGGCGGCCACGGCTTGTTGGTTGGCCAGCGCCGCGAACCCCGCCCACATCGGCGAGGCGCAACTGGTGCCGCCCGTGGTTTCCTGCTGGCCGTTGTCCGCCACGATGAAAATGTTGTCGGCCACCATGGCCACATCCGGACAATTGCGTTTGGCCGTCGATCCGTTGTTGGCGGTCATGTTGACACCCTTTTGCCAAAGAGGAATGTCGTAGCTGGTGCTCACGCCGCCGCTGCTTTCGTTGTAGCCCGGCCCTTCCTGGGCATTCCAAACCGTCTCGGACAGCCACGCGGAACTCGGACCTGCGGTACCGAGCACGGTTCCGCCCACCAGCGTGACGTAAACGTCGTCATCCGGTGGCGAGATGGCAACTCCATTGGTGGCTGCGCCCAGGTCGCCGGAAGCATCGAAGAAGGATTGCCCCTGAGTGGCAAATTTCATGAAATAATCGTCCATCGCAGTTCGCGTCCCAGACGAAATCGGGCCAAAATCCCAGGAACAACTGAATTGTTTGATCTGCGTGTAGGTGGTCATGGTGTCCAGCACATCGTTGGGCACACCGTTAGGGCCGGCTTCAAAAAGCACCACGCTCGACAGTCCGGGCGCCATGGAAATGGACATCTCGATGTCCAGGGCCACCTCGCTGTCGGCGCTGCCTGGAACTCCATTGAACCCATCGAGCAGGACTACTTGCAAAGGAACATTCGACACGCCCGTCAGGCTCTCGTACGAAGTGATGTCTCCAGCATAATACCCGTCAAACTCCAGCAACCCCACGCTCTGGCCGGTTCCCGTCAGCGGGACCCCCGGCGCGTAGGCCGCCCGGTAATCGAAGCCGGCCAAATTGCCGTTCGGTCCCGACCCGATGTTGTGGGGCGTGGCCTTCGCAGGTGCCTTCAATGGAGCGCGCCGCAGATTCTTGGGATGCGGACGGGCGTAATTGTCCAGGCCGCCCATGTTCAAAATCGGGACGCCCATGTCCAGCGACGGCTCGGTATCCGGCGCAAAAAACGTGCGAGGCTCCGTTGGGTGCGCATAAGTCCGCATGGTCACCTGCAACGCGCGCTCGAGGTCCGTGACCGACGCCATGACTTCCAGAATCATCCGATTGGGATGACGGGACGTGACGGTGAAACCGCTGCGGGTCGCCCAATCGATGACAGCCTGATAATCCTTCTCGGTGGGGCCGAACCGGGCGTCGAACTCTTCCGGCGTCAGGTAATGGTGGTACAAAGGGCTGGCGGGATCGTAGATCTCCTGGATTAGATTGGTCAGCGCTCCCTGATCGTGCAAGGGCAAGTTAATGGACAACCTCAAGCGGGTCGAACCGTCAAGGCGGCCCAGCGGTCGCAGACTGAGAACCACCGGCGGCATTTGGCCGGACAGAATCGTTCGTTGAGGCGTTTGCCCCGGCGCCAAACAGGCGGAAACCAAGATCACGATCACTGCGATCCAGCAAGTTTTTCCCCCGTCCTTTACTACATGCATGAAACATATAGTAATCGGGAATGACCAGACGCGCAAATCAAATCGCACCCGGATTCCCGGATTTCAGCCCCTCGGAGAGGAGAAATCTCCCGCTTCACCAAAGACGAATGAAACCCTTGGCGACGCGGCACTCCACGTACGGGGAGTGGCGTCGAGAGCTTGGGCCATGACCCGGCCTCTCAGAGAGCCGTTATTTCTTGACGTGTCCGGAGACTAGCTTGGTCATCTCAAACATGCTGGCCTGCTTCTTGCCGTTGAACACCGCCTTCAGGTTTTCGTCGGCATTGATGAAGGTCCTCTTCTTCGCATCCTGCAATCCATTCTTGCGGATGTAAGCCCAGAGCTTCTTCGTCAATTCGGTGCGTGGCAGGGGTTTGTCACCGACAACTTTGGCCAGCTTCTCGTCCGGGGTAACCGGTTTCATGAAGGCTGCGTTCGGTGTTCGTTTTGCTTTTTTTGATGTTTTAGCCATGCCTCTATTTGCCCTGTTGAGGCGAGGAAGGCAACATCAATATTTTGGTTTTTAGGAAATCGCAGAAAATCGACCGCGGCGCCGTGCCTCGGGTAACTGAAATTTGATTGACAGCACGAGCCTTCTCCAGCCGTGCGGGGGTGCTTTGGCAAATGACGGGAAGGCTGGATTTATTTGTTAAACCGGAAATTCACCACGTCGTAGTCCTGCATCACATAACTCTTCAATTCCAGCCGCACTTTGCCGGCGCGCTTGGCCTGTGTTTCCCCACCCGCCGCCGCGAAATCGGCGAAGCTGATAATCTCCGCGCGGATGAATCCCTTCTGCATGTCGGTGTGGACGGTGCCCGCCGCTTCCCAGGCCGTCATGCCGGCGCGGATGGGCCAGGCGCGGTTCTCCTTGCCGCCGACGGTCAGGAAGCAAATGTAGCCGCTCTCCGCCAACGCCCGCACCAGCAGAGCGTCCGGCGCCGTCAATTCGGCCTCATCAGCCACCACCACCGGGCGGTTGGTGACAAAGCTATGCGCCGAAATTGCCGTCAAATCCTCCGCTGTCAAGCCCAGCTTCGCTACGGGCGTCTCGCTGACCAGCCCTTCGGCCATTTTTTGCAGCACTTTCCGCTCCGCTTCGCCCGCATCGCGTCCGAGCCGCGTCTCGACGAAATCCAGGTCCTTCATCAGCAAGTCACTCAAGGCCGCGCGGCTGGTCAGAATGGCGTCACAGACCGCCAGTTCCTTCTCCTCGGCCAGAACCACCTGCGCATAAGACTTCTTCTGCGCTTCCACCAATTTATCGGCTTGGTCCAGACGGGCGTCCTTGATGTTGTGGTTGCCCGTCGGGATGCCGGTGATGCCAAAGAGGCAAATTTTCATGGCCAGTGCTTAGGGTGCCGACTGCCCAAGGTCAAGCGGGAAAACGCCAAAGGGAAAACGCATGGCGTTTGACCAAGCTTCTTTCACGGCGGCGACCTTGGATCAAGCGGGCACGATATCACGTCAACACTCCAGTCGAAATGACAAAGGAGCGCTTTGATAACGTGGCTCATTCAACTTTCCCCGTTATTTCATGAACGCATGGCGGCCCCCAGAGCATGGGCGTTGTCGCCAGACGATCATCCCTTTATGCAAAACTGGGTGATACCTCGAGTTTTTGGCCAGGGGTAACGACGAAGTCGTTTCCGGCGGACCAAACTTGGTCGTTCAGAAGCACCTTGAAGGTGATTGGGGAGGCCACGGTTTGCGACCAGCGCCAAGTGCCGCCGTCAACACAGGCCAGCGGCACGCCGTGGTCCCACGTCAGGCCGGAGCCTTGCCCTCGCAGAAAGACCGCGTTGCCAAAGCCCACGTCTATTTTCACCTCGATGGTGGTCAGAGCGCCGGAAGTGGATTTCGCTGCGCCGGAAGTGGGCTTCGGAGCACTGGAAGTGGATTTTAGTGCGCCAGAATTAGAGTTCAGAGCGCTGGAAGTGGATTTTATTTCGGTCGGTTTCAGGACGGCTAGCGCCGCGCTTTTTTTCGTTTTCATAATTAAGCTTTCAGTCAATCAGTCGATCAATAAATAAGGGCGGAGCGTTCTTGCGTTTCTGCTTGGAACCTCACTATCAAGCTGCATTCCAATAACGCATGAGACCCTCTCCCCAAAGCGCATATTCGCACCTTTTCAGGGTCAAGTCAACACCTTCAAATTCTGGCTGCAAACTCTTGTGGCGAATCCTGCGCGCCCTGCCAAAAGTCGGCTACCGGGCTGAACGGAACGGGATTCCAGCCGCATTTAGGCTTTTTCGCGAGGTTGTTGTGATTTACGGTATGGACTATGCTGGAATTGCCGCCATCCATCCAACCGCCCAGGGGCGTCAAGCGATACGTCGGCCGGGTCATCTACGTTTACGCTTTTGACGTGGCCTATGAAATGTTGCGCCTGCCGCTGCCGCAATTGCTGGGACAGCCCGTGGCGCAGTTTTCGGTCGATGCCAGCCGGCGCAATCCGCGGCATTTGTTTTTTTACCGGCCGCAGATGGTGCGGTTGCCGCCGATGGAACGGATCGGCCCCAACGGGCCGGTTCGCATCGAGCGGAGCTTGAAGTTGCTGCCGGTCGGCGCGATGAGCATCACGGTGTCGGTGCCTTTTGAAGTGCCCGCGATCGCGGACCTGGTGGCGTTCCACGATTTGGAGTTTTCCAACGGCCAATTGAACCAGGAGGTGCGGCAGATCGCCGAAGAGGCGCGGCGGGAACTGGCCCGTTATTGCATCAAGCCGGTGGCGCAGTTGGCGGAGGAGGAGGCTTACACGGTTTTTTGTATTGACGCTCCGTTGGTGGCGGAGGACGGACGGCCGCTCAGCGCCGAGGATTGGCTGCATCAGCACCGGCGCGAAGTGGCGGCATTGCTGACGCAGGAGTCCGATGTGAACCAGCTTTCCCGGCAGGAAGCGGACGAATCGACGGGACGTTATTTGAGCTACTACGAAAACGATCTGGCTGTGCTGGATTGGGACGCGGCCTTGATCGTGCAGGAACCGGGGCAGTTGGACGAAATCCTCTACATCTTGGAGCTGGCGAATTTGCAGTTGGCGGAGTTGGAGGCTTACGACCGCATTTTGGACACGGCGCTGGAGCGGTCTTATCGGGACTTGGCGCGGCAGCCCCGGCGCAGCCGGGAGGTGATGCGGGAGCTGCGCGAAATCCGCCTTGATCTGGCGCGTTTCAGCGACGAGCTGTCGAACATCACCAAGTTTTTTGGCGACTGGCATCTGGCGCGCCTCTACGAAAACATTGCGGCCCGCTTTCATTTGGGCGATTGGCACCGGACCATCGACGAGAAGCTCAAAACGCTGGACGACCTTTACCAATTGCTGAGCCAGGACCGCATCAACCAGTGGATGCTGACGCTGGAGGTGACCATTGTCCTGCTGTTCATTGTCGATTTGATTCTGCTGGTGATGGGACTCAAGCGGCCATGAAGTTCACATCTTCCCGTGGCGCAACATGGCAATCAAGAGCCAGAATCCCATCAAACCCGCCAGAAGATAGCCGACCACGCCGATGGCCGAGACCTGGTGGCCCCACAGCGGCGGCACACGGGCGTGAACGATTACGGAGGAGGAAATGATCAAGGAGGCCAGCACCAGGGCGAAGGCCAGACGGTTGACGATGCGTTCGAGGGTGTTCATCAATCCTTCCAAGCCCTGATGATGAACGTGAAAGCGCGCCCGGCCTTCTTTGAGCTGGGCCATCAGCCGCCGGATTTCCAAGGGTAATTCCCGCGCCAATTCGGCCGCTTCGCCCCCGAACTCCAGCCAGTGCCGCAGGAGGCGCCGCGGACCCAGTTGCTGGAGCAGCATGTGCCGCATGAAGGGCCGCGCTTGGGTGATAATGTCGTGGCCGGGGTCCAGGCGGCAGACCAGGTCTTCCATCAGCGCGAGGGCCTTGAGCATGACCGAAAGGTCCGCCGGGAGGGTCAGATTGTGGCGCTCAGTCAAGTAGAAGAGATGATTGATGAGCTGGCCAAAGACCATTTCGCCCACCGGACGGTAGAAATGCCGGTGCATGAATTCGGCCACGTCCCCCTCGAATCCGGCCCGCGGGGGGTCCAGATCGGCGTGCGCCAGTTTGAGCAGGGCGGCGGCGGTGGCGGCCTCGTTGCGCTGGGCGATGCCCATGACAAATTTGGCGAAGGTCTGGCGCGTTTGCTCATCCAGGAATCCCACCATGCCGAAATCCAAAAAACAAATCACGTTGCCCGGCAATATATGAATGTTCCCCGGATGAGGGTCGGCGTGGAAAAAGCCGTGGACAAATATTTGTTTCATCACCAGGTCGGTGATGCGCGTGGC
>PLIU01000210.1 GCA_003140095.1 Verrucomicrobiales bacterium | reverse complement strand
TTCTCGGCGCAAAAGCCGCTCAACCCAAAGGAACTGCGCGAGATCCTGGCCGAGGCCCCCGAGCATGGCGAGGAGGCCAGGCCCTTCAAGAAGACCAAAGAGGACGCCATCGTCGCGGCTTTGGAGGAATTGCAAAAGGACCACCAGGCCGCGCGGCGCAGTTACCGCCTGGTCTGCGTGGCCGGCGCCTGGCAATTCGCCAGCGAACCGGAATTCGCGCCCTGGATCATCGCGCTGGTCGGCGCCAAGGCGCGTCTTCCGCGCCTCTCCCAGCCCGCGTTGGAAACCCTGGCCATCATCGCCTATCGCCAGCCACTGACGCGCGCGGAAATCGAGCAAATCCGCGGCGTGGCCGTCGATGGCGTCATGCAAACGCTCCTGGAGCGCGGGCTGGTCGAGCAGGCGGGCCGGGCGGAAGTCATCGGGCGCCCCATGACTTATGCCACCACGCCGATGTTCCTGGAGTATTTTGGCTTGCGCAGCCTGGAGGATCTGCCCGCCGCCGATGAGTTGCGCCGCATTCCGGTGACCAGGCCGGAACAGTTATTGACAGCAGACCCCGGCCTGGCGACCGCCCCGCCGGAACAACTCGCCCTGGCGGAAGTGGAATCCCTGGAACCCAAGCCGTCCTCAGAAGCGCCCCCCGAATCCCCGCCGCCGGCATGACCCTCACCGATCATCGCAAGGCCATCGACAAGCTGGACGCGCGCATCATACGGCTGCTCAACGAGCGCACCCGGCACGTCTTGCAGATCGGCGAGATCAAGATCCATGGCGGCGAGGCCATCTACGTCCCGCATCGCGAGCGGGTGGTTTTGCAGCGCATCTGCAAACTCAACCAAGGTCCGATCAAGGACGAATCCTTGCGCGCCATTTACCGGGAGATCATGTCCGCCGCGCTTTCACTGGAGAAGTCCATGACCATTGCCTACCTCGGGCCGGAGGCGACTTTCACCCATCAGGCCGCGTTGCAACGCTTCGGCTCCAGCCTCCGCTACGCGGCCCAGAAAACCATCGCCGACATTTTCATCGAGGTCGGCAAGAACCGCGCCGATTACGGCGTGGTGCCGGTGGAAAATTCCACCGAAGGGGTGGTGACGCACACTTTGGACATGTTTGTTGACAGCAATTTGCGCATTGTCGCGCAGATCATTCTGCCCATCCAGTATGGCTTGGCCGGCCACGCCCGGCTCAAGGACGTGCAGCGCCTTTACGCCCATCCGCAGGCGCTGGCCCAGTGCCGGATTTGGGTGCAGCGCAACCTGCCCAAGGCGGAAATCCTGGAAACCTCCTCCAACGCCCGTTCCGCCGAATTGGCCGGGCAGGGAGACCAGGCTTTGCGCCGCAAGACCGCCGCCATCACCGGCTTGCTGGCCGCCCAAAAATACAATCTCAAGATCATCGAGCGCGACATCCAGGATTTCTCCGACAACGCCACTCGCTTCCTGGTCCTGGGCCGCCAGTGCGGCCCGGCCACCGGGCGCGACCGCACCAGCCTGATGTTCAGCATCGCGGACAAAGTGGGCGCGCTCTATCACGCGCTGGAGCCTTTCCGGCGCTATAAGCTGAACATGACCAAAATCGAGTCGCGCCCCAGCAAGCGCAAGGCCTGGGAGTATTTCTTCTTCGTCGATTGCGACGGCCATTTCACGGACCCCAAGGTGGCCGCAGCCATCGCTTCCCTGGAAGAAGCCTGCAACTTTGCCAAGGTGCTCGGGTCCTATCCGAACGGAGATTGAGCGGTGACGACGCCTAGTTACCGAGTTCGACGGGCTACCACTGACGACCTGAAACAATTGATGGCCGTTTGGGCGGCCGCGGCGTTGCCGGCGGCGGAGTTGGAAAAGCGGTTCACGGAATTCCAAGTGGCCGAAAGCCCCGACGGCCGCATCGTCGCCGCGATCGGGTTGCAAGTGGCTGGGGCCGATGGCAAGATTCATTCCGAAACCTTTGCCGATTTTGCGTTGAGCGACACCTTGCGGCCACTGTTCTGGCAACGTTTGGAAACGATGGCGCGCAACCATGGTTTGTTCCGGCTTTGGACGGCGGAGACCGCGCCCTTCTGGACAAGAGCCGCCGGCTTTTGCACCGCCTCGGCCCCGCCGCCGCAGGCGTTCGGCCCGGTGCGCGGCCCCTGGCTGGCCATGCGACTCAAAGACGAATCCGCCGACCCTACCCTGATCGAGGCTCAATTCGCCCTTTTTCGGGAGGCCGAAAGAGCCAAGCGCGAAAAACTGCTGCAACGCGCGGCGGCGATCAGAGTGGTTGGGACCGCGATCGCGGTGCTTCTGTTTGTTTTATCAATGGGAATGTTATTCTGGTTCTTCCGCCATCGGACCAGGTAGCCACGGCTCACGCGACCAATAAACGCCCATGCGGTGCAGGGATTTCCAAGCCTTGGCTCGTGAAGCCAATCGATCAATCGCCGGGCGGAATGCTTGTGGGTCAAGCCGGAAAGCTTCCTCCCGCCCGAACTCTAGCAGAAGGTGAACGGCCGCTCCAAGGTTGCGCAGGCATTCATACTTGGTCTCGCCTTGACCATTGGCCCCCAGGCAAGTCGCCCAAAAACCGCCTTCATTAGTCCCCCTTGATGAATGATCGCCGTCAATTTTTTCATGCTTTCAATTTGAACTCGTCCAGATACGCTTTCAGGCCAATCTTGTAAAAACCCTGACAAGTTAGCCCGACGGGACATTGAACAATTGACAACCGATCAATTCATCGCTCCAACTAGAACAGTCAACCTCAGTCAAACGCCCTGTTTAGTCGCCTCGTGGCAAAAGTGATGGCGGACATGCGCCACAATCTGCGGCTCGGTCATTTTGTCGGTCGTTTCAGTCGTGATGAGCCGTGCTCCGGCTTTGCCATTCTCGAATCGCTTTTTCAGTTCACCCTTGGCTTCGCCGGGACCAAAGATCAGGACGGCTCCAGCATCGCGAAGATACGCGACGATTTCATCGTAGTAGCGCGGCAGATGCCCGGTGTACTCTCGCTGGCGCGAATCGTCGGCAGGAACGGCCTGGTATTCAAATCGCCCCGTGGCTGGCTCGCCGGAACGCCGAAGCTGCTTTTCCGCGGTTGATTCTATCCGCTTTGTTTCTTCCCCGCTTTTCGACAAGACCACGATGAAAGCCTGTCGATGGTCAATCCAAAGACCTGCTTCAGCTTTCTGGCTTTCACCACCTTTGATCGCATGTGTGTTATTCATCAAAAGCAAGGTAGTTGCTGGAGAGTCCGAATTATATGGGGTGTTCACCCCAGCCTTTCACTCCTGAGCATGGAAGCC
>PLIU01000130.1 GCA_003140095.1 Verrucomicrobiales bacterium | reverse complement strand
AAGCCATGCCCACTATATCGTTGCCGTGCGGCTGCGGATTGGACCATGTCCACTTCAGGTTTTGCGCCGAAGAGGGCCAAACCGGCACGGCCGTGCAGAACATGATCAGCCAGACGAGTCGCGCGAGACGCATAGAAAGGAATGAACACTTAACGAGGTTGATCCATGTTCAAAATGTGTCCATCGGCCGCGCCCTCCATTGCGCCCGCGGCTTGTTGCGGCAACCGGAGCCGGAAGGTGCAGCCGCAAGGGCTGCTCTGCGTCAGTTCCAATTCCGCGCCCAGAGATTGCGCCAGTTGCTTGCTGATGGCCAAGCCGATTCCGCCGCCGCCTTTTTTCCCCGAGGTGCAGGGCATGAACAGCCGCGCTTGCATGGCCGGCGACAGACCGGCGCCTTGATCGCAAACCTCAAAGTTGATCGCCCCGACGTCACCCGTCACGCAGACTTCGACGCCCTTGCCTGGAGGAGTCGCTTCGATTCCATTCTGCACCAGGTTTTCGAGAATCAATAAAATCAGATCCGCTTCGCGGTTGGACAAGGTTCGGTCAACGAGAACCCGGGTTCCGAAGCGAACGCCGGCCGAGTCTGCCAGTGCCTCGGCCTTGGGCGCGAGTATCCCCGCCAATTCGGCAATCGAGATTTCATATTCCGCGCCGTTTTGTTGTTCCTGCAACACGCGCACTACCCGGTTGATTAATTCTTCCATGCGTTGCGTCGTGCTCAGGGCCATTTGCCATTCCGTGTCGGAGCCGTCGCTCTTTTCCGCGTTCTGGGCATGGACGAAATTGCGCAGTCCGCTCAATGGATTTTTCAGTCCATGAATTAAATGAGAGGCGACGGCGCCCACCGCCGAAGTGCGCGCGGCCAGCGCCAGTTCGCGATTGGCTTGCAGAAGGTTGTCGGTGCGCTGGGCCAATTCTTGATTCGCGCGCTGCACGCGTCGCAAAGCCAGACCCAGTCCGGTCATCAAGATGCCCGCAGCCACAACGAAGGCCGCGGAGAATTTCAGCGCCAGGTTCCGGTCCAGATCGGCGTATTGACGGGCGATGCTGCTGCCGTCCATGAGAAACTGAATTACCCCGGCCAAATGCTGATCACCGTCCGTGCGCAACGGCACATCCACGAATAAAAGCGGCTCGGCCGCACTGTTGGTTTCGGCCAGCAGATCTTGTTCCTGCATCCGGGCCTTGGCGGAAAAATAACTGACCGGCTGAAGGTTCCTCAGTTGCGCCAAATCAGAAGCCCGCAGGGCGGCCTCGGCGATGTACACGGGAAACGCATTGACGAATTCGCCGTCGGCGGAATAGAGCCGCACGCCCAGCACGTTGCGAAAAAGGGAAACTTCCATGGCGAGTTGAAACTGCTCGCCTGGATCAGCCAGCGAGGCCATCGTCTCGCCGTTGGTTTGGTCGTTGCTATGTTGCATGAGCGTCACCGCGTCGAGGATCTCTCCTTCACGCTCAACGATTTGGAAGCGAATGCGCGCGCGCAGATCCAGCGCGGACCACGCCAGAGTCCCGCCCAGCACCGCCAGCGCCAACCCGATGACCAGCAAGGGCGCCCAACGCGCGCGTTGAATCGGTCGGTCGATGGGTGGGGCGATTCTCATGTCGTCATTAGTTTAGCTCAGAGACTCTAAAATTCCCAGCGCAGGCCGCAGGAGAAGATTCTTGCCATATAGTCGCCGGCATTGCCGCTGTAGTTGGAATGCCCGCGTTGGTATTCCACCTTGCCGAAGCCCTTCCATTGTTTGAACAGGCGGCGCTCCACCTCGAAGGATAAATCCGTTAAATTCCGGTCCAGAAGCTGGCCGTTCAAGGTATGAACCCCTTGGACCGGATAAAGCTCGTACACCTGTTGCGCGCTGCCTTTGACTTGCCAGTTGGCCGTTTGCCAGAGCAGATCCTGGACGATTTGATACTGGTAATAATTGAAATAACCGCCGCCGTTGTCTTCGTCGTACGCAAAAATCAAACGCGTGGACGTATGCAAATACCGGCGCGAATCCCAATACTGCCGCCAGGCGAGTTCCGTCCGATCTTGGAATATCTCCAGATGGTCAGGCAGCGGGTCGCCATAAGGGTCCAAGGCCGCCCAATCCTCGTGCAGTTGATACGAAGCTCCGTAGCTCGCGGTGACTTCGGATTGCTTGCCAAAATCGTATCCCACCGTCACGATCGGTCCGAACTCCCAATAGTCATCCAACGGCGCCGCCATAGTCCAGCGGGTGATCGGCATTTCCACCTGCAGCCACAAACCGGCCTTGAAGTCTTTGCGCACCGAAGGCTGCGCTGTAATACCGTCTCCTTCCACCAACGCCGTGGCCGGCGCCGCCCTGCTGGTGGTAATCTCGAGCACCTGGTTTTCGTAGAGAGCGCGCCATTCCAAGCCAGCCGTCCAGCCCTCCGGGCATTCCCGCTCGATGCGGAGGCTGGAAATGAAGGAATCTTCCGAATTAGTACCCACGTTGCGCCAATACCGTATGTCATCGCCCGCGATTGCGCCCACCACCTTCCAACCGTCCAATGGCAACCGTAGAACCATCAAATCCAGTCCGTTGATGAAGAATGCGCTTCCGCGTGGATTGAAAGCGCTCAAGAGGACATTGTCTTTATAACCCAGCCCGGAGGAGAGCGCGATCTGCTGGTCCCAAAGCATGGATTGCGTCCAGAGCGGCTCGTTTTCCGAAATGAGATCGGTTGCCGACGGCGGGTTTTCACCGCCACGACTGCCAAGCGCGAACACGGATAAATAGGACATGATCATCAGCCAACGCCGCCAAATGCGCCCACCACCTGCAAAGAAAGTCGGGCGACCCACCAGGGCCGACAGGCTTGCATGCTTCAGGTTTAGCCGGTTCAGAAACCTAGTGGTACCTATTCAATGACCTCTATGATGGTTAAGGCCGCCTTCAATGCCCGCATTATGCGCGGCGTCAATGATTCGCAAAAACTCCTCATGACTGATCTTACCTTTCAGTGCCGCCAACTCCGTCTTCAGTTGTTCGCGGAAGGTTTTGAGCGTGGCCAAAAAGGCCTGGCGATTAGCCTGCAACTCCGCCCGGATTTGCTGCCGCTCCGTTGCGGTTGTCGCTTTCTTCATTCGGATAAGCAGCAAATTTTGCGTCGCCAGATAATTGTCGCGCGTTACGGCAAAGCTGGTGATCATGGTTTTGACGCCGCTCGGCACACTGCCAAGATATGTAACAGTCGGCGGAACCACGACAACAGGAGGCAGAGGAACAACCGTCGGAGGATTCGAGATCACTTGCGCCCAACCACTGCGCGATGCACAGAGACTCGCAACGGCTACTACCGTCAAAATTAAGTAACGAACTGCTTTCATTATTTCGGAACCTTCGTCCATGGGAGCCAGCCTCCGCTGGTTCCTTCTTGAGTCATTTTAAGCACGATTCATGCCACCGCCTTTCAATTTGACCAGTCTGGGGTGAACGTTGGTCAAATTCATTCAATCGCCCACGTGCGGGCCATCTTCGCTTGGTTCCTATGGGTCAATTCACCCACTGCCAGGGTCTTTCCGCCGGGGGAATTGAGCGCTATTCCCCAGTGGAAGCATCCGGTTTACTCCTACCACCGCCGAGGCGGTAACGCAAGAAATCCCGCGACACTCCCAACAACCGCGCCGCGGCGGAAACATTATCGCCCGTTTGTTGTAACGCGCGTCCGATGAGCGCCGCCACGGCATCATCGAGCACAAAACCCTCCGGTGGAAAATGAAAGTCTGGATTCAACCATTCCGCGTATGCGGCCGCTTTGTTGGGATCGATGGGTGTCTGTAACTGCTCCAGATTCAACTCCGCGCCACCCTCGAACACAATCGCGCGTTCAAGCTCGTGCGCCAGTTCGCGCACATTGCCCGGCCATGCATATGCCATCAGCCGCTGCCGCCCGCCCGCCGTCAAACTCTTGCCCGGCACGCGGTGCCGGCGGCACAAGTTTTCCAGCAGCAACTCCGCCAGCCTGGCCACTTCCTCGCCCCGTTCGCGCAACGGCGGAATCTGGATACGATAAAGATCGAGTCGGTGAAACAAATCCTCGCGAAATTTTCCAGCGGCGACCAATTCCTTGAGATCCTGGTTCGTGGCCGCGATCACCCGTGTGTCCACCATGAGCTCGCGCGTTCCGCCGAGACGCCGGAGGCGATTATCTTCAATCACCTTGAGCACTTTGGCCTGTAGCGCCGGCGCAAGACTCGGCAATTCATCCAGGAAGAGCGTGCCGCCGCTGGCGGCCTCGAAGAGACCGATCCGCGCCGTCCGCGCGTCCGTAAACGCGCCGCGTTCGTGGCCGAACAATTCGGATTCCGCCAGCGACTCGGCCACCGCCGAACAGTTCACCTCGACAAACGGCTGCGCCGCGCGCGGCCCGCGCTGATGCAGCCAGCGCGCAATGGTCGTTTTGCCCGTGCCCGTCTCCCCTTGGATGAGTACCGGCGGCAACTGCGTTTGCATCCGCGCGTCCGCGTCGATGATTTTCTTCAATTGCGCCTCCACTTCCGCCAGCGCGCGCCCGAAAAAAAATACGGCCGCCGCCTTCGCCGTATCGTCGCGTTGCTGTTCGACCAATCTGGCGCTCTTGCGTGTCCGCTGCGCCCGGGCGATGACCAGCGGCAATTCGCCGACATCGAAAGGCTTGACCAGATAATCCGTCGCGCCCAGCCGCATGGACTCGACCGCGCTGGCCACGCCGCCATTGGCGGTCATGACAATGACGGCGGTGGCCGCGGGGAAGGCATTTTCGCGCAGCAAATCCGTGCCGAGTCCGTCCGGCAAATTCACATCGAGCAGGACGAAATCGAATTGTCCATCGCGCAGGTGCAGCCGGGTGGCGGCCACGGAGTCGGCCGCGGTGACATCGGCGCCGAACCGCTCCAGATTCGCGGCCAATTGCCGTCGCAGCAGCGATTCGTCTTCGACAACCAATATGCTTACTGCCTTGAGGTCAGTTGCGCTCATGCCAATGGAGATTCCAGCACCGCCGGCTATCTTGGAGCGCAACGGCTAACTTGTGAAGTCTGAAATCTCCTCGGACCTTTACCCGCTTCATGGACTGGTGAGCCGGTAAAATTGATTGCCGCTTAGAGGCAGAGGGATGACCACCCGATTCAGGCCGTTCGTCTGTGCAGGCAGGTTGGTCACAGTGACCCAATTGGTCATGGCCAGATCGGAATCTTCTTGCAGCACGAAACTCGCTGTCGAGGACGAAGCCTGCCAGGAGATCAAAAGATTCCCGCTCGAAAGCATGATGCTCAACGCGGGAATGGATTGCCAGGTGTAGATTCCGCCGGGGTAGCTCGCGGCCGCTACCTTGCTGCCATCCGCCGAGGATGAAACGGAAGTCCAGTACCCTACAGGCGCGGTGGTCGCCGTCCATGCGAGTCCAGAATTGGTCGAACTGTAAATCAAGCCATCGCCATAGCCGGAGTCTGCCGCCACCAGTTTCGTTCCATCCGCCGACGAGGCGATGGAAGCCCAAAAGTCACTCGGCGCGCTGGTGGCAGTCCAGCTTTTTCCAAAATTGGTCGAGGTGTAGATTAGACCGTCGCCGGACCCGGAATCTGCCGCCACCATTCTGGCGCCGTCCGATGACGCGGCGACACCTATCCAAAAGTCGGCGGGTGCGGCGGGAGCCTTCCAGGTCAGGCCCGCGTCGATTGAGGCGTAAATGGGGCCAGGACTATTGTCCGCATTCTGGTAAACCGCCGCCACCAGCTTGGTGCCATTGGTCGAGGAGGCAACCGATTGCCAGGCCAAATTCGTCGGCGCGCCGGTTTGCGTCCAGGTTGCGCCAAAGTTTGTCGATACGTCAACCGGGCCGCCATCACCAAAACCGTCATCGTATGCCGCAGCCGTCAATATGCTCCCGTCCGCTGAACAAGCGAGTGATTGCCATTCAAAATCCACCGAAGCGCCGGTCAGCGTCCAACTTTGGGCCAAGGCTGGAGCGCTCGCCAGGAGCGCGGAGCAAGCGGCGGCCACGCTGCGGACGAAGTGCTTTGATGGAAAATCGCGCTGCCAATCGAGCGGGGACTTTGCCCCGCATCCATTGGCAGCGCTCTGACTTGTTTTCATGGGGCTCGGGAAGCGGAAACTGAACCTTTACCGCAGGGAGCACATTATTTGCAGCCCCGCGCTGTCGTAATGGCCAGCCTTTCCGACAGCGACGGAGGCAGGCTTCTTCAATTGCTTGACACCGGGACCATCGGCAATTCTCGGCGTATGCTAAGGCCGCCGCGAGGGACGAGGACGGTGTTGGTTCCGCCATCAGTGACCACATCCACCACGCCAATCAGGTGAGCCAGCCCTGTGCGGAGAGTTAGCGGCACCGAATCCGGGTCCTCATTGCCAGACAATTCCGCGTCGCCGTCGAGCCGATCCAAAGGATCACGATCGAGCGTGACCTCCACGGGCTGGGGACAGCCATTGGTGGGGTTGAGGTTAAGCCGTCCCGCAACGGTGAAGTATCCGTTCAGCACACCATTGGTTGGGTTGCCGTTGGGCCCGATCTGCAGCACTGCGACAAAATGAGCCCGATTAGGCCCCGCCTTGTGGGCGTCTTGTTGCAAGACCGAATCAACCGACGTGCTGGCGGCGATGGTGGCGACAACATTGGAAGTGCGCTTATCATAAACCACCAAATTGGCCGAACTCAAGTCGCAGGCAAATGTCATGGCCATGACCTGGCTGGGCACATTGGTATCACTCACGTCCCGCCCCATAACTAGGTTGACCAGATTGTGGCCCGCAAAATCCGCGTCCACGTATCGAGGATTGCCGGTGATCGGATCCGTGCCTTGGGTCAAACCGATAAAGTAACCCAGCGTGCGGAGGGTAACGGTGCCAACGCTCGTAGCATAGGCGGCGGCGGCGGCAAGGACAAGACTGGCCACCCCGAGGATTATTCGTTTCTTTGTTTTCATGTGTTTAATTTATGTTGCGCCCCGGCAAAACATTGTTTGAATCGAAGTTGATCGCCGGGCTGTTCCTTGGCATTACTGCCGGATCAATTTCAATTTCACGGTTACTCAACCGCAACCAGCCTATAGCAACGTGTATGCCACGCATTCGGCATTTTACGCATGAAGCTCATTTGCAGGTGGATACATAAGCAACGCCTTGTGACGGCTCATGCGAGTTTCACCGGTTTGGGAAATTTGACCCAATCTCTCCGGCTGGGTTGGCGCCGATTGGGGCTTGTGCCCCACCGCTCGATCGGCAGTTCGAAACAAATATCCTGGTGGCGCCATCGGATTTCGGCTCCAACCGGCAGTTGCATCCTCCGCCATTCGATCCATATTTCTGGCATGAAATCCGTGGTTATTTTGGGCGCGTCGGCGGACCGGAACAAATTCGGCAATAAATCGCTCCGCGCCTATCAACAAAAAGGATGTGCCGTGTATCCCGTCAATCCGCGCGAGACGGAAATCGAGGGGGCGCGGGCTTATAAATCGGTCTCCGATGTGCCGGTGCGACCGGACATCGTCACGATTTACCTGCCTCCCGAGAAGCTGCTGCCGTTGCTGGCCGGTATTGCGGCCAAAGGCTGCGACGAGTTATGGCTCAATCCCGGCACAGAATCGGATGCGGTGCTCGCGGAAGTGGAACGGCTGGGGCTGAAAGTGATCCAGGCGTGCAGCATCGTCGGCCTCGGCCTGTCCCCGCGATCGCTTTAATCTTCATCCATTTTCCATCATCCGAGGAAAAAATGGTTGCGCTGCGTCTGGGATGAATTCCCGCGTAAAGGCGGAGCGATTCGATGTCGGAAAACAACGATTCCAGAAAATAGTCTCCCACGCCTGCTTCCTGCCGTTCATAAAACGCGAATCCGTCGGCGAGATCATCCCGCGCGAAGGCAGAATGAGGATTCTCATTTTCACTCTATTGCGAAGCTGCTTTTTCGCCATCTCCCAATCCATGAAGGATTCCTTGCCTTGCTTCACTCGCCCGCCGCGCGGAGCGCGGCGGGTGTGGTGGCTCGCTTGAAGACAAACTATGGCCAGATGAAACGCCAGGATGGATACGCCAAGGCGCTTCAGGTAAGGTTACCGCCTCGGTGTGAGGAGTGGATTACGGGCTCGGGTACCGCAGGGCGAAGCCTGTTGCCTTGGTCTCGGCCAAACGATTAGACTTGAGCGGTGCCGGTTTCTGGGCGAAGCTTCCGCGCGATGCGGGAAGAATCCGTTAATATGCGATTCGTCAAAATGAAAAGGCTGCAAGCGTTACGTGCGGTTCTGACCACATACGGGCTTAAGCCATGTTCAGGCGGTTCGCGTGTGGTTGGAATGATAAAATTGGTATTCGTCTGTTTCGCATCGTCCATGTTTATCGTTTCCTGCGGGGAACAGAAGACTGACAACGGAATGTTGGTGGCTAAACAGAACGAAGCTGAAGTGGCAACGCTGAAGGAAGAGTTGGCGCAAGTGCGTCAAACAAACCAAGTCCTTTCAAGGAACATTAGCGCGGCGTTTGTAATGATGAACCACTACCAAACTGTGGGTCATGAGGCGGTCTTCGATGGCAATAGACCAGGACCTTTCGTAAGATTGAACAGCGACTCTGGTTTCTTTTTGGTTAGTTTTAAGGACGCACAGCCTTATCTCGAGGGGTACAGGGTGACGCTAGAGCTTGGAAATCCTTTGGCCGCAGATTACGCAAATTGCCAAGTTCACGTTGCATGGGGCAGATCGGAACCGGAAGCCAACAGTGAGATGTTTACAAACGTAAATGCCTTTGAAACATACACAAATGCGTACCGATCGTGGGAAACCAGTTTGAAGTCTAACGACATTCCGATTCCAGGGCGACTTATTGCGGGAAGATGGAATGAGGTTCAATTGGTTCTGTCTCCTGCCAAGTCGAGCGACCTGGGTTATGTGAGGATAAAGCTTGACACGCCCGCTGTAACCCTAAAAGGGACTCCGTAGAAAGGCTAATTGCATTACTGATTGATCCTGTATGCGTAAGACAATGCGTTACGATGGCTATGTCGCTTACTGCGATATTCTTGGTTACAGCGCAACAGATTCTTACGAAGTTGTGATTGATGCATTTGAAAAGTCAGGAAAGGCTAACAAGGTTATGCAGAAAGCCTTTGCTCCGCAAGCTTCATACTGGGCTTGCTCCGAAAAGACGGACAGTAAAGTCGGGTCATTTAGTTAGTTGTTTTGGATTTCGAAGTCAACGGGCGAATGGTAATCCAAGGCGCTGTGGGCGCGTTGGCGATTATAGAACATTTCGATGTAATCGAAGATTTGCGAGCGGGCCTGGGCGCGGTTTTCAAAGCGGCGTCGATAGACAAGCTCCAGTTTGAGAGTGGCCCAGAAGCTTTCCATGGTGGCGTTGTCATAACAGTTGCCTCTGCGGCTCATGGAGGCGATCAAGCCCGCCTGGCCAAGGCTTGACGATAGTTGCCACTGGCGTATTGGACGCCGCGGTCGGTATGGAAGAGCAGATTGGCTGGAGGGCTGCGGTGCAGAAGGGCCATCGCCAGAGCTTTTAGAACAAGAACGGTGTCGATGCGCTCGCTCATAGCCCAGCCCACGATCCTGCGACTGTAGAGGTCCAGAATGGCGGCTAAATAAAGCCAGCCTTCCTTGGTTTCGATAGAGGTGATGGCGGCCACCCAGAGTTGGTTGGGCGCGGTGGCCTTGGGGGCCTGGGCCAACTTTATTTACCAAACCAATG
>PLIU01000292.1 GCA_003140095.1 Verrucomicrobiales bacterium | reverse complement strand
TCCAGATGAAATGACCCTGGGCCGCGAACATGGTTGTTGCTTGGCGTGTTGCTTTTCTCAGCGGCATACTGGGTTTGGACTTTTGCTGAAAAGAGGAGCGCCTCTCGCCGCGCTCAATTCTTCTCCGCCACATCGCCGCCGGCTGGTGTGCGCCTAACTGGTCACGCCTCCTGGAACGGGGGCGGCCAAACGTGGCCGTTCGAGATAGTGATGGAGGGCTTTGACCGTTACTATCTCAAGGCAGGGTTTCCTCAGCAGACGAACCACATACTGCAAAGTAAAACGGCGCCTAAAGAAGGGGTGTGCCTTGCGGTTGATGACTTCTACGATTCCAAAGATCGCTCTTACGTGGCGCGGCGGCTTTGGCAAGGAGATAAATTCCGGGGAGTGGCGTATGATGAACTGCGCGAAGTGGTGGAATATGGCCATTATACCGAAGAATTTCTTGCCCCGGTCTCGCGGGAACATTTCCCCAAACCTTGTGTGATCAAATGGGCGGAAGGTCCCTCTCGGATCATAACTTACACAATTGAAAATGTGGAATTCGCCTACCAGCACAACCCGCAGTTTTTCGCCGACGCTCGAAAGAAATATTGGGCCGATCGAGATAATCATCCCGCCCCGGAACCAACGTGGCGCCCGAAGCCTTCGCCGGGGCAAGTGATCGCTGGCGAAGAGCTGAAGGAGGCAAAACAAAACCCGGATGCCGCCATTGCAAAACTGCGGGGGGCGCTGGCGCAATTTCCCCTTGATCAGCCGCTCGGGGCGTGGAACCAGTCCACTCTGATGGGCGCCCTTTGGCAAATCCGGGGGCTGGCGGAAAAGGACGCATGGGTAAATTCATTCTTCCGCACCGTGCCCCTGGTGCCACATGGCCGAACATCGCCCAATGGGGATTTGGATCACGGCCCTTTGTGTTTCCTCCGCGCCATCGGCTCGGCGAAGCGGAACGAGACGCCCGATCTGCTCGCCGCCATCGTCGCCGACCCTCGCTTCGACCAAACCGACGCCCCAACGGTTGTGGAAATGATGGTAATGTCTTCCGAAGGGTTTCCCCTCCCAAAGGAAATTCCTTTGGGCGCTCCTGCGTCGCCCCCGGTTCAAATGGTGCGAGAGTTGGGGCCACAATGGCGGTTGGTGCCGTTGTGGCGCAACTCTCTCCGCCGTCATTTCGGATTGCCTGAAGAGAAATTGCCAGTCTGGTCCTGGTTGCGTCTCAATACAAACGCTCCGATATGGGGGGAGAGCGTCAATGGTCTTCAAATGGCTTGCTCCTTGGATGCGTCCAACGGAGTTCTCCATTGTTCGGTTCGTAACGCGGGCATCAAGGCAATCGCTTACAATGATTTTATTTTTGGGTATTTTGCTTACGTTTCGCTCGAAATTCGCGAGGCGACGGGGTGGAAGCGTGTGGTCAGCGATAATTTGCCCGAAGGCCACGGTATTTTCGCCACTATTGCCGCCGACACGAAAGCCAGGTGGTTGCCACCGGGGGAAATCATCACCAACACATGGGTTTGGCGCGACCAATTGCAAGCGCTCAACATTGGCCCGGGTCCGCGCCAGGCATTTCTCTTCAGAATCTCTGGGCGCGATACGTTTGTGATGGACTTGGAAGACGCAAGATGGATGTGGCCGAAGACTATTTTGCAACAGGGAAGCGTGGAGGCGCGAGTCAGACAGACTTTTCGTTCCGCATCGCCCGACGATCCATCTCCTTATATGCATGGGCCGGACCTTGACCTTTATTCCGGGGTTTTTACGATGGACTGCGGCATGCTTCAGCTATTTTCAGATCCGAGCAATTTTGGGAATTGGCATTAACATGATTAAAATCATGCTCGGCTTCGCGCTCGTCCTGAGCGGGGAATGCTCTGAATTTGCAGAGGATCCTCTGCTCGCATCAAGAAATCTGATATGCATCAAGCACCTCGGACTGGCCGTTGACTCGACCCCGGCCGGCTGGTTTTGAAGTGACCGGTGACAGCGAGCAGTTCGAGGTGCGCGGCTGGCAATCCTTCCGGACTTTCCTGCGATTCCTCGGCACTCGTTGGACATTCCAGCCATCCTGGCTAGCATGAATCAGGGTTGATGGTTTGCCCAGCGGCTCGAGATGTCCGGCCCTCATTAGGAACGGCAGTTAATAATTCAACCAGCCGAAAATAATATAGTAGCAGCGGTCATAGCAGTAGCAGGGGTCAACTAGCAGGGGTCAAACTATGTAGCAGGGGTCAAACTATAGTTTTGTCAAATCTGAGAGCCTGTCTGAAAATTCGCCCGGCCGGGCGACCGGACCTGCAAAGGATTGGAACTTTGGGCGTTTCCTGTAGGCCGCGTGCCCTCACGCGGCGCTGGGTGCGAATTCTCAGACACGCTCTGCGTTTCACTTGGGGTTTGTTTTAAGAGAGAATCCTCTCATGCCACGGCAACGCCGCATCGAATATGAAGGGGCCATTTATCATGCGGTCCGGCGGGAATTCGAGCGCCGGGAAAACGCATGAGAAACAAACCTAAAAACACTAAAAACGGACAAAACTATAGTTTGAGCCCTTCGAATAGTTTGACCCCTTCGATCAGGACAATTCAACCCGCAAAGTCAGTCGCTCAGCCAGCGACGCCAGCGACAACCCCTTTGAGGTTGGCCAGGCCGATTTCAAGGTTTTTTCCCATCATGGTGTCGCAACTGACAAAGACCANNTTGCCCACGCCGACTTTGCCGTTGCCTTCCCAGGAGAAATTGGCGCCGCTGCCGGACGCGGGGCCGCCGTAAGTCAACTTCATGGCGGGATCGAGCTTCGCCCACGGCGACCATTCCAGGAATTTGTGCAGGTCGTCCATGTAAGGGAAGACTTTGGCCGGCGCCCCCGGAATGGCCCCCTGGCGCTGAATGGTCCATTCGTCGGGTTTGGTTGAAGCGATGAGGGTGATGATGCCGATGACGGCCACAACCGCGAGCAGAATGTACCAAATCATAATTTTGCTTGCCGCTCAGCCAATCGCTTGGGATTGTTGGAAAACAAAAACACTCCGCCGATGCCATCAATTAGGCTCATATTATTCCCCCCAGATTGTAACTTTGTTGCCGTCTGGATCATGAAAGCTCGCAACCTGGCCTTGCTGATCTTTTTCGATCTTATCGGGTAAGAGTCCTTTATTCTTCAGGGTCAACAAGCTCCTTTCGAAGTTTTCGACGCGAAATACGACTGAAACACTCGCTGAACTTTTCTTGGGAGAATCAGCTTTTTTGGGATGGATGCCAAAGACAAACGGGCCGGCGGCGGTGTCGAATTTGCCGTAATATCCCCCCTGGACTTCCTTGGTCTCGATTCCAAACCGCGAATACCAGTCGGCGAGAATCTTTGCATCCTGGCATGGATTGATCGAGATCGCGCCGACATACAGTATTTTCGCCGGAGGCGATTCGGCAAACGCCGACGCCGAGAGAAAAATAAGCGGGATCACCAGATAGATTTTTCGAATAGCCGTAGTCGGGATTATTATCATAAATCTCATATTAACTCCTGATCTGTGCCAGTTTCCGAACCGGCAGGCATAGTTCCAATTCAAAATGCGACCAATCCGTCGCGTTCTCTTTGTCTAAGAAAATCTCAAGAGCTGGCGCATGCTCGGGCTCGTAGGCGCTTTTGATCAGCCAACTTCTGACAAGGTAGTCCCACGCCGTGGCTACCTTACGGATATCGCCGGAAATCTGGGTGGCGGCGTATCGCATGGCTGGCATTTTCAATTTCGACATTCCTTCCATACACTCAAAGGGAAGAGACGACGCAAGACAGACCTCATATCGATAAAGATGCTTGGGGGTCACGTCTGGATCGTCCACCGTCATTCCGAAAAGAATTCCTTGCGAAAAAATATCCTGGGATTTGGCCCATTCAATCATCGTTTTGAAGACGGCAAGCAACCTGTCCCAATCGAAGGCATTCGTAATCCGAATATAGGCGACTTGCCTTTCGGGAACGTCGATCAATCTCACTGGAAAAGCAGATCTCTTTTCTTCCGCGCTCATGGGGAGAACATATTCCTGTCCCGTGCGGAGTTCTTTGCAAATCTTGCTCTTTTTGATCTCGCCGCTTTTTCGAAACTGACTTGGCGAAGTGTCGTAGCCGGATCGGAAGGCGCGCGAAAAAGTGGCCGATGATGAAAAACCGCAATCCAAGGCTATATCGGTCAAACTTCGGTCGGAAAAACGAAGATGGCGGGCAGCCTTTTCAAGACGAAGCCGGTTCGTAAAATTATTTAGGGTCTCGCCCGAAACCGCACGAAAGATCCGATGGAAATGAAATTGCGAGAAGCAGGCCACCTTCGCCAGTTCCTCCAGTTTCACCTGGCGGTCTAGATTCCCGCGAAGATAGTCGATGACCCGATTAATTCTTTGGGCATATTCGCCGTTGGCTTGGCTCTTTTGGCTTGGCACGGATTCTATTGACATTGTATTGCGAAATAATCCCAATTGCCCCTACGCCGTCAACTTCCAAATAGAAATCGATGAGCGCATTTTCTGGATTGCCGACCGCACGCTCCCCGTCGCATCCCGCCATTCGCGTGCCAACGTGTTGCTCTCGTGCCCGGCGTCAGTCCTGCGTCAGTCCTTTTAACTGACCCCGTTACTGCCAAGAGAGCGATGTTGACGGTGTGGCCAGGCGATTGGTGATTTCTGACGATTTCCCCTTGACATGCCTAACGGCATTATGCAAATTATCCTCATGCTTTCAAGAGAGCTTATTGCGGCATCAAGCACAACGTTGGTGCTTTCCATCCTCAGCGACGGGGAGAATTATGGTTACGCGCTCATCCAGCGGGTCACGGAACTGTCGGGTGGCGAAGTGCAATGGAGCGAGGGGATGCTTTACCCAGTGCTCCATTGGATGGAAAAGGAGGACTTAATCGAATCGGAATGGCGCCAGGCAGAGAGTGGGCATCGGCGAAAGTATTACCGCCTACGCCAGAAGGGCCGGACGGCACTGCACAAGGAAAAAGAACAATGGACGGTCGTCAATAACCTGTTCACAAAATTATGGAAAGCCCAACCCCATTTGACTTGAACGAAGCGATTCGTCGCTGGCAACACAACCTTGGCGCGTCGCTCGCCTTCAACGCGGACAATCTTGAAGAATTGGCGTCGCATTTGCGCGCCTCCATCCAGAAGTTAAAGGCGGCGGGGCTTTCGGAAGAGGAAGCGTTCCGGACCGCTGTGCGGCGGATTGGGGAGCGCGGGGTGCTGGAAAGAGAGTTTCACAAAGTAAAGCCGGTCTTGAATTGGTCTTTGCCGAAATCTTTATTTTGGTTCGCTGCCGGAGTGTTTTTTGCCCGAGTCATCCTTTCCTTGTCGCTGGCGGTCCGATCGGCCGAGTGGTCATATAATTTTGTTCCACGCCAGCCATACGTTCGGTTGACATTATCCAACTCAGTGGATGTCGCGTTGCTTTCCTTGGTCGTGCTTTTCTTGTGCTGGCGGTTCTTCACGGACGGTGGAAAGAAATTTGGCGCGTCTTTCGTCTCACGTTTTGAGGGCCTCGCCAACGCCAGGCTCAAACTCACCGTTCTGAACTTGCTGGCGCTTGCGACTGTGGTTGCTTTTCTACCTTCTATTTCGGGCGTGCTTGCCAATCGAGTGCGATCTGATCCTATGGAAATGGGGGATTTGAGGGATTATTGGCCCGCCATTGCGAGAAGGTTGGCCTTCAACGTCGTTTTGGTCCTAACCATGGTTTTCTTGGCCCGGCGAGGATTGCGCAAAATTCCACCGGCTGATGGCACGCTTCACGCCCGCGCCATGAGCAGTTGAATGGGATAAGAAGGCGGCTGACTCTTGTCAAGCGCCTGTGAGATGGGAAGGCAGACTTAGGGGGTTTCGATTTGATCCTTCATGCGGTAACTTTTTCCTTCGATGAGCACCGTTTCGGTAACATAACATTCGGGGTTAACATAACATTCGGGGTCACATCAAATGTTAAGATGTGACCCGAATAAGGCGGCAGTCAACGATAGTCCAAAACTGTGCCATTATTCGGCTTGAATGGAATTGGGCCGGGTATCGGTCCGGCATTGCCGCGCCAATAGTTCTTCACGGAAGTATCCTCGCCCATTTGAATGACGCGGATTTCAGCGGCCGAGGTCCAAGGGCCGCCGTTTATTTCCGAGAGGGCCTTGAGTTTGATGAAACGGCATTTTATCGGCTTGAAAGTTTCGATGTCCTCTCCCCTGCCAGGCTTGAATGCACCCTGTTTAACAGGTTCGCCAAAATGTGTCCCGTCCTCGCTGACGTAAAACTCAAAGTCCTTGATGCAGCCGTGATCCGATGCGTCCTGCCGGGGAAGGTAGGCGAAGCCTTTGATTTCGGAGGGCGGTAGCAGTTCAATGACGATCTCGTGGGGGAGACCGGGCTGGTTGGCCTGCCATTCGGTATGCCAAATTGTGTCGGGATTCTCATCTACGGCGTTCGCGCCGGCACCGATCTCTCCCTGGGTTTCTTGACTGTCCACTTTGACGACCTTGAGTTTGACGTTAACGAACGGGCCCTCCTCCTTCGCTAACTTCAACTGCTCGAAACTCACCCCGCCACCTTCCCCGGTGGTGAAAATATGCCGCACTCCCTTGAATTCATAAACAATCACCAACGCCTTATTCCAGCCGGGCGTCGGGTCGGCGCGCAGCCACTCAGGACGTGCAAAAAAAATCCCATCGTCTCGATGATGCAACAAATCATCCACCCGATGGGTAACGTCGGCAAAATGCGTGCCCGAACCATAAACCGCCGAAATAACCAAGAAATCGGCAGGCGGGGAGGAAATCGTTGCGGGCGCTGGCGGTTTGGGGACTTGAGACTGTGAAGCGCAACCTGCAACCAAGGCCATGCTGACTCCAATGGCGACCCAATATGGTATTTTCATACGTGACTGATCATGCCGAACGATCCAAAGCTGAGCCACGCCGGCCAGGAGTGCCTCCTGAAGGTTGAGAGGCCCATTGCGTTTCGACGAATCTGAACGTGTCGCATCCATAAATTCCTCTGCAGTGTTCTTTTACGCTTGCTGCGGAGAATTGCAATCCAGAACTTCGACACCCAACTCGCCACCTAAACAAGGATGCCTCACCATCAAATAGTTGGGATCATGGTTCGCTGGCCTTCGATAAAATCCGCAACTAGACGATTTGCCGCGCTGAGTTTTTGCCGGATGGACAATTCCGGCCGTGCGTGCAGGAGAATCATGCGCATGCTCAACGCGCCTCCTCCACAGCCGAGGACCTTGCGAATTGGCATTGCATCCATGCCAAGCGCATTGTTCAATCGTGCTTGTGGCATCATTCCTTCTGCCGTTCTTGATATTGTTGCTCTGTTTCTGCGATGGCATGATGGCCGTTGCGCACGCAAGTTTTTCCGCGGGCGTTTCCCGTGAAGATATTACGCCTGCCACGAATATGGTTAATTGGATTGGGCACAAGCATTATGGTGGAGTGCTGGATTCACTGTCAGTAGGCGCTTTGGTGCTGGCTGACGGAACCAACAAGGTAGCAATCCTCTGCTGGGACCTGCTGGATGCCAGCGAGGCAGCCGTCGCCCGAGTGAGGAAAGCGATCGCCGCCTCCGTTACGATACCGGAAGGCAATATTTTGATAAATGCCTCCCACACTCATTCCGCTCCATGGTCTCCGAAGTACGGATCAACAATGACAAAGGAAGAGATGACCGCTGTCGGCCTGGTGGAAGAGGATCCTGTTTACCAATCCTGGGCCGAACGGTTGCCGGAAATTTGTGCCCGGGCCGTAGCTCGCGCTCTATCGACGCTCCAGCCGGCCACCCTTGCCATCAGCCGTGCCAACGTGGCCGAGGTATTGTTCAACCGGCGTCCGCGCAAGCCAGATGGAACAGTGCAGACGATGTTTGAGCCAACCGATCCCAACAGCCTTCCCGACGGACTGCGGTTTGGGCCGATGGATCCAACCCTCACCATCGTTAGCATTCGCGACACACAGGGCCGCGCGATTGCCACTCTATTTCATCTGCCCTGCCATGCGGTTTGCATCTATCCGTATCACCAGGGCATCTCGGCTGATTGGCCGGGGACCGTGGCTGGGCAACTGCGGGCCGCGCTTGGCGGCGAGGTGTTTTTTCTGCAAGGTTGCGCCGGGGACATTGTGCCGGCGCACCGAGGCTTGGAGGCACGCGACAAAATGTCCCGGTTGATCACGGAGCGGGCCTTGGCTGCGACAAAGAAGAGCCATGTTCTGGAGCCGCTTCAAATCCAAACCGGCAGTGCCAGTTTGGGACTACCCTTGACCGAGAAGGTCCGCCATGAATTAGGTTCGGGAACCATCGAAACGGAGGTCCAGGTGATTAGCCTCGGGCCGCTGGCATTGGTGGCACTGCCCGGCGAACCACTGATTGACCTGGCAAGCGCCATCCAAAGGCAGTCTCCATTTGCCCATACGTTGGTATTGGGATATTCAAACGGTTTGGGCGTCCGGTATGTCGGCGTGCCAGGCGAAAAAAAGCGGGGAGGCTATGAAATGGGGCCTGCGGGAATCGGAACCGATGAATGCGGTTTGATTTTGGTAACAACAGCCTTGCGACTGCTTGAAGAACAGCGGTCCCGTTAGATCATGTTTTGAAAACGCACCAGCTCAATGGCCATCCTTGCCGTATCCATCGGAAAGTCTTGCTGTGCGCGAGCGTGCTGTTCATTGGTGCGCGATTGCCAGCCCAGGATCAGCGCGTGGACGCTGTCAAGATCCAGGTTGATCCGAATACCAAGCTAAGCCGGATTTCAGCCGATTTCCTGGGTTTTGGCCACGAGACTTCCGCCGTGGCCCAACCGAACTTCTTCAGTCCGAAAAATCTTACGATGGTGCAACTTTATCGCAACTTGAGTACACACGGGTTGATCCGCATCGGGGGGATTATCTCGGACCATGCCAAATTTGTACCTGACGGCACGCCGGTCGCGCAGACACAAAGGGCGGAAACCATCATCAATCAAGCTAATCTAGCCGATTTAGGCGGCTTTGCGCGGGCCGCTGGTTGGAAGGTAATGTGGGGTCTTAACCTTGGCACCGCCTCCAAAGAAGAGGCGGTCCAAGAGGCGGTGGCAGTTGAGGCGGCCTTGGGAAGCAGCCTTCAATCCTTTCAGATTGGCAACGAAGTGGAAAATTTGCGCCATGAGTATGAAGCTTATCACGCCGCTTACCTTGATTACAAATCGGGCATTCGAGCTGTGCTGCCGAACGCCCCGTTTTCGGGTCCTGATTCGGTCGGTAATTGGCGCTACATCACGAACTTTGTCGCCACGGAATCCCGGGATATGAAGCTGCTTACCATACATTACTATCGCGGCGGCGCCGGCAACACGAACGCCACTCTGAAGAAGCTTTTGCAGCGCGATACGGATTGGGACAAGAAGCTGGGGAATCTGCGGCAGGTTAGCCGCGAAAACGGCTTGGCTTATCGTATCAACGAGATTAATTCCTTCTCCGGCGGCGGCAAGCCTGGTGTGAGCGATACTTTCGCTTCCGCTCTTTGGTGTTTGGATTATTTGTTCATTCTGGCCTCTTACGAGTGTGAAGGCGTCAACATGGAAACCGACATTAACCAACTGGGATTTATCAGTCACTATTCTCCCATCGTGCATGATGAGGCCGGGCATTGCAGCGCCCGGCCCGAGTATTACGGGATGCTGGCTTTCGCCCTGGCCGGGAAGGGCGAATTGTTGAAGCTCGTCCTGGAAAAGGCCGATATTAACCTATCCGCCTATGCCACCCGGGATCATGACGGCTTGCTTTGGATTACCGTGGTGAACAAGGATTTCGCACGTGATGCCGCGATGGAAACCACGTTGCCCGAAGGCTATTCGGGCGCAGAGGCTTTCTGGCTGCGCGCACCCTCGATGGAGAGCAAGGATCGCGTGGCTCTGGCGGGTGCGGAAGTATCCGTGGACGGCACATGGACGCCGGGGACGCCGGAGAAAGTGATGGTGACTGACGGAACCGCGCATTTGCTGGCGCCTCATGCAAGCGCGGCATTATTGCAGCTCCGTTGAAGCCAGCTCCGGCCCGCGTGTTCCCACAAGACTCTACCCGGATGGCGCCCAATCGCGCCGCACTTTTCATGCCACGTTGCCCGCTTGGTTGTGTGGCCATTTTATGCCACATGACAAAATCAAGGGAACTGTGATAAAAGTATGGAAAGCCCGGAGATGTTGGGTGCCTTGGCCGCCTCAAGGCACGTTTGTCGTCTCGTTTGGGCATTGTCGGTAGCAGGGAGCGTGGTTCGCGCCTTGGCAGCCGCAAGAAACAGGTTTATCCGCCGAGTGCGGGGTGAATCAAAATAAGTAAGCGAAAAACTAGAAACGAAACGAAATATGAAACGAAGTATAAAAACCGACTTCGCACGGCTTGGGTTGGCCCGCCTTGCGTTCAATCATTGGACTGCCCTGACACTGATTTTTCTTGGCCTACCCTGTTTGCTCCCGGCGCAAACCCTTGAGCATCGCTATAGCTTCATCACCAATGCCAACGATTCGGTGGGCACCGCCAATGGGACCCTCGAGGCGGGCAGCGGCGGAAACCCTGCCACCATCAACAACGGCCTTATCCTGCCGGGAAATCCGGGTGGCGGCAATGGTGTTTCAGGTTATGTCTCTCTGCCCAATGGGATTCTCTTGGGCGACACCTCGGTCACGGTTGAATGCTGGGTGCAGCCAAGTTCGGTCAATACATGGGCGGAGATTTGGGACTTCGGCTCCAGCACCTCGGTCAACTTCGCGCTCATCCAGGACAGTCCCGGCGGTGGCGGCGAGATGAGAGTTGCCTTCACCCCGAACAACGGCGAGAACGATATAGATGCGCTCTCCGGCGACTTGCCCTCAGGTTCCACGGCCTACGTTGTCGTCACCTACAACAATTCCACCCTGATAGGAAATCTTTATCTCAACGGAGTCCTGGATGGCACCGTGACTTTGCCAAATACGACTTACTCTCCCGGCAGCTATGGAGGCGCGTCCGGGACGACGGAAAATACACTTGGAAACGACGTCTATGGGGATCCCCAGTTTGGAGGAACGATCTACGAGACGCGTATCTGGAGTGGGGTCGTTTCGGAAAGGTATATCGGCGCCAGCGCGGTGGTTAGTTCAAGTACCATTGTCACGAATCTGACTCCCACTTCGGCCAGCCTCTCGGCCGTCAGCAACATGGTCATTACTGGAACCCAACTACCCACGCTCACAGTCCAGCTTGCGGCCTCAGGCTCGGCCAATCTGCTGGCCACTGGCGATGCCACCAACTGGACCACCAGCAATACGAATGTTCTCACGGTGAACAGCAGCGGTTTGATCACCGGGGTTGGCGTCGGCACGGCCACCGTCAGCGGCACGGTCGCCGGCGTCTCCTGCACCAGCGGCAACATCACCGTCACACCCCAGGCGCTTGTGCATCGTTACAGCTTCATCAGTGATGCTTCCGATTCGGTGGGAGGCTCCGCGTGGAATGGAACGCTTGTGCCGCCCACCACTGGAAGCGCCGCCATTATAAGCAACGGACTTATTCTGCCGGGGGCAACCGGCGGCGGCTCGCCTTCAGGTTATGTGACTCTGCCCCAGGGGATTATTGCGGGCGACTCCTCCCTGACGGTTGAATGTTGGGTGACGCAGAACCAGGGAAATGGATGGGCGGAGCTTTGGGACTTCGGCATCAACAACCAATCGTACAACTTCGCGCTCATCCCAGACCCAGTCAATAATAATGGTAACATGGAAGTGGGCAATTTCGACAACGACAACAATGACTATATAGCTTCGTCCAGCCCATTCCCCAACGGTTCAGAGCAATATGTTGCCGTAACCTACAACGATTCCACCCTGCTGGGGGTTCTTTCCACCAACGGAGTCGTGGATGCCACCTATGTGTATCCCAGCACCGCTTATTCTCCCGGCTCATATGGAGGCGCCGCCGGCACTGTCAACAATTATCTTGGAGCTGATATATATGGTGATGAGCAGTTTGACGGCACTCTTTACGAGTTGCGGATATGGAATGGCGCTGTCTCGCCCTTGTACCTGGAGGTGAGCGCCGTCGCCGGTTCGAGTGTTGTGGTGACAAACCTGACACCGCTCTCGCTCAGCCTTACGGTCCCCAGTAACAGCATCCTTGGCGCTCAAGCCGAACAGGCCTCCGTGGTTGGAAATTTCGCGGCGGCATCCGCTGTCACCGTCACCGGCGGCGCCACCAACTGGACCACCAGCAACACAAACATTCTCTCGGTCAGCAGCAGCGGTTTGATCACCGGGTTGAGCGGCGGCAGCGCCACGGTCAGCGCCACCGTCGGCGGCGTCTCCGCCACCAGCCCGTCCATTACCGTCGCGTTGACTGCGCCCGTGATTACGCAGCAACCCGCCTCTGCCACATTGGTGGTGGGCGCATCCGCGACCTTTACCGTGGTGGCTCTCGGTGGAAATCTCTTCTATCAATGGAGCGATGGCGCCACTCCGATTCCGGGCGCGACCAGTTCCTCATTGACATTGACCAATCTTTCCTTCACCAATGCCGGATATTACAGCGTCCTGGTGACCAACGCGCTGGGAAGCACGAACAGCATTCCCGCTTTGTTGACGGTGGATCTGGCCATTCTGCAACATCGCTATAGCTTCGTCAGCAATGCCAATGATTCGGTGGGCACCGCCAATGGGACGCTCCAGCCGGGCAGCGGCGGAAACCCCGCCACCATCAATAACGGCCTTTTCCTGCCGGGCAATCCGGGTGGCGGCAATGGTGTTTCAGGTTATGTGTCGCTGCCTAGTGGGATTGTGGCGGGCGACACCTCAGTCACGGTTGAATGCTGGGTGCANNTTCGCGCTGATCCAGGACAGCCCGGGGCCTGGCAACATGAGAGTGGCCTTCACACCCAACGGAGGCGAGGTCGATATCATGGCGCCGACTTACCTGCCCATATCTTCCACGACGAACTACATTGTCGTGACCTATAACAATGCCAGCCTGATAGGGGATCTTTATACAAACGGAATCCCGTACGCCACGGTGGATTTTCCAAATACCACCTATTCTCCTGGCAGCTATGGAGGCGCGGGCGGGACGACCGAAAATACTTTTGGAAACGACGTGTATGGTGATCCCCAGTTTGGCGGCAACATCTACGAGGCGCGTA
>PLIU01000478.1 GCA_003140095.1 Verrucomicrobiales bacterium | reverse complement strand
GAACTTTTTTGCAACGCACCCTCGGCGTTTTTGCTTGAACCACGAGCCGCTGTGCCCGCATATAACGTATTATGTTCTCGCCCAGAGCCGTCTTCTCTTCCTTCTACAAAGCGGGGGTTAATACCGTCCAGCATGACGGGATTGAACATGCGGGGTATCTCGCATTCATCGGGCTTCTGGCCCTGTTCCCGTTTCTGGTCTTTGTGGCGGCGCTAGCCGGGTTCATCGCCCAAGGACAAGCGGGAGCCGAGTTCATCCGGTTGGTGTTGGCGCAATTGCCGCCCGACATGGTCCAGGGGCTTACGCCGCGCATCACCGAAATCACTTCCGGCCCGCCGCACGGGTTGCTCACCGTGTCGGTTCTGGGCGCCATTTGGACGTCCTCTTCCGCCCTCGAAGGCTACCGCACTGTGCTCAACCGGGCTTACCGCGTCGCCACCCCGCCCGCCTACATTTGGCGCAGACTGCTCTCCATCGCGCAGATTCTTATTCTATCCTTTGTCATCGTCCTGGCGATGATTGTACTGGTGGTGCTGCCCATAGCCTGGGGCAAAGCGGGGGCGCCCGCCGGCATATCTGACGTGCCCCTCAAAGGCCACCTGATTCTCTGCATCTCCATCGCGGTTATTTTTGTGGGCATATCGCTCTCCTATTATTTCCTGCCCAATCTTCAGCAGAGTATTCATGCCGTGGTGTGGGGCGCCGCGCTGGTCACGTTGTTATGGATTGGGGCGGCGCGGCTGCTCTCGCTTTATCTTTCGCGGATCAACCCCGCCAACCTGATTTACGGCTCGCTTGGCAGCGTCATCGCCGCGCTGCTTTTTTTCTACGTGGGCAATGTTCTTTTCATCTACGGCGCCGAGTTCAATTACCTGCTCAAAGTGACGCACGGCGAAAAAATCGAGCCAAAGCAGGCCGTCGAGGAGGAAGTTGAAGAATTTTAAACAAAGGTTAAAATTCTGCCTGCCTTCGTAACCAGTAAAGCCTCGACGCCCGCTCCAGCGCAAGCTAAACCAGTGGCCATGCGCATGCTCTCGGCCCTGCTGGCGGTTCTCCTTGTTCTTCACGCCTCGCCGGCGTCGTCCCAATCCGCCATCGGACGGCATGGCGCGGTGGCGACGGTGGATCGCATCGCCAGCCAGGCCGGGATCGATGCCATGCGGAAAGGCGGCAACGCTATCGATGCGGCCGTGGCGGCGGCGCTGACGCTCGGCGTGGTTAATAGCTACAACTCCGGCATCGGCGGCGGGTGCTTCATCCTTATCCGCAGCGCCAAGGGCGAGTTGATTTGCATCGATGGCCGCGAGACGGCGCCGACGGCGGCCACGCGCGACATGTACGTCCGCGCGGGCGCGGTGATTCCCGGCTTGAGTGAAACGGGCGCGCTGGCCAGCGGGACGCCCGGCGAATTGGCCGCCTGCGAACTGGCGTTGAAATCCTGGGGCAAACTTTCGCTCAAGGAACATCTCCTGGCCGCGGCCCAAATCGCCGAACAAGGTTTTCGTATTGACGGCCGCTACGCCGCGGCCTTGCGCGATCAAGCGGCCGAGTTGGCCAGATTTCCCGCCTCGCGCGCCGCTTTTCTCCAGCCGGATGGCGCGCCGCGCGCGGAGGACGAGATGCTCCGGCAACCGGACCTGGCGCGGACCTATCGCGCCATCGCCGAGAACGGAGTGGCCTGGTTTTACGGCGGGCCCTTCGCGCAAGCGGCGGAGAAATGGATGAAGGCGAACCATGGGCTTTTGACCGCCGCCGATTTGGCGGGCTATCACGCCGTGTTGCGCGAACCCATTTCGACGGCCTATCGCGGCTGCACGGTCGTCTCTTTTCCGCCGCCCAGTTCGGGCGGGGTCCACGTGCTGGAGATCCTGAATATGTTGGAAACGCGCGACTTTTCCGACCCGCGTTTGACCGCGGCGGACCGCGACCAGTTCATTGCCGAAGCGATGAAACTGGCCTTCGCCGACCGCGCGTATTGGCTGGGCGACCCGGATTTCGCCAAGGTCCCGCGCGGCCTCATCCGCAAGGATTACGCCCGCGCGCTGGCGGCCAAAATCGATTTGACGCACGCTTCCGCCGTGGCCGGACCGGGCGCGCCGCCCGACGCGGCCGGGGACGCGTTCCCCAAACACACCACGCACATCTCCACCGCCGACGCGGATGGGAATTGGGTCGCGTTGACGGCGACGATCAACACGCAGTTTGGCTCCAAGGTGGTCATTCCCGGCACGGGCGTGCTGATGAACAACCAGATGGACGATTTTTCCGCGCAACCCGGCGTGGCCAATCATTTCGGCCTGGTGGGCGCCGAGGCCAACGCCATCGCGCCTGGCAAACGCCCCCTTTCGAGCATGAGCCCCGCCATCGTGCTCAAGGACAACCGCCCCATTCTGGCCGTGGGCGCGGCGGGCGGTCCCACCATTATCAGCCAGACGCTTTTGAACATCGTCGCGGTGGTGGATTTTGGGATGGACGCGCAGACGGCCATCGACCAGCCGAAATTCCATCACCAATGGAGGCCGGACGAATTGAAAATGGAAAAAAAGATGGACCCTGCCGTGATGGCCGCTTTGGCCAAACGCGGCCAGGTCGTGCGCGAGGTCAAATACCTGGGCGCGGCCCAAGCCGTTGGCTTGGCGCCCAACGGCCAAGGCTTTCTCGGCGCCGCCGATCCGCGTGTCCACGGCGTGGCATTGGCGTGGTAGTTTAATGTCAATACTATCTTATTCTTAACCGCGTTCTTCGTCGTTCATCTCCGCTTCTTATTTCCTCCGCTTCCCTTCCCGCCGCCAATTCTGGTTTGACTGGGTTTGACCCGCTTTGACTGAATTCGACTCTTTGGTAGGGCGAAACAGCTCGCGAAGCGGGCCGCTCTGAATTTGTTCCGTCTCCGTCGAGCCGTGATTGGATTGGTGGCCCGGCTTTATCAAGCCTCGGCAGAGTCTTGCCCGACCGTCGAGAATGGTGTCGTTTTCCATATTTGGAACCGGCGATATGGGCTGAATAGTTATGATTGGTTTTGACTGGGCCTATCCGGGCTTGACTCGATTTGACTGAGTTCGACTGGCTTGGGCTGGGTTTGGCTGTTCGGGAGGGACGAGCGCCTGCGAGTTGTCCATTCGCTCGGTCAACTCATCTCGCACGGTGCATGACAAATTCGCAATTTTTCCGTTTCTCATATATTCCTATTCGTTTTGCACCGAGGCTGGTTTTCACATCAGGGCGCGGCACAAGACCGCGAAAGGCGCGGTCAGTCGCGCCTTTGATACCGGCATTGATGCGTCTAATTAACATACAGAGATAATTATACATATACTAGCCCGACTTGGCGGATTCGAGGGG
>PLIU01000063.1 GCA_003140095.1 Verrucomicrobiales bacterium | reverse complement strand
ATGTTTTGTCCGAAGTCGCGACCGACCCTGACCGAACGCAATTCAACGGTGCCATCGGATCGGACAACACCGACTTGCAAACCGAGCGAACGAAAAATCAAGACATCCGAAGGCAACGTCAGGGGCGGATCGGTATCATTCGGTTTTATCCTGAGTTCGCCGAAGCTGTAGGGCAGGATTTGATTCTTCGAATTGTCCACCTCCAGTTCCGTCACTAGTGTCCGGGAAGAAGTCGCGATGGATTCTGAGGTGGTTATGACTTTCGCGTCAAACACCTGGCCCGGGCTTTCCGGAGTGGTCAAGCTGGCTGTTTGACCGGGCGCAACGGCGAGCGCGTACGGTTCCGGCACATGCACATAGACNNCGCATATTGGCGCGCTCGGCCTCTACAGCGGCGGACTCCGTTTCACGAGCCGCCGACTTTTCGTCCGCCTCCTGTTGCGAGACGGATACAGTCTTCAAGAGCGTTTGCCACCGCACATCGGTCGTCTCCGCAAGGTGAAGCTTGGCTTGGGCCAAAACAACTTGTGCTTTGGCTTGGTCAAGTTGTTGGTCCAAATCCGGCGTCTCGATTTCAGCCAGCAATTGGTTGGCCTGAACATGAGCCCCGATATCCGTCTTCCAATCTTTGAGGTAGCCGTTGGCGCGCGCATAGATGGATGCTTCCCGCCAGGGCCGAATCTCCGCCGGCAAGATTAGCCCGTCGCCCGATTTTAGTGGTGTGAGCGAAACGACGGAAACGGTCAGGATGGCCAGTTGAGTCATGTCCCCCATGGCCGTACGACGTTCACGCAAACGCGGAAAGAACCCAAGCAGGAGACCGCCGATGACTAACAGCGGGATGACGATGGCTGCGATTCGCATTCGTCGTGACGGAGGGGCGGGGACAGGTGTCGGACTCGTCTCCCGGTCCGCCGCTGGGAGCGGGGCCTGCCGTTCGCCGTGCAACTCGGCTGCACAGTCTTGCTGAAGTTCAATACGATTCATAAAGTCATCCTTACGCGTTTGCTGGAGCCGGGTTGATGTCCGGCGCTGGTGTTGTCAAATCGGATTCGCGCTTTGCTGGCACAGGCACCGTTCGGTGCAGGAAACTGAATACGGCTGGAACGAAGAATAGAGTGGCTGCGGTCGCCATGATAAGACCGCCAATGACAGCCCGACCCAAGGGAGCGTTCTGCTCGCCGCCTTCGCCCAACCCCAGGGCCATGGGCACCATGCCGATGATCATCGCCATCGCCGTCATGAGGACCGGCCGCAGGCGGCCGACGCCAGCCTCCCAGGCCGCTGCCAGTGGCGTCATTCCTTCCTGCAGATGGTTGCGCGCGAACGTGACTACGAGCACGGAGTTGGCCGTGGCCACGCCCAAACACATAATGGCGCCCATCATGGCCGGAACGCTTAAGGTTGTAGCGGTGAGGTACAATCCCCAAATGACACCAGCCAGCGCTCCGGTCAAAGCGGTCAAAATAATGAACGGGTCCAGCCAGCTTTGAAAATTAACCACCAACAGCAAATAGATCAGCGCAATCGCCATGATCAGGCCGACGCTCAATCCCAGGAAGCTCGAACTCATGGTTTCCGCCTGGCCGCGAAGCTTGATCGTGCTCCCCTGCGGCAAAGACCTTTGCGCCTGCGCCAGGATCGGGCCAAGATCCTTGAGCACGCCGCCGAGGTCGCGGTTGCCGACTCCACCAAAGACATCCACCACCGGCACGAGGTTGTAGTGCGAATAAATCGGCTGGCTGTTGGTGCGTGTGAAAGCGGCCAGATTGGCCAGCAATTGCTCATTGCCGAGGCCTGCCTGGCCGGCGGTCACGGGCATGGAATTGAGATCGGAGAGCGATGTCATCCGGTACTCCGGCACGCGGACGTTGAGCAAATATTGGACCCCCACATACGAATCGAGCCAGAAGTTGGGCCTCACCTGGGTGCTGCCGTTCAGATTGAGCAGCACCGAATTGGCGATGTCCTGCTCAGCAAGGCCAAGCTCGGAAGCCTTCGTCCGGTCAATGGCGAATTCAAATCGCGGCAAATCCGACGGTTGCTGGACCCGCACGTCCAATGCTCCGCGCACATGGCGGATTTTGTCCGCAATATCGTCGGCGATTTTGTGGTTGTCAGCCAGGTCACGACCCAGCAATTGGATGTCAAAGGGAGCGGGCAGGCCAAAGTTGAGGGTCTGGCTGACGATGTCCGCCGGCAGGAAGTAAAACGTGACGCCGGGAAAATCACGATTGAGCGAAAGGCGCAAACGCCGCACATACTCGGGTGTCGGCCGATGCCCTTCGCGGAGCGAGACCATGATGTCGCCATCGGCTGTTCCCGACACTCCGCTGTCGTTATAGCTCAGATTCATTTGCGAGGCCGGCAGGCCGATGTTGTCAATAATACCTTGGAGTTCCGTCGGGGGAACTTCGCGGCGAATGGCCGCTTCCACGTGATCGATCAGCACGGCCGTCTCCTCGATGCGAGTGCCGGTATGGGCGCGCACATGCAATCGAAATATTCCCGCATCAACACTCGGAAAAAAATCCTGTCCCAGA
>PLIU01000405.1 GCA_003140095.1 Verrucomicrobiales bacterium | reverse complement strand
GGTTCGGCGCCCTCGCTGAACCCGCCCACCTATCACCGATGTCAGCCACGAGGGCGTCGCTGACTGCACGCGGGGCGCATGCGCTCCCCAAAATTTGGAAATTACCCAGACGCGGTCAAACCCAGTCAAACCATGTTTTTTCTGGTTTTTGCCGGCTGCCGCTTGTCGCGATGTGGATGGGGACGGTGCTTTCGGCTTTGGCCGGCGATGTCACCATCCATGTGCAGGCGGATCAGGTCGTCGGACCGGTGTCGCGGCTTTTGACGGGCGCGTGCATTGAGGATGTGAACCACGAGATTTATGGCGGGCTTTACAGCCAGATGATTTTTGGAGAGAGCTTCCAGGAACCGGCGCCGCCGGCTTCGGCGCCGGAATCCCAACTCAGCGGCATGTGGCGGGGTGCGCATCGCGGCACGGCGGCGGGGCGGTTTGGGATCATTTCGGAGCGGCCGTTTGCCGGCGGGCAGTCGCAACAGGTGACGTTCGATGCCGGCGACGGGGAATGGGGCGTGGAGAACCAAGGGCTGAATCGCTGGGGTTTGGGCCTGGTGGCAGACAAGACTTACGAAGGTTATGTGTGGGCGCGCGCGGAAAAAAGGACGGAACTGACGGCGGGGTTGGAAAGCGGGGATGGCGCGCGGGTCTATGCGCAGACACCGCTGGCGGTGGCGAGCAAGGAGTGGCAGCGGCTGGATTTCATCTTGACTCCTAGCGCCTCCGACGCGGCGGGCCGGTTCGCGCTGACGTTGAAGCAGCCCGGCTCGGTCACGCTGGGCCACGTGTTTCTCCAGCCGGGGGAATGGGGGCGCTTCAAGGGGTTGCCGGTGCGCCGGGATGTGGCCGAAGGGTTGATCGGCCAAGGCATCACGGTGCTGCGTTATGGGGGATCGATGGTCAACAAAGGCGGTTACAAGTGGAAGAACATGATCGGTCCGCGCGACCGGCGTCCTCCCTATGCAGGAACTTGGTATCGCTACTCCACGGATGGATGGGGAATTCCCGATTTCATGGATTTTTGCGAGGCGGCGGATTTTGAATACATCCCGGCTTTCAACATGGACGAGACGCCCCAGGACATGGCCGACTTCATCGAATACGCCAAGGGGCCGGCGGACTCCGCCTGGGGCCGCCGCCGGGTGGCCGACGGACATCCGCCGCCCTATCGACTCCGCTACATCGAACTGGGCAACGAGGAACGCGTGGACGAAAAGTACGCTGACAAGTTCGAGGCGCTGGCCAAGGCCATTTGGGCCAAGGACAAGAACATCATACCGGTGGCGGGTGACTTTGCTTATGACAAGCAAATTGAAGACGCGTTTCACTTTGCCGGCGCGGCGTCAGGGATTACCACGCTGGCCGCCCACCAGAGGATGCTGCAGCTCGCGAAGGCGAACAATGGGGAGATTTGGTTTGACGTTCACGTGGGCACCGAACTACCCTTGCCCACCAACACGTCGCTGGCCGGCATGTTCTCTTTTGCGGATGCGCTAGACAAGATCGCCGATGGAGCCCGGCACAAGGTGGTGGTCTTCGAGTTCAACGCGGGCAACCACGCCCAGAAGCGCGCGCTGGCCAACGCGCAGGCGATCCTGGCCATTGAGCGCGACGGACGCATTCCCATCGCCACGTCCGCCAACGGACTCCAACCCGACGGGCAGAACGACAACGATTGGAACCAGGGCCTTTTGTTCCTGAACTCGTCGGGGGTCTGGCTCCAGCCGCCGGGCTACGTCACGCAGACGCTTTCGCGGAATTACCAGCCGCAATTGGTCAAGTGCGAGGTGGCGCGCGCGGAAGGCGGGTTGGATGCCATCGCAACGCGCAGCGAGGACGGGAAGACCCTGGTGTTGCAGGTGGTCAACGCGATGGGCAAGGAGGTGGCGGCGCAGATTTATCTGGCTGGGTTCGTGGCGGGCAAACCCGTCGCGGAAGCAATCGAGTTAAGCGGAGGTTTTGAAGCGGTGAACACAGCGGCCGAGTCTGAGAAGATCGTTCCAAAACAAAGCCAATGGCAACACGGGATCAAGGACGGCAAGACCACGCGCGTGTTCCCGGCCTATTCGTTCACTGTGCTGCGGTTCGAGTGAAAAAGTATTTCGAATCCGCTTGGGATGGAGCTTTTCCAAGAAGCGATGGCGAGACTTCGCCGCTTGGTCACGCAGGGAGTGCCGCGCTTGGCGCCGGATCTCTTGAACTGTTGACGGCGCCGGCCGCCGGCCGTGAGCTAATCTTTCGGAGGGCCACGTCGTGGTAGCCCCAAGGAGACAGGGCAAGGTAGAGGATTTCGTAGTTGCTAAGAAGGCAGAATTCGTTCACGGCGCGATAGACGCCGTATTTGGATTTCTCCAAAGGGGAATAGAGCGTATAGTCGTTGCAGACGATCCAGCCACCGTCCTTGATTTTGCGGGCCGCCTGAACCAGGTCCCGCGTGACGCCCGCATAGGAGTGATCGCCGTCAATGTAGATGAAGTCGAACGGCTGGCCGGGCAGAGCGCCCAGGCTGGAGGAGGAGTCGCTTTGGTGGAGTTGGACGCGGCCTTGTTCGATAGGGAGGCGGAAGTGGTCATGATCGAAGAGCGAGAAATCGAGGTCGAAGATGTGCAGTATCCGGGGTTGGAGGATGGAAAGGATGTGCTTGGCGAACCCGCCGGTCTGGGTGCCGACTTCGGCGCAGACGCCGCCCTTGGGCATGAGAGGAAGGATTTGGTTGCGGTTGGGGAGGAGACGGCTGTGGCACAGATGGATTTCCGACAGCTCGGGTGCGATGACGTCGGCGAAATTTTCGATGGCGTCGGCGTGGAATTGATCCAGGGCGGCGCGAGAGGGATTGTGCGGAGTGGAGGGCGGCGTCGCCATTTTTACGGTTGGGGGAAGGCTAATCACGTTTTGGGGGCTTTGGCCTTGGTATGCACGCAGCTTGGGGGCCTGAGGTACAATTAATGGTCCAGTATTCATGTTATGCAGCGGTCGTCGGCGCACTATTGAGCACAGAACATGCCAAGATGAAAAACGCCCCAAAATCAGACCAAGTGACCCACTTTGGCGCGCCAAGGGCGTCCAATGGGAAAAAAATGCCGAGCTACCTTGGCCGAGGGACTGGCGAAATGGGGTTTGGAGATTAACCGTGCCCCGTTTGCGGCCCGCGTGTGACGCGCCGGCCGCATGGGCGTGGACGAGTAAATGTGTTGGCCTACCGCGTTTTCTCCAGGGGCGCGATGCCGTTGGTCATCATGGGATTGTCGGCTTTCCAACCGCCGCCCAGCGCCTTGATCAGCAAGACCGTCGTCACCATGCGCTGGCCGTTTAATTGGTAAGCCGTTACTTCAGTATCCAACTCGGTTCGATCCGCTATCACGACTTCGATATAGCTGGCCAAACCTTCCTTATAGCGGAGCCGTGACTGATCGGCCGCCTTTTTGGCAAAGTCCACCGCACGCATTTGCGCCTCGAATTGATCTCCAAGCAGACGCAGACCGATTAAGCCGTCCTCCACTTCATGAAAGGCGACCAAAACCTGGGAGCGATATTGCGCCACGGCCTCCAGGTAGGCCGCCCGGGCGCTCTGAACGCCGGCGCGAATGCGGCCTCCTTCAAATAGGGGAAGGGTGATGTTGGGGCCGATGCTCCAGATGCGGTTTTCCCAAGTGAAAAGGTCTTGCAGGTTCACGCTTTCCGTTCCGGCGGTGCCCGTCAGTTGGATGGAGGGAAAGTACGCCGCCTTGGCCACACCGATGCCTTCATTGGCGGCGGCCATGGTCCGTTCGGCCTGCGCTACGTCGGGGCGCCTTTCCAGCAGATCGGCGGGCAGACCGACGGGGATGGTCGGAGGCTGATAGATGCGCTCGGTATCCGCCAGCGAAAAGCTGGACGCGGTTTGGCCGCAGAGGGTACCCAGGGCATTTTCCAATTGCGCACGGCTCAGGTCCAGCCCCACAAAGTCGGCTTGCGCGGAAGCCAGTTCGGTTTCGGCCTGATCCACATCCAACTGGCTGTCGGCGCCGCCGTGGTGAAGGGACTCGACCAGCGAGAGGTTTTTCTTGCGCAATTCAATGGTTTTGGCAACGACGTACCGGTCCAAGTCAATGGAGCGTATCATAAAATAGGTCTGAGCGACATCTGCCTGGAGGGAGAGCAGGACGGTTTGGTAGGCGGCAGCGCTGGCTTGAGCCTGTTCGCGCGCGGCCCGGAAGGATCGGCGGACGCGGCCCCAAAGGTCCACCTCGTAGCTCAAATCCAGAGGCAGGACGAAATCGTTGCCGGTATAGCCCAAAACCAGGGAGTTTGGTTGCGCAGTACGGCTTGGTGAGTAGCGCGTGCGGTTGCCATTGGGATCAAAGCTCAAGCCGGGGAAAAGGTCCGCCCTGCTGATGCGCGCAATGGCGCGGGACTGTTCCACGCGCTCAAAAGCGGCGCGCAGGTCCGGGCTGTTAGTGGTGGCCTCAAGCTCCAATCCGGTCAGGACCGGGTCATTAAAAACTTCCCAGAAACTTTGTTTGATCTCGGCGTCCCGGGGTTGGCCGACCTTCCAGGGCGATCCTGCCTTCCACTCGGCGGGCAGCGGGCCTGAAGAGGGCCGCTTGTAATCAGGCCCCACCGAGCATCCGGCCAGGACCAGAGCGCACACCAAGGCGATCGCAATGCCGAAACCCAGGCGTTTCGGACGAGCCTTACTCATGGGCTGGATTGGCGGCCTCCGGTTGGGCTTTGGCAATGCGCACTTTGATGCCCGGTTCCAGGGAATCAGATGGGTTGAGGATGATGTTGTCGGTTTCGGAAAGGCCATACACGATTTCCACGGTCGTGCCGTAATCCCGCCCCACCGTCACGTCGGCCAGACGGACGGATCCGTTGGTATCAACCAGGCCGACTTGCACCCCTTTTTCGTTGCGAAAGAGCAGCGTATTGACCGGCACGACCACGGGATCAACCCCGGTGGCAAGGTTAACCCGCACCATCACGTGCGCGCCAGGAAAGAGCTTCCCATCATGGTTGGACACGAGTATTTCCGTCAGGAGAGTGCGGGAGATCGGATCAATCGCGCCGGCCGTGCGGTCCACACATCCCGTGAAGCTCTGGCCGGGCAGTTCGGAAAAGGTCAAGGTGGCCCCATCGTTCGTCTTGACCATCTGGCTGTAGGCCTGCGGCAAACTGATATAGACGCGCAAGGGATCGATGCGCGCCAGACGGAACATCTCCCGTGACGAACCGGCGGTGATAAGAGTGCCCGCGTCCATGGTGCGAATGGTGATGATGCCCGGAAAGGGGGCGGCCAGAGTTTTGAATTTGGTCAACTCTTTGAGGCGATTGACGTTCGCCTCCTCCGCTTTCACATCCGCTTCCCGCGCATGCCAGGTCGCCACCCGCACATCGGTGTCCTGCTGAGAAACGGAGTCGCTGACGCGCAATTTTTGCCAGCGTTCGGAGGAGATGCGGGCGATTTCCAGATTTGCGTTGGCCTGGGCCAGGGCGGCGTTGGCCTGGTTAAGCTCCTCGTCCAGTTCAGGCGTTTCGATTTCCGCCAGCGGCTGCCCCGCCACGACGTGCGTGCCGATGTCGGTGAACCAATGTTTCAGATAGCCGCTGACGCGCGCGTAAATGGGGGCCTCCTCAAAGGCCGTGATGTTGCCCGGCAGTTCAAGCTGAATCTGGGCCGGAGTGCGCTTGGGGTGGATGATGCTCACCGTGGGAACCATGTTCTCCTCAGTGTCGATCACCAGTTCCTTGCTGGCGTGGGAGCGGGACGAAATGGTGATCCAAGCCAGGACGGCCAACAACACCGCAAGGGCCGCCAGCACGAATAGCGGCACCCAGCCCGCCGGCGCTGGCGGAGCGGACTGCTCGCCGGGAGCGGCCAAGTGGGCTCCGTGCGGCGGCGTGGGAATGGGAGCGGTCGTAATGGGTTCTGTTTCTGTTTGCTTCATAGGTTCTAAGTCGTGTTCGCGATTTCTGCGTGGGCACTGCTGTTTGCTTCGCCGTCGCTCCGGGTTCGAATCAAGCAAAAGACAACCGGCACAAAAAAGAGCGTCGCGACTGTGGCGAAGAGCAGGCCGCCAATGACGGCCCGGCCCAGCGGCGCGTTCTGCTCGCCGCCTTCGCCCAAGCCAATGGCCATCGGGACCATGCCGATGATCATGGCCAAAGCCGTCATCATCACCGGGCGCAGCCGGATATAACCGGCATCCAGCGCGGCGGTGAAGGCATTGCGGCATTCCTCCAGCCTTTCCTTGGCGAAAGTGACGACCAGAATGCTGTTGGCGGTAGCCACGCCGATGCTCATGACGGCGCCCATGAGGGAAGGCACGTTGAGCGTGGTGCGCGTCAAGAAAAGCATCCAGACGATCCCGCACAATGCCCCCGGCAACGCGGTGATGATAATAAACGGATCGCTCCAGGATTGGAAGTTGATTACGATGAGCAGATAAACCAGCACAATGGCAAAGAGCAAGCCCAACCCCAAGCCGAGGAAGGATGACCTCATCGTCTCCACCTGCCCGCGCACGATGATCGTGCTTCCACGGGGGAGTTTCTTTTCGGCGTCGCGCACGATCTTTTCGAAGCTTTTGGCCACGCCGCCCAGATCGCGTCCCTGGACATCCCCATAAACGTCGATGACGGGCTGGATATCGTAATGGCTCACCACGCCTTGCTCGGTGCCGCGCGCAATGGTGGCCAGATTGCCCAGCAATTGTGGCGCCGCCCCGCTTGGTCCCGTGACCGGGATGCCGGACAGTGTCTGCAAGGAATCGAGCTGATATTGAGGCGTTTGCGCCGCCACCTGATAGCTCACGCCGTTGCCTGGGTTGAGAAAAAAGGAAGGCGCCGTCTGAAAACTCCCGCTCAGGGCGATCAGCAGGCTGGCCGCCACGTCCCGCTGGGTGAACCCGACCTCCTGCACTTTGGTGCGATCGGTTTTCACTTGCAGGCTCGGCTGGTCAAACATCTGCTGCACATGCACGTCCACCGCGCCCGGAACGGCACGAAGCTGTTCGGCGATATCCTTGGCGATTTGATAATTCTTCTGCTGCGCACGACCGACGATCTGAATGTCGATAGGCGAAGGCAGGCCGAAGTTCAAGACCTGGCTGACGATGTCGGCCGGCTGAAAAAAGAAGGAGGCCCCCGGGAAAGCCACATTCAGATCGTGGCGGAGTCTTCGAATGTAGTCCGCGGTAGGATGGTGTTTTTCCCGATCGAGCGAAATGAGGATTTCGGCGTCGAACGGCCCGATGGTCCCGCCATTGTTGTAGGAAATGTTGATGCCGCTGGTGGGCAGGCCGATGTTATCCACGATGCTTTCCAACTCCTTAGGCGGAATGGTCCGCCGGATCAACTCCTCAACGTGATCGCACAAAATGGCCGTTTCCTCCACGCGAGTGCCCGTTTTGGCCCGGACATGGAGCCGCATCTGGCCGGCATCCACCTTGGGGAAAAAATCCTGACCGAGAAACGGCGTCATAAGGCACGAAGCCCCGCAGAAAGCGAGGAAGCACAAAGCGAACAGGCCCCGGTGATGCAGGCAGGCATTGAGCCAATTGCGGTAGGCGCCGCGCAGCCGTTCAAATCCTCTTTCAAATCCGGCGTGGAAGCGGCCAAACCAGCCTCTGGCTTCCGTGCCGGTCTCATGCACATGATGGCGGAGAAAATACATGACCAGCGTCGGCACCACGGTGCGCGAAAGCAGATAAGAGGCCAACATGGCGAAAACCACCGCCTCCGCCAGTGGCACAAAGAGATAGCGCGCGGTGCCAGTGAGAAAGAACATGGGCACGAACACAATGCAGATGCACAGGGTCGAGACAAAGGCCGGCACGGCGATTTGCGCGGCGCCATCCAGGATCGCGGTGCGCAACTCTTTTCCCTGCCGAAGATTGCGTTCGATATTTTCGATCTCCACCGTCGCGTCATCGACTAGGATGCCCACCGCCAGGGCCAAACCGCCCAAGGTCATAATGTTCATCGTCTCGCCCAAGGCGCTGAGCGTGATGATCGAACAGAGAATGGCCAGGGGGATGGAAATGACGATGACAAAGGTGGTCCGCCAATTGCCCAGGAAAATCAGAATCATGATGGCTGTCAAACAGGCGGCGATGACCGCCTCCTTGATCACCGACTGGACGGCGGCCCGCACGAATATGGACTGATCGAGCAGAGTGCGGATTTCCAGTCCAGGCGGCAGGGTTTTGGCCACCAGCGGCACGGCTTTCTTGATGCGCGCCACAATATCCAGCGTGGAAGCGGCGCCGGATTTGATGATCGTCAAGAGCGAGGCGCGGATGCCGTCACTGCGCACGATGTTTTGTTGGACCGCAAAGCCGTCGCGCACGTGCGCCACGTCGCGGATATAGATCATGTGGCCGTTGACTTGCTTGAGCGGGATGTCGTTGAGTTCCTGCATGGAAATCGGACTGCCGTTCAACTCCACGGCATACTCGGTGCTGCCGATCTTCTCCGTCCCGGAGGGCAGGATCAAGTTTTCCGCGCCGATGGCGTTGACCACGTCGTTGGGGGAGAGTCCCTTGCCGTTCAAGGCTGAGATGTCAATATCAACCATGATCTGCCGGGTTTTGCCGCCGTAGGGGTTGGGCATGGAGGCTCCTTGCACCGTGGCCAGGCCGACGCGGAGGAAGTTCATCCCCAGGTCGTTGACCTCCGATTCCGAGAGGGTCTTGCTGCTCAAGCTCAGTTGCAAAATAGGCACGCTGGAAGCATTGTAGGTGATGACGAGCGGCGGCGTGATGCCGGGGGGCAGGCTGCGCACGGTCGCCTGGCTAATGGCAGTAATCTGCGCGATAGCCATGTCAATCTTCACGTTCGGATGGAAAAACACCTTGATCACCCCCATCCCGTTAAGCGACTGGGACTCAATGTGCTGGATGTTGTCAACGGTTGTGGTCAGCCCGCGTTCGCTGGGCGTGACAATGCGCCCGGCCATTTCCTGAGCCGACATGCCGCCGTAAGTCCAGACCACGCTGACCACCGGAATGCTGATGTTCGGAAAGATGTCCGTAGGTGTGCGCAAAATGACCACCGGGCTGACCAGCAAAATCATCAGCGCGACAACCACAAAAGTATAGGGCCGGTTCAGGGCCAGTCGGACAATCCACATAAACTCCTCATTGCCATCTCATAGCGGCCACATTCTAAGGGCGACTCGTTGATTTTCAAGGTGCTGCGGCGTTTTTGGCCAAAAGCGCCGCCAATCCCACTCTGGGTGGAAAGTGTCATTTTACGGCGAAACTCAATGCAAGATCGGCAGCGGGCTGCCTTGGCGAGTCAATGCCGCGTCCAGACCCAGGTAAAAATTCAGGCGGCGGTCGGTTTCGGCGTCATCGACGGCGCGGGCCATGAGGAGGTAGGTCGCGTAATGATTGCCCTCCGACTCCACCAAACCGCCGTAAAAGGATGCCAGGTCCGGGTCGATGTTCCTGAGTTCATGCGCGAGCATCTGGAACTTTTCGCAACTACGTCCCTCAATCAACGCGCAGCAGATGAGATGGTCGATGACTTGATGCCGTTGGCCGTTGCGAATGGAGCGCATCAATCCCGTGATCCAGGGGCTGGGATGCGGCTGGCCGAAAGGAATCCCGCGCGCTTTGAGTAGATGGAGCACCAGTTGAAAATGTTGCAGTTCCTCGATGGCGATGGCGTTGAGTTCCTCGACCCGCCCGTAGAGGTCGCGGTATTTTTCCAGATTTAACGCGGTCGTGGCCGCCTTGCGCTCCAGGTGGGCGTGATCGACCAGGACGGCGGGCAGGTTGGCCAGCACCTTGGGCAGCCAGTCGGCGGGAATTCGTTCTCGGAACAAAAGCATAATTAGTTTGCCAGCGCGACCGTTTGAGTGAACTTTGAAACGGAAACAGGATCAAATTAAAAAGTTCCATACATCGTATGTTCCAATACACCAGCCTCGCCCGCGACAAAAAGTGGCAACCGGGACCGTATCCGGGTGTCGAATTGCTTATTCTGCATAAGCACGAGGAAACCGGCGGCCTCACTGTGCTGCGCAAGTTTCACACCGGAACGACCGTTCCGGCGCACATTCACCCGCAAGCCAATGAGTCCGCTTACGTGCTTTCCGGCGACTGGGAGGAAGAAGGCGTCGTGTACACCACCGGCGCATTTTTGTTCGCGCCGCGTGGCGAGCTGCACGGCCCGCACCTCGCCCGGACCGAAGTCATCAGCCTGACTGTTTTCGACGGCCCGCTGACGGTGGTTTGAGGTGAAGGCCACGGCCCAATTCCGCGTCGTGCTGGTGACCGCGCCGAATTTGAAAACGGCGCGCCGCCTCGCCCGCGCCGCCCTGCGCCAACGCCTGGCCGCGTGCGCCAATTTGATTCCCGGCCTGGAGTCGCACTACTGGTGGCGCGGAAAGATCGAAGCGAGCCGCGAGGTCTTGCTCCTGTTCAAGACGCGCGCGGCCCGTCTGCGGGAATTGGAAGGACTCATCCTGACCGAACACCCGTACGACACGCCGGAGTTCGTCGTTTTACAACTCACTGCCGGCACCGAACGGTACCTAGCCTGGCTAAAGCAGGAGACGGAGCAAGTTTAGTGATGGCAACCGCAGCCGTGGCCGCAGGAGCCTCCTTGCAAGTCCTCCTCGGAGGGAACACGACCCAGTTCAAATGTCTTATTGACGAATTGCTGCACCTCCTGCTGCAAGTCCTGCATTTCCTCCTGGGCGTCGATGAATCCTTTGGCCACGGGATTGTTCAGAAAGGCGTCGCGCTCGGAATCAAACGCGGCGATTTCACGGCCATCCAAGGGGAGGCCCTGATGCTGGCGTTCGTGGAGAGCGCGACCCTTCTCGTTCAAGCTTTGGTATTGCTGTTGCGCGACGGAGTCGGCCATGAAGGAGTCAACGCGCTGGCGAATGCTCTGAAATTGAGGTTGCCGGACAATGGTTTCGCACAACTCCAAAGTCTTTTGGCGCACCCCATCCTCGATCTGGGTAGTAGTTTGCATAAATTCCAGTGAATATGCTGGCAAAACCGCGGGAGCGCAAGTCCTCTTCATGGCAATGAAAGGCTTTGAGACGATTAAGGACTATGAGAGGAATCGCTAACGGAAAAACCGGCCCCGTTTTGGCCGCATTGTTTCTGATCTCAACCTCGACGCTCTTCGCGGCGGATGGTTCAGGCGAAGATTGGCCGCGTTTTCTCGGGCCGCACCGCAACGGGATTTCCGACGAAACCGGTTTGCTGGAGCAATGGCCGGCCAGCGGACCAACGTTGGTTTGGGAGAAGTCGATCGGCACAGGCTATGGCGCTCCTTCCGTCATTGGCGAGAAACTCGTGCTTCACCATCGCATCGGCGATGAGGAGGTTGTGGAATGTTTTGCCGCAGACACCGGGAAATCGCTCTGGCGTTTCGGTTACCCAAGTCATTTCATCGATCCTTACGAATACAACAACGGCCCGCGAGGCACTCCCTTGCTCACCTCCAATCTTTGTTATACCTTTGGCGCGGAAGGAAAGTTGACCTGCCTGGAGTTGCAGACGGGCAAGCGGGTGTGGCAACGCGATACGGCGGTTGACTTCCATGTGCCGGAAGCCTTTTTCGGCGTCGGCAGCACACCCATTCTGGAAGAGGGCTTGCTGATTGTGATGGTCGGCGGGCAACCCAATTCGGGCCTGGTGGCGTTCGACCCTCACACCGGCAAGACCGTTTGGGAAAACGTCGGCCAGACGAATTGGGAAGGCGTGCCCATGACTGGCTGGCCGGGCGAACAAAAGGTGCGCTGGCAATCCTGGGACAAACAGGCCAGCTATTCGACGCCCGTCGCGGCGACCATTCTTGGGCGGCGGCACGTTCTGTGCCTGACCCGCCAGGGGTTGGTTTCGCTCGATCCCAAAACGGGCGGCGTGAACTTCAGTTTTTGGTTCCGATCACGTGTCAACGAATCAGTCAACGCGATGTGTCCCGTGGTAGTGGATGATTTGATTTTCATTTCCGGGGCTTACTACAAAATCGGATCCGTCTTGCTGCGGGTCAAGCCCGACGGCAAAAGCGTGGAGGAAGTCTGGCGCGGCACCGCGCTGGAACTGCACTGGACCACGCCGATTTACCTGGACGGTTATCTTTACGCCTGCAGCGGGCGCAACGAACCGGATGCGCG
>PLIU01000324.1 GCA_003140095.1 Verrucomicrobiales bacterium | reverse complement strand
AGTTCTCGAAATTCCTCGAACATCCTAATTTTGGAAATACGCGGAAATACCCATCAATTCCAAAGATGCCGGCATATCATGGCAAATCCATTCGCGAAATCTCCGTCCTCGCTCCGCCCTTCATCAATCAGTCAGTACTTACTCCTCAAGCCGTTGCGAGATTTTTTTTGAAAATGATTGACAGTGTTCCGCTTGCCCAACCAGTCGCCGCGTCTTTGTTCTAGAATGGCCAATATGTCGATTCTGACCTATGTCATCGGCATAATTGAAGTCAGAAAGATGGGGTCAGAAAAATAAAAAGGAAATGCCTTTGATCGCCGTAATCCAGCCACTCCCGATAAGTTAACGCTTATGGGGGACCCGGCCTACAGCGGGCCGTTGTAGGCCGCGTGCCCTCGTGCGGCGGGGGTCACACACGCAATTACTTAGTGGGCCACTTCATAAATTCTAACATATTGTCCGGGTCAGGCCGCCATGATCGCCTCCGCTCGCGCCCATTCGCTCTCCCGCCGCATCGCCCCGGAATGTTGTTCTCCCAGAGGAGTTCGTTGTAAACGCCCGAATCTCACGCAGCTTGGCGGCGAAAACTCGGCTGATGGGCATGCGCCAGTAAAGTGCGGCTCCAGCCCAAAGCGTTTCGCAGTGTGGCAAGCCTCAGCTATTCCGACCTTTTGCCGTCCGCTCCGGCTTTCTCCATGGCGGAATTGATTTCCTGAAGTTTGGCCAGGAGCTGCTCGCGCTCCTTCTTCAGATTTCGTTTCGTTTGGACTGCTCTGGCAGACCGTGCCTTGACCACTGCGTGCATGGAACATTTCCTGAAAACCGCGTGCGGTTTTAGCGCCATGCGTGATACGCGCGGCTACGCCGCAAGCACTTTGGTCGCGCGCGATTGGGCGGAGCGTTTACGCTGGTTTTCGTCAAGTATTTTTTTGCGCATCCGCAAATGCTTGGGCGTCGCTTCGACGTATTCGTCGGGGCCGATGTACTCCAGCGCCCGCTCCAGTGACATCTTCAGCGGCGGGTCAAGTTGAATGCCTTTGCCGTCGCCTTGGGAGCGCATATTGGTCAGGCGTTTAGCTTTGCAGGGGTTTACCGGGATATCGTTTTCGCGCGCGTTTTCGCCGACGATCATGCCTTTGTAAATTTTGTCGCCCGGCTCGACCATCAAACGGCCGCGCTCCTGCACCATGTTCAGGGCGTAAGCCATCGCCTCGCCGTCTTCCATGCTCACCAGCGAGCCGTTTTTGCGGGCGCTGATCTCGCCGCGGTCCGCCCCGTATTCGTGGAATAGATGGCTCATCACGCCCAGGCCGCGGGTCATGTTGACCATGTCCGTCTCGAAGCCGATCAAGCCGCGCATGGGAATGAGGGCCTCGATGGTGACCTCGTTGCCGTGATGGTCCATTTGCACGATGTCCGCTTTGCGGCCGGAAAGGTTTTCCATGACCGGACCCATGGACTCCTTGGGAATTTCCAGAAAGAGCTTTTCGATCGGCTCGAGCAAGCGGCCCTCGTCGTCCTTGCGATAAATCACCTCGGGGCGGGAGACCAGAACCTCGTAGCCCTGGCGGCGCATTTGCTCGACCAGGATGGCGATTTGCATTTCGCCGCGGCCGGCGACGTTGAAGATATTGGGCAGGTCGGTCGGCGCAATGCGCAGGGCGACGTTGGTGCGGACTTCCTTGGTCAAGCGTTCCCAAATGTGGCGGGCGGTGACCAATTTGCCATCCACACCCGCCAGCGGGCCGTCGTTGACGGCGAATTGCATCTGGATGGTCGGCGGATCAATGGGCACGAAGGGCAACGGCTGCCGCGTGACGTTGTCGGTGATCGTTTCGCCGATAAACACGTCGTCGAATCCGGCCACGCCCACCACGTCGCCCGCGTGGGCTTCGGGAATTTCGATCCGTTTGAGTCCCTCAAAATGAAAAATCGCGGTGATTTTGGCTTCGGTTTTGCGCCCATCGCCGTGCAGGCAGGCGGCGTCGTCCCCGACCTTGGCTTTGCCGCTGTAAATTTTGCCGAAAGCGATGCGCCCTATGTAATCGGAATAATCCAGGTTGGCCACCAGCATTTTGAATTCCACCCCGGCATGGGCGCGGGGGGCGGGGATATATTTGATGATCGCGTTAAAGAGCGGGTCCATGGTGGTGCTCTGCTCCTTGAGGTCGATCTTGGCGTAACCTTCCTTGGCGCTCGTATAGACGGTGGGGAAATCCAACTGCTCATCCGTCGCGTGCAACGAGACGAACAGATCGAACACGCGATCCAGGACTTTGTGCGGATCGACGTTGTCGCGGTCGATTTTGTTGATGACGACGATCGGCTTGGCACCCGCTTCCAAGGCCTTGCGCAGAACGAAGCGGGTCTGGGCTTGCGGGCCGTCGGCGGCATCGACCACCAGCAGGACGCCATCGATCATGTTCATGATGCGCTCGACTTCGCCGCCGAAGTCGGCGTGGCCGGGGGTATCGACGATGTTGATGTGGTAATCCTTGTATTTGAAGGCGGCGTTTTTGGCGCGGATGGTGATGCCTTTTTCGCGTTCGAGATCCATCGAATCCATGATGCGCTCCTCGGAGGAGATGGCCTGATTGGCGCGAAAGGTGCCCGACTGTTTGAGCAGGCAATCCACCAAGGTGGTCTTGCCATGATCAACATGGGCGATGATTGCTATATTGCGTATGTGATCCATGAATAATCCATTCTATCGAGCCACGTAATGTGCCTGTTTCCTGCCAAAGGTCAAGTGGGCCAGTAACTCCTCACGAGCTTCCGCTTGACGCCAAGCAGACCCCGACCCGCCAAATATAACATCAAACGCCAAAAATGAAAGGCGCCATTGCCCAGGCGGGACAATGTGGAGGAATACAAGGGCGGCCAAAAGGCGAGGAATTGGGCCTAACCGAACATCAGTTTTCGACGCGGGGAAGGCAGGGGCCAGTGGTGGCGGCCTTACCAAGCTCCGTAAGCGTCGTCGGAAGGGAAGGAGGCGTAATTGGTTTGCATCCTCGGCAGGGGCAGCCAATCGACGTGCCCATCAATAAAACCGATGTTGCCACCCACCGCGCCGATGCTGGCGCTGCTCAGGCCGGGCAACCCGACGGTGAAGGAGGAACTTTGCGACATGGCCGCACCCATGGGAGTATGGGGCGCCACCTTCATGAGAGCGGGAAAAGGCCCGGAGCCCCCGCTGCCCGGAGGCGTCCAATAATTGGCGTCGGCCAGCAACTCGTTGGTGCCGCTGGACGGCCACTTCGCGGGTTGCACGGTGTAATCCGGGCTTTTTGGAGATCCGTTGAAGTTGGCGACCAGATAGCTATAGCCAATCACCTGACCTATATTCTGGATATGTTGCGGCACGGCGCTTGGGCCGGAGCCAAAAACAACGTTGGGACAATAGAAAATATTGGAATTCCCGCCGGCCAGATCGACCAAGTTCGAGAAGACCGAGTCGGACAGGATGATCGAATGGTAATAACCCTTGTTGTCCGCGCAACTGGGCATATCTTTATTTGGATCGGCTTCCGTGTACATATTCACGGCGAGAAAGAGTTGGTAAATGTTGCTCTTGCAAACGGCGCGGCGGGATCTCTCCTTGGCCGTCGATAAAGCAGGTAACAGCAGTGCCGACAAAAGCGCAGTCATGGCCACAACAACCATCAACTCCACAAGGGTCAACCCTGCAGTATATGTACGCCCTTTCTTCCCGCAAATTAGGGCTATCGCCATACTCGTCCGTCGTCTTGGTTCGTCTGTAACAGGGAATATGCAGAACTTGCGCACCAAATGCAACAACTATTTTCGCATTAAATGCAACAATTGTGTTGCAGCGCCATTCTCCTCCCGATGAGGTTTGACACCTGGACGGACCGGGTTAGCTTTTTGCCGATGTGCGCCCGCTCACGCGCTTGCATCCGCCTGCGGGGGGTGCGGCAGAATAATCTCAAAAACGTCAACCTCGACGTGCCGCTGCGTCAATTGGTGGTTATTGCCGGTTTGAGCGGGTCGGGCAAGAGTTCCCTCGCCTTTGACACGCTCTTTGCCGAAGGCCAGCGGCGGTATATCGAAACTTTTTCCCCTTACGCCCGCCAATTCCTGGATCGGATGGACAAACCGCAGGCCGAGAGCATCGAAGGCATCCCTCCGGCCATCGCCATTGAGCAGCGCAACACTGTAAAATCTACGCGCTCAACGGTTGGCACAATGACCGAAATCACCGATTACACCAAGGCATTCTGGGCCAGGGTCTCTCAAATCCATTGCCGCCGGTGCGGTCAGCCGGTGCAAAAGGACGCCCCGGCGACCATCTGGCCGGCCATGCGACAGCAGGCCGGAGACGCCGAGATCTTGCTCACCTTTGATCTGGCCTTGAGCGAAAAGTTCTCGCTGGAGGAGTCGATGACCCTGATTTCCCGGCAAGGCTATCATCGCCTCCTTTTGGATGGCGCCCTAGTGCCGCTGGAGGATGCGGCCGGCCGGCTCAAGGGGCTTCGCCCCGCACGCCTGTCGGTCATTCAGGACCGCGTCCGGATGACGCCGGCCAACCGGGCCAGGTTTGTTCAGGCGTGCGAGCAGGCCTATCATTTCGGCAAAGGAAAACTGGCGGCGCGACTCATCCAAGCCGGGGCGCGCGAGGCCGCCGGGCCGGTGTTTCTGTTTTCCAGCGGGCTGCATTGCGCCCGATGCGATTTGGAATACCGCGAAGCAACCCCGGCGCTCTTCAGTTTCAATAATCCCATTGGAGCCTGCCCGGCCTGTCGCGGTTTTGGCCGCACCATCGCCATCAATTACGCCGCCGCCGTGCCCGACTGGAGCAAGACGCTGGCCGATGGGGCGGTCAAACCATGGCAAACGCCCGCCAACGCGGAGTGCCAGGACGATTTAATTAAATTCGCCCGCCGCCGCGGTGCGCCGACCGACGTCCCCTTCGACAACCTTCCCCAAAAGTGGCGCGATTGGGTCATCGAGGGCGATGAGGGATATGGCCAGGATCCGGCGCACAAATGGCCCAAGGCGTGGTACGGCGTCAAAGGGTACTTCCGCTGGCTGGAATCCAGGGCCTACAAAATGCACGTACGCGTGCAGCTCTCGCGTTACCGCATCTACAAAACGTGCCCCGATTGCCATGGAACGCGCTTCCAGCCGGAGGCGCTGCTCTACCGCGCCGATGGATTGACGCTGGCGGATTTTTACCGTCTGACCGTGCGGCGGGCGCTCGATTTCATCACCGCGCTGGAGAGCCGATGGAAGCAGGCCAAGGCCTCGGACCCGGCCAGCCTCGCGCTGGCGGAAGTCCGCTCCCGCCTGGAGTATTTGGAGTCGGCCGGATTGGGCTATCTGAGTTTGGATCGGGCGACCCGCTCGCTTTCCGGCGGGGAAACCGAGCGCGTCAACTTGACGGCGTGCCTGGGCTCGCGTCTTGTCAACACGCTGTTTGTCCTCGATGAACCCAGCGTCGGCTTGCACGCGCGCGACACCGCCCGGCTGGTGCGTTTGCTGCGGCGATTGCGTGACGCCGGCAACACGGTGGTCGTCGTCGAACACGAGGCCAGCGTCATTCGCGCGGCGGACCAAATTATCGAATTGGGACCTGGCCACGGCGAATCGGGTGGGGAAGTGGTGTTTCAGGGCGCTTACGCGGACATTTTGCGCGCGCCCGATTCATTGACCGGCGCCTGCTTGGCCGGACGAAGGCAAATCGCGCCCCCGCCGCGGCGCCCGGTTGCTGCCGGCGGCAAAGGCAAATTGGTGCTCCGCCACGCCAGCCTTCATAATTTAAAGGACCTGACGGTGGAGATTCCGCTGGGCCGGCTTGTTGGCGTGACCGGTGTCAGCGGTTCGGGCAAAAGCACGTTGATTACCGAGCTCCTGGCGCCCGTTCTCCGCGCTAAATTGCAGCACAACGGCAATCCGAGCGCGGCCGTCGAGGACGAAGATGATGCGGAGGAGAAGGACCCGGAGGAAAACAACCCCGTCCGGACCGCCGTCGAGGGTTGGGAAAGTCTGGGCCGGGTCATCGCGGTGGACCAATCGCCCTTGGGCCGCACCCCTCGGTCCAATCCGGCCGTTTATATCGGAGCGTTCGAGGAGATCCGCGCCTTCTTCGCCCAGGACGAATCGGCGCGCCAACGCGGCTTGAGCGCCAGCGCCTTCAGCTTCAATTCCGTCCAAGGCCAGTGCGAACGTTGCCGCGGAGCCGGCTTTGAAAAAATCGAAATGCAGTTTTTGAGCGATGTCTTTGTGCGCTGTCCCGACTGCAACGGGCGCCGTTATCGTCCGCACATTTTGGAAGTCACCGTGGCTGGCCGGACGAAATCCGGCGCGCCGCGAAACTGGAACATCGCCAATGTGCTGGAGGCCTCGGTGGACGAGGCGGTTGATTTTTTCAGCGGGTTCCCGTCGTCACGCCCCGCCCTCCGCGCGATGGAGAGCCTGAGCATATTGCAAGAGGCCGGGTTGGGCTATGTGCGCGTTGGCCAGCCCCTCAACACCCTTTCCGGCGGCGAATGCCAGCGCCTCAAGCTCGTCCACCATTTGGCCCAAGCCCGTGCCAACGCCGGCGCCCCCGGCGCCAAACCAGTCCTGTTCGTCTTCGACGAGCCGACCACCGGCCTGCACTTCGAGGACGTCCGCGTCCTGCTCAAAGTATTGCAACGCCTTGTGGAAAACGGCCACACCGTGCTGGTCATCGAGCACAACCTGGACGTCATCCGCTCGGCCGATTGGCTCATCGACCTCGGACCGGAGGCGGGGGACGAAGGAGGACGGATTGTGGCCCAAGGCACACCGGAAGACGTGGCCGCCGTTTTGGAAAGCCACACCGGCCAAGCATTGGCGGGAAGGATCAGCTAAACTTGGAGGCGACGGTCAAACTAAATTCAAACCCATCCCGCCTTTTTTTTGGCCGATTCCTCGAAATTCCTCGAAAATTTTGGAATACCCCGGAAATCTCGAAATTCCTCGAACATCCTAATTTTGGAAAACCCGGAAATAAGTGGAATTATCCATCAATGCCGCTAGGCCGGCATATCATGGCAAATGCCTTCACCAAACGTCCGCTCTCGCTCCGCCCTCCATCAATCAGTCAATACTATCTATTTCAAGCCGCGGCGGGATTTTTTTGAAAATGCTTGACAGCCTTCCGCCCGCCCAATCCGTCGCTGCGTCTCTGTTCTAATTCGGGTTACACCCCATAGCGCGCGTTCGTTCCGCTTGTTACTGTGTCCTCGTACCTTTTAACCGTTATGAACAACACAGCTCAAGGAAGAGCATGAATAGAGTCCATTTCGTCCTGGCGATCCCTTCATCGCCGACCGCTGGCGAACCGGCTTTGTAAAGACATCTATGAGAACGAGCATCCCTTTCAACAACAACCTTGCCGCCGAGGCGCTTCTTCTTTGCGCAGGCCTCCTTTTCAGCGCCGCCATCTGCCAGGCGCAAGCGCCGGCCGCAGCCTCGACCAATCAAGTCGATTCCACCAACTATATCTGCGTCCTAGCCGGGCCGTATTCGAAAACCTGGCAAAAGTCGCTCCTCTCCACCAACACCAGCGGCGACGTGACCACCAACCAGCAATCTTACGAGGAGATCGGGACCGGAATTTGCTATCTTAGCGGCGGCCAATATGTCGATTCCGTGGAAGAGGTTGAATCCGTCCCCGGCGGCGCGCAAGCCATCCAGGGCCGTCACCAAGTCCAGTGGGCCCTGAACGCCAACACCCCCGGCGGCGCCGTCACTGTCAATACTCCAGATGGCAAGCAAATTTCCAGCACCATTTTTGGTTTGGCGTACTTCGATCTGACTAGCGGTTCCAATGCCCCCATTGGCCAGTTGAAGGACTGCAACGGCGCCATTGTCGCCCCCAACCAGGTCTTGTACGCCGGCGCCTTCAGCAACATCACCGCCGACGTCCTCTACACCTACACCAAGGCCGGCTTGAGCCAGAACATTGTCCTGCGCCAGGCTCCGCCCCCTCCCTCTAGTTACGGACTCTCCGACGCTTCGACAATTCTGCAAATCTATACGACGTTCCTTACTCCTTTGCAGCCGCAAATAACCGCCGTGACCAACGGCAACGCGGTGGACGACCGAATCCTTGATTTTGGCGACATGAAAATGGGGCCGGGGGAGGCCTTCTTTCTCAACGGCCA
>PLIU01000306.1 GCA_003140095.1 Verrucomicrobiales bacterium | reverse complement strand
TATGTCCAGTCCTTGGAAGGCAGCCTCGAATTGCATTTTTTACCGCCCTACGCCCCCGATTTGAACCCGGACGAGTTTGTCTGGAGCTATGCCAAGAGCAACGGCGTCAGCAAGAAGCCACTGCGCCAGAACGAATCGTTAAAAGAAAGAGTAGCAGCGGACTTGAAAGCTATCCAGCAAGACAGGCGGTTGGTGAAGTCATTTTTTTGCGCCATCAGTGTAGCCTATGCAAAGGACTGCACAGTAAGAGACACTACACTAGTTCGGGCAACCGGTCGATCCGCTCAGTGCCTGAAGTCTGGGCCGGCTGTTCATGGTGGTACGCACCGGGAAGGTCTTTTCATTTACGAACGACGATCGGCGTGTGAAGTCCCTTGCTGGCCTCAGGAAACATGATATGCCTTGTTGTATTTATGGCCCGTTTGATTGCCGGTCGATTGCGGTGTTGCTTGTTCCCGACACTGGCTTGGTCAGTGCGACTAGGATGACGATTATTACTGCCAATCCTCCAACCAGGCTCAAGGGTCGAGTGATCTGAAAAGCCTGTCAAATGGTTGTGGGAGCTTCCTTGAGGAAGTTCCCGGAAAGAAAGTCAGCAAGAGATCGTAGCTTGCTTGGTCGCGAAACAGGTCTTTAAGCCGGTCCAGAATCAAAGGTTGAAATTGCTTCTTCACAATGTTGAATTTTATTTTTTCCTTCTCCGTTCTAGTTGCAAGAAAAATCGTTTCAGAAAAGTCCAGAACTGCCCACGGCTGCGGGCTGCCTAGATACAGGGCAATACTCGCGCGACAAACGTCATCGGCCGACCTCTTTGTGCAAGCGCCCGGTGACATCGAAAATCGCCAGTTTTCGCGGGCTGTCACATGATACCACGCTCCAGCCCGCTTGATGGGTACGGGCTTGCGGCATTCGGATTTGAGGATTAGGCTCTGGTTAGAAATGAGCACAATCTTACAGGGATTTAAGCCATGAAGTCGAGTCCAAGATTTTTGGGTGTTTGTTTGCTTGGTTACGTGGCCCTTGCTTTCGTGGTTATGGGCGAAGGCCCCAATGGCTATGGGGTGGATGCCATGCTGAGAAAAATCGCCAAACAGAACGATCAAGGCGTGATACGAAATGATCAAGGCAAGGTCGTGTCAGTTTGGCTTGGCGGTTCGTTTGGGGGTGAATTCTTGGAGGAAACAAACGTATCGTTGCTCACGAATCTGGATTCACTAACCATTGTGAAGCTGCAATCCTCACGAGGACAACCACTGACCCCAAAAGCGGTGGCATCGCTCTCTGGCGTACGTAATCTCACGAATTTGGAATTGATGTGCTTTTTTCATAAGCTTGAACCTGGAGTCTTTACTCAGGTGTGTAAAATCAAGCATTTGAAGAGGTTGTATTTGTGGGGTGTATCTCCTGCCAAGGAGGAGTTTCACGCAATTACCAACCTTCAAAATCTGACGTTCTTTGGAGCCGAGGGTTGTTCCACTTTCGGCAAACCGGAGTTGTCGCTTGTGGCGACGTTGCCGCGTTTGAATTCCTTGGTGGTTGCCGCCACAATGGTTTCAGGGGACGAAACGAACATTCTGAAAAGTTGCTTATCTTTAACGAATTTTGTATTTCGTGCCCCAATACAATAAGACACTAATGGAAACAAAAGGGTCCTGACTCTTTCACTTTCACTTTCACGAAGCTTTTCCCCATGAAAGGCAAATATCAAAAGGCGCAGTGGCGCGGGAATGGCTCCTTTTCGCTTTTCGCCTTTGCATGAACCAACCCCCTCAACGTCCCAAGGCGGTGGCTCTGAGTCGCCTGGTTAAGCTGCTGCTGTTGTGTTGCATAGCGCTTTATGCGCTCGTTTGCGTGCTCATGGCCATCTTCCAACGTTCTTTCATTTATTTTCCTTCCGTCTTCAACCGGCAACAGGTGGATGAGATGGCACATACCGCCAGGTTGGAACGTTGGACAAATTCGTCCGGGCAGTTCATCGGAATGAAGCGCCTTTCCCCGAGGCAGCCGGCGGATGGGACGGTCATGATCACGTATGGCAACGGCAGTACTGCCGTGGGCTGCGACCATTACGCGAATGACATTCAAGGGGTTGCCGCGTTCGACGTATTTATCTTGGAGTATCCTGGCTACGAGGACCGTCCCGGTCGTCCAAGCCAAAGCAGCTTGTTCCGCGCCGCTGAGGAAGCGTTCCTGACGCTTGCCGCGAAAAAGCCGGTTTATCTGGTGGGCGAATCCCTCGGCGCCGGGGTCGCCTCGTATATGGCCGGGACCTATTCCAACAGAATTGCGGGTGTTTTGTTAATTTCGCCTTTCAACAGCCTGATCGATGCGGCGCAGTGCCACTTTCCGGGGCTGCCCGTCTTGTTGTTGCTCAGAGACCGATTCCCTTCGGAAAAATATCTGCGCAACTATGATGGCAAGGTCGGGATTACTGTTGACGGCAAGGACACCGTCGTGCCGGATAAACTTGGTTATCGTCTGCTGCATGGATATGCCGGGGCCAAGAAGCTTTGGGCGTTTCCTGAGGGCGGACATTGCCAAATCACGGAGCAACCCTCGAGCTTCTGGAAAGAGGTCATTGAGTTCTGGCGGACCAATGGCCCGCCAAATAAGGTGGGATCGTAGCCACAGCACGGCGAAGCCGTAACCAAAGGATTGACCACGGATTTCACTGATTTCACGAATGGAGGCAGGGATGGTTTTGAACCCCGAGGTGAAACAGGCTCTGCCGTCTCACGGGGCGAGCCCCGAGGTTGACGAAGTCGCGCAGGAATGGAATGAGGGTTCTCGCGCGGAGCCGCGGAGGGCGCGGAGAAAGCAAGAACCAACGGAGGGCTGGAAGAATTTTGGGTTTGTGGAAAAGGAGCGGTTAAAATATCTTTGGCTAGTGTAGTGTCTCCAAAATAACTGGCCCTGCGGGTTGCGCCGAGTTTGCCCCGTGGCGTCGTTGCTCCTCAGTCACAGCCCCAATCGGGGATGCTCCTTCGTCGCGCCACAGGCCAAATTGGGCGCAACGAATGTCCAGTTATTTAACCGACACTACACTGGGATGACGATTGGACGATTGGTGCGTTGCCACTTGCGGAATTGGGCATTCGTGGGATAATATTGCGATGAAAAGTATAAATAGGGGGTAACGGGAAAGATGTCGAGCGACCTGGAACAGGAGGCGGGGGAGATTCGTTTGGAGGAGCGCTTGACTGCGCCCTTGGCCTTGGCGCTGGCCAGGCTGTTGCGGGAAGCGGAGGAAGCGTCGGCCGGCCCTTGCAGGCAAAAGACGATTTTAGATGGGGCGCGGCAGTTGTGGCTGGCTCGGCGGGATGGCCATGAGGCGGAATGGGTGCGGGATGCGGACTGGAAGCCGCCTCGAAAGTCTCGAGGTTGCGGCAGAACCAAGGCGCGGGACGCTCGCCCTCTCCCTCAGGAGAGGGAACTGACTGAGAGCGTGTCTGAAAATTTGTACCTAGCGCAGCGTAAGGGCACGCGGCCTACAGGAAACGCCCAAAATTCCAATCCTTTGCAGGCGCTGTCCCCCGACCAGGCGAATTTTCAGACAAGCTCTGAGGGCGGGTTGGTCGAGTCCAGAGACCTTGCTGGGACGGCAATCAATCTGGCCGAAGCAAGGCCAATCAAACTAAATCAAACCGAATCAAACCAAATCAAACCTTTGGCGGCAGGGGCGTGTCCCGAAATTGGACAACCCGACGGGGAAAGAGGTCGTTGGCAGGCACCTGGTCAAACCCGGTCAAACCCGGTCAAACCGGATCAAGTCCAATCAAGTCCAATCAAGTCGAATCAAACCAAATCAAACCTGCTTGCTGGTCTGTCCTCCACCTCCTTACGTCGGCGGCTACGCGGGAAGGTGTTGTGGTTGTGCTACTTCCTTGGCCTTGCGAGAATCAAACCGGATCAAGACGATCAAGACGGATCAAACCAAATCAAACCAAATCAAACCTGCTTGCTGGTCTGTGCTCCGCCTCCTTATGTCCGCGGCTACGCGAGAAGGTGTTGTGGTTGTGCGACTTTTGCGCTTTATCAGGGCTATTTCCTTGGCCTTGCGAATCAAGGCGGAGCAAGGCGAATCAAACCAAATCAAACCTGCGAGGGTGTGCGTCGGTACTTGCTTCGCTCGCCGCGGATACCAAAATGAGGGGACTACATGAGCCGTAGAATTGTTCTTTTCTGGTCCGGCCTGACCCTTGCGGCGCCGACGCGAATCTTCGCTGCCGCGCCGCCTCAATTGATGGCCAACATGTTCAAAACACGACAGAACGAGTATTGATTGCTGGAGGAAAATTCGAGATTGCTTGATTGCTGTTTAGGCGGTGTTGATAAATATGTTGATATATTCACTTGAAAGCCGCGTTGCGTAAATTGTAAGTTACTTATAATAAATACTATACGCATTAAAAATAGAATGGGAATAAATTGTGCAAGATTATTCTCTGGCGATTTTTTTTGATTTTCTTGCTTGCAAAATCCAATCCTCAATGCCTTTCTGCATGCATGAATTACAAGTAATTAAGTATGGATTGCTGTCAATTTTAGCTTATCTATGAGCGCGCGGCGTTATGTTGGAGTGGAAGGCCACATTGGCCGGACGCCGCTGATTCGTTTGCGCCGGCTTTCAGAACTCACCGGCAGCGAGATTCTCGGCAAGGCGGAATTCATGAACCCCGGTGGCTCGGTGAAGGATCGCGCGGCTTTGGGCATCATCACGGACGCCGAGACAAAGGGACTGCTCAAACCCGGAGACATCATTGTGGAAGGAACGGCCGGCAATACCGGCATTGGTCTTACGGTGGTCGGCCACGCCAAGGGTTATCGCACTGTCATCGTCATTCCCGAGACGCAGTCACCGGAGAAAATCAATTTGCTCCGCACGCTCGGCGCGGAAGTCATCGCGGTGGCGGAAAAACCTTACAGCGATCCAGGTAATTACAATCGTGTGGCTCAACGGCTGGCGGAGGAGAAGGGTTGGTTCTGGGCCAACCAATTCGATAACGTCGCCAATCGCCTGGCACATTATCGCACGACCGGCCCGGAAATCTGGGAGCAGACACAGGGGGAAGTCACGGCGTTTGTTTCGTCCGTCGGCACAGGCGGCACGTTGGCGGGCACAGCCTTGTATTTGAAGGAGCGCAATCCGAGGACCGCCGTGGTCTGTGCCGATCCTTACGGCGCCGCGATGTGGTCTTGGTTCACCAACGGCCATACAGACGTCAAGGACGGCGATTCCTGCGCTGAAGGCATCGGCCAGACACGGGTGACAAAAAATCTGGAAGACATTGTCGTTGACCGCGCCTATCGTATTCGAGATCAATCGGCGCTGACCATCGTCTATCAACTCCTGCGTGAAGAGGGATTGTTCCTCGGGCTTTCCTCCGGCATCAATATTGCCGGCGCAGCGTCTTTTGCCAAAGAGCGCGGTGCCGGTCAGACCATTGTCACGTTGCTCTGCGATTCCGGGTTGAAGTATCAGTCCAAGCTTTTCAATCCTAATTGGCTGAAAGAGCACCGGTTCGATCCGAATTTGCCCATCGAATCTGTCCTGAGTTGAGCCGCGCCGACGGAGTGAACAATTTGATCTGGTTCATTTTGGCGGCAGGCATCCGGGTGAACAGTTCTTCAGATTGGGCTGGATTCATAAAGTTCGGCATGGGGTGAACACCCCATAGCAGTCGCGCATTTTTACAGCACATTACGACACCGGGACTTGCAAAGTCTTCCGGCTTTTGCAAGGCATGATTTGAATATGAATACGACGATGAAAACGGAGAAGAAACGCATTCTGGCTGTGGATGACCGAGCCAGTAATACGCGGCTGGTGAAACTTTATCTGGAGCAGACCAACGATTACCTGGTCAGGGAGGAAAATGACGCCAAGGCCGCGGTTTCCGCAGCGGAGGAATTTCAGCCTGACTTAATCCTGCTGGATGTGATGATGCCGGGTCTGGACGGCGGGGATTTGGCCGCCAGTTTTCAAGCCAATCCCAAGTTGAAAGCCGTGCCGATTGTGTTTCTGACGGCGGCCGTTACAAAAGAAGAGGTCAAGTCCAGTGGTGGGCGACTCGGGGGCTATCCTGTTCCGCTTCAATCGGAAT
>PLIU01000515.1 GCA_003140095.1 Verrucomicrobiales bacterium | reverse complement strand
GGGTGGAAGAAAAGTGGCAACCGGGCTGGTGGCGGCTGCGTTTGTTCTGGTCATCGGGTTAACTGGCTGGGCCTTTATTGGCCCGCTGAAGACTGCTGCCGTAAAAATCGCGGCAAAGATGCCCAGTTATTTGGAGCGTCTCCAAAACCCCCTGATGAAGACGGCGCCACAAGTCGTGCAACCCCAGGCGAAAGCAACCACCGGAATTCAACCAATCGCCGCGGCAGCGGGCGGCCAGGAAGCTGCGCGNNTCCAGGGCGTGGCCAGCGGATTCAAGTCCATGGCGCTTAACGCCTCTCAAATTATGGTCGTGTTCATCACGGTTTTCTTTGGAGTGACCTTCACATTGATGAATCCGCGTCCGATTCCCCAATCATTAGCTTGGTGAGAGAAAAAGCATTTTCAGGGTGAAAAAGTGCTTGACTCTATATCACCTTTATGGTGATATAGCGCTATGCCGCTGTTTTCGAAACAAAAATCCAAACTTCATCTCCGCCTGACCAACTCCGACCAGGCTAGTGCCCATGGCGGTCAAGTGTTGGTGGACGCCTTGTGCCGCCGTTTTGATTTATGGCAGCGTCTCCAGCGCGAACCCGCGCTGGATCCGCGTCGGCGCCAGAGCGTGGGTTTCACTCCCGCCGCCCACGTCGCCCAACTGATTTTTGCCCTGACCAGTGGCGGCGCTTCGCTGGCTGACGCCGAGCGGATTGGCCATGATCGTGTCTTGATGAACCTGCTGGGCTTGAAGAAAGGAGCCGACCAAACCACCCTGGGGGAATGGCTGCGCGCCCAGACTAAAGAAAGCGTACAGGTCTTACACCGGATCAACGCGGAGTTGGTGGACTGGGCCAGCGGCCAGGCCCAGCCCGCCCGCTGGCTGCACGCCGGCCAGGCGGAAGTATTTTTTGATGACACGCAAATCGAGGTGACGGGACACCAATTTGAAGGCGCACGCCTCAACTACGAAGGCAACCGCGCGCTGGGTTGGCAGACTTTGTGGCTGGGGCCTTGGCTGCTGGATGGCATACTGGACGGGGCTGGGGATGTGAGTGAGCATCTGTCGGAACTTTTGCAGGCGCATCGCGCCCGCTGGCAGGATCGTCCCAACTACCTGTATGCCGACAGCGGTTCCAGCGCGGGCAAATACTTGAACCAGATTGAGCAAGGAGGCTTTGCCCGTTGGAGCGTCAGTTACAACAAATGGACCGACAAACTGGATCGCCTGGCGGCGGAGTTGCCGGAGAGTCAATGGAGTGCCAAGGCCGCCTGCGATCAAGCTCAAGCACAATATGCCTGGCTCAAGCATCAACCCGGGGAGTGTCAGAGCGCGCAGAAGTTTGCCTCCCTGCGGTGGAAGAAGGAGGGGGATTTGCTGTGGCGCTACGCCTATGTCGTCGGTCAACCGGGAGAGAAGGACAGTCCGGCCGGGGTCTTTGAACGGCACCGCCTCAAAGGCGCCAAGGAGCAGGGCTTCAGCGAAGTCTTGAATGGATTGGACCTGCATCATCCGCCCTGTTCGGACTTGATCGCCAACCAGGCCTTCTACGCCATCGCCATGCTGGCCTACAATCTGTTGATCAGCCTCAAGGTGCTGGACTTGCCCGATGCGGCGCAAAGCTGGCGCATTCAAACCATCATCCGCCATTTGTTGACGCTGCCCGTCACCGTCAGCGCGCACGCGCGCTATGAAGTGGCCCGCATTTGCATTCCAGCGGGCTGGCTGCGGTGGTGGCGCTTGTTCGTGGACCAGTGGATTCCCAAACGCCAGAGCGGTCGGCCCGTCGTGGAAGCGGTGGACTCGGCCTAGGCTCGCCAGTCCGCCCACCCCACCTTAACTCGCCCTCCGGGCGAGGTGGAAGTGGTGTGCCCGCGTCGGGCGCAAAACCCGCCAGAACGGATTCATTTCCCCGAAGCAGACCAAAAACACCTCCGAAGAACTTGTCGCGCGTGACTCTTGGCACCCAATCCTCCATTTTCCAATTAGCAACTACCGTTCCGCAATACCTTCAAAAGCGTCGCTAAGGATCGGGGCCCGATTTTCAGCGCAATTTTTTCGATTGTGCCCGAGCGCCACCATCGGCAGACTTTAACCATCCTGCAAAGGATTGGAAAATTCCTGCCAACCTGGGCATTCGGGACATTGCTGGCGATGCTGACCGTCGGCTTGTTGGTGCTTTTGCTCATGTGGCCCTTCTTCGGGTTCCTGGATGCGCTGGTTCTGGGGTTAATCGCGGGAGTCTTTGAAGCGGTTCCTTACTTGGGTCCCCTGCTGAGTGCGGTGCCTGCCCTCTTTTTCGCCTTGGCCGAAGGAGGCGCGACCCCTCTCTTGGTTTTGCTCGTGTATTTGGGCGTGCAGCTCTTGGAAAACAATGTAATATCTCCCCTGATCATGGCGCGGAGCATGAAGTTGCATCCGGTGGCTGTCATATTTTCCATGCTCTTATGCGTGGAAGTATTTGGCGTGCTGGGTGTCCTGGTTACCGCACCTATGGTTGCCGTCGCGGAAATCCTGCACGATGAACTCTATCGGAAGCGTTTTCTTCCCACGGTAACGGACGCGGACCTGCAACTTTTGGCTCGAAAAGCTTTGCGCGAAAAGCAGTCCGTTGGCAAGTGATCCGGGCAAGCGTTGATTTCGCAAATATTTGGTAACGCATGAGGTGGATCTCCTGTCTCCTGGTTAAGATCAATTGAGGGGTGAACACCCCATTGTGCGAAATCATTGCCAGCGCTAGAGTTCAAATATGTCAACTATCTTAATCATTTGTTTATTGGTGCTATTGTTCGGTGGCGGCGGTTTCTTTTACTCCAGACGAGGACGATAAGTTCGTGCGGAATCACAAGCTGTTGAGGCTTCCTTCGGGGACGACCTCTTTGCTCTTGCAAACCAGAGCTATTTCGACCCGACTTCTGATTGATCCGGCGAAACTCATTGGAATCAGCTCATGCGGTTCTTATGGCTACCGCGCAGAAATTGGCTGCTTTACCCACGGTTTCACTTCGGTGATTATCCCTGCATCATTTTTGGGGTAAACGCTACCAAGTCATTAGTCGTGGTTGTTGAAACTAAGGACGCAGGAGACAAGTTCGCCATGACGGCTACAAGACCGATTCCGTTTGAAGCGCGATCTGGAGACTATTTGGCCGTATTGCTACGGCGCCTCGCTGCCACCTTCGACCGTGATGGCCGGGGAGTCAATTCAACCATCGCGCTATTGAAATGTTCCTCCGGCCGCTTTGGTTCTTGTCTTAAGGCCATCAAGGGAGAGGCAATCTCCGAACTCGTAGCTTTTCAGAAAGGCCTGCGAGTCTTCAAGGTTCCGCCCCAGAGTCTCAAGAGAACACTCGGTTGGGCCGCGGATCAAAAGTGGCGAGACCGTGCTTCTGAACTATTCAATCCCGATGGAAATCGTCGGAACTGGTCGAAAAGCGCTGCTGGCGCGGCTGTGGTTGCTCTTAAGGTCGCTGCGGAATTGTTTTCTTCGCCCGGATGATGGCCGTGACGCCTGAAGGATGTGCCGATTTTGGCGAAAGCATAACCGATAATGCCAAGTAAGGGTTACACCCCTTTACCGGGGTATGGGGAGAAGACCCCATAGTAACCTTGCAGTGGTGTGTTATTTTATGATCATGAATCTGATAATTATTTTGATTGTTCTTCTTCTGTTGTGCGGTGGCGGCGGTTTTTACTTTGGAGGTCCTGTCATCGGCGGCAGCGGGATTGGGTTAATTCTGTTGATATGCCTTATCGTCTACTTCATGGGGGGATTTCGCACGAAATCGTGACAGAATATCGCGCTACCTTGCTCTGAGAGCCAACGCGATACTGATACCGCAATGCCATGATGAAATCCTTGCTCACAGCGGTAGCGACTCTCAAGAACGAACGCTCGGAAACCAACCTAACAATGAGGGGGCTGTAGCACGCCAAATTGGGGGGCTGTGGTGTTGGCAGACCATTCTTAAAGGGGTACAGTTGGCTGGTTCAATCTGGTCGAAGTTCTGTGCGCGGACACGATGAATCTGATTTAATGAAATTTCAACTGGGTTGAAGATGCCAAAGTCACCACAAGGCCATGGCGCAAGACAATAAATCCAGCGGCACTGACACACAGGAACGTCAGGCCGAACACATCGAAGCCGGCTGCACAAAAAAGAGACTCAGCACAAGAACTGCAAAAGACTTTCCTGTAGTTTGCTTAAGCGGTTCGGCGAGCGGCCTTGACGCATATATCCCCGTGCGCCTTTCTAAAGGACAATCCTTCAACTCAACGAAATATGCGCCGCCCATTTCGGTGATCGCAAAACCATTGAGGGCGAACAATTTGTAGATGCGAATTTCCCGAAAGAAGAACAACAGAAACAACAGAAACAAAAACAACAGAAAAAGGAATAATATGAAAAACGAAACGACAGAAGTCCTTCACGCAAACCGTGATCCAATTACAGGCGCCATCGGGGCTCATCCAGTCGGAACCGGCATTGGCGCAGCAGCGGGCGGAGCCGCCGTAGGAGCGGCGATCGGGGCCGTGGCGGGCCCTGTGGGAACGGCTATTGGCATGGCGGCAGGAGCCATTGCTGGCGGCCTCGCTGGGAAAGGTGTTGCCGAAAAAATCGATCCGACTGCAGAGGACGCCTATTGGCGCACGACCTACAGTTCACGTTCCTACGTGGACAAGGACACTCCGTACGACATTTATCAATCTGCGTATCGAACCGGCTACGAAGGCTTTGGCCGCTACGCCGGCCAGAGTTACGAGGAGGTCGAAGCCGATCTGCGTCGCGATTACGAAAAGACGAGGCGAACCTCAGGACTCGATTGGAACAAGGCAAAACACGCCACGAGAGACGCCTGGCTACGTTTAGAAGATCGGCAGAAGCAAAACGCTTAATTTCCGCAGCGAGTAACTGGCCAGGAGGAGGGGAAACTCAAAGTGGGTTCACAAAACCCTGGCTGGGCTCCGGTCGAGGTGAGGCCAGGGCTTGACAGAGGAAGCTGAAATTGCGGTTATTACAGGGGCAGCAAATAGACGATGTGACTGGATTCACTTTCTGGTCCAGTCCATGAGTTAGCGCCGAGACTTAACAAAGGACCAAACTAACAGATCACTCGGTCTGGAACAGTGAATTTATCTCCGTGTTCAATTAGACTAAAATGAAATTGTCCTTAAAGCCGCATCACTTGAAGCGCTACAAAGACATCGCCATGCTTTTCTTGAAGTATGGGAATTCTGATTTGGCTGAGGAACTTGAACTTGCGGATGGCGGCGATGAAAGAAAACCCGAGCCCCCCAAACCGGGCCAGCCCGCGCCCGAAGAACTAGCGGACGATTTGGAAAAAATGGGGCCGACCTTTATCAAATTTGGCCAATTGCTTTCCAGTCGCGCCGACCTATTGCCTGAACCCTTTTTGAAGGCGCTCACACGTTTGCAGGATAAGGTCAAACCTTTTCCTCACGAACAAGTCGAAGAAATTATCGCGAGCGAACTTGGCATCCGCATCTCAAAAGCCTTTTCTCGTTTTGAAGAAAAACATCTTGCTGCCGCGTCGCTCGGGCAGGTCCATCGCGCGGCCTTACGCGACGGGCGTCCCGTCGTCGTGAAAGTGCAACGCCCGGAAATCCGCAAACAAATCGCCGAAGATTTTGAAGTGCTCGAAGAAATCGCCAGCTTTTTCGACGAACATACGGACATTGGCCGCCGTTATCGATTCGGAAAACTTCTTGCAGAAATCAAAAGTTCGATCTTGCAGGAACTGGATTATCAACTGGAAGCGTCGAACCTGACCACGCTGGCCAATAATCTGAGGGAATTTCCACACATTCTGGTTTCGCTGCCCGTGCTGGATTACAGTTCGCGCAGCGTGTTGACGATGGATTATGTCAGTGGAATAAAAATCACTTCGTTGAGTCCCATCGCGCAAATGGACATCAACGGCGATGTTTTGGCCGAGGAACTTTTCAGACCATATCTGAAACAGGTGTTGATTGACGGCTTTTTTCATGCCGATCCGCATCCGGGCAATGTGTTCCTTACGGACGATGGCCGGATCGCTTTGCTGGATTTGGGCATGACCGGGCGGTTGAATTCAAACATGCAGGAAAACTTGTTGCGGTTGTTGCTGTCCATCAGCGATGGCGATGAAGCGGTGAAAATTGTCCTGCGAATCAGCGAAACCGCGGATGACTTCGACGAGGCGGAGTTTACCAAAAAAGCGACAGAATTTGTTTCCGAACAGCGGAACCAGACCTTGAACCGCCAGGACGTGGGCAAAGCCTTGATGGCAGTCGCAAGAACGGCTGCCCAAACCGGACTTTATGTTCCAACCGAATTGACCCTCCTTGGAAAAACCCTGCTGCAACTGGAGGAGATAGGGAAAAGTTTATGTCCGAATTTCAATACTAACGCTTCGGTGCGTCGGAATGTCGCAGAAAACATGGCGACCCGGATGCGCAAAGGAGCTACGCCGGGCCATTTATTTGCATCATTAATGGAGATGAAGGATTTTGTCGGCGGTCTGCCGAAACGCGTGAACAAGATTTTGGACGCCGTCGGCAATTCTGAATTGGAAGTGAACGTCAAAACTCCCGATGCGCGCCATTTGCTGAATGGCTTCGAAAAAATCGCCAATCGAGTCACCATCGGCATTCTTCTCGCTGCGCTGATTGTAGGAGCCGCGCTGATGATGCGGATCAGCTCCTCATTTCAGATTTTTGGCTATCCTGGAATCGCCATGATTTGTTTTTTGATCGCCACGGGCGGCAGCGGCTGGCTTATCATTGGTATTCTTTGGAAGGACTATAAAGACAAGCGAAAGCGAAAGGAATAATTCTGAAAAATAATTTCCTGCGCCGTTTATCCGGCATGAATTCCTTCCATAAATTTTCGATCATTTTTTCATTAAAAGAGGGAGTGTCATCCTGGTGGCGAGACCCTGATCCGTCATTACGGTTTTTTCAAAGCATTCCGCACCGGCATTAATTAAATCTGTTTCGATGAATGGATACAAAATTAAGGCATAAAAACTGGCAAAAGAGTGCAGCCGGCGGAGCGTAATCACTGCTCTTTCAAGCTCACAATTATCCTTTGAAGGCGTGATCGAGGGCTGAGCAACGCATCCAACTCGGTGACGGTCGCTGTTTGCTGGCGCTTCACCTCGTCCATTTTTGCCTTTCCTTCCAATCCTTGAGTGTGCCATGACCTCGGCGGCTTGACGCAGCCATTTCGGTTTCCGCTGCGACAAATCCCGTCGCACAGCTGCGATGGCCCGGCGGGTGCCAAAATGGACATTGGCCAGTTCCCGTCCCATCGCCCGCAACAATTTTTCTTCATCATGGCCGCGCGGCAACTGCGACAACTCAATCCGGCTACAAAATGGCGACAACCGCCGCAACACCCATCCATCATTCAGCACGAGAAATGGATCGGGCGTGCGGACGGCGTTTGACAGAATCCGCGAATAATAAATCTCGTTGTTTGATAATCCACCCGCCCAGACGCAGGCCGAAGGCAGCAATGCTTTCGCCTCCCGCGCAATTTTGCCGCCGCGCCAATCGGCAATGGCGGTGAACCGTTCCCGGCCCCGGCTCCCCAACCCTGCCCGGCGGTGGAGCTCAATCTCGATGCGGTCGGGAAAGTGCCCGCTGGGTTTGTCGATCATCACATGCCGGCTCGTCACCAGGAACAATCGGCCCTCGCGTTCGAAGAAAAACCCGCTCGAACAGGTGAGCAGACCCTTGCCCGCGAAGGTCGAAACCCGGGCGGTAGTCAGTAGCAGCGGTTCAATCATGGGCGCCTTTGCTCATACAAACGTGAATTTGCTTTTTGACTCCGAGCGGTTCAAGAAGAATTGCTTTTTGAACGCGAAAAGGGCCGGTGACGGCGGGCGAAAATCTAGGTTCAAAGTCCTTTAGTCCCCCGCTCGAAAGAACGGTACCAATGGTGACATTTTGGCAGATTTCAAGAGACCCCGGGGGCGGAGAAATGGTTCTGATTTCCCTTCACGCCCTAGGGCCGCAGGCGTCGAATTGTTGAAAACAGCTTCACAACGGTCCGACAGCACGCTTTTGCGCAACCGTTCGGCCAAATTCGAGTTAGCCTGCATCGGGTCCATGGGGCAACCTGGTCAGCCTTTTTACCGAGCTAACGCTTGTGGTGGTGGGCTGGTGTCATGGCAGAGGCCGAATGCTTCCCGCACCGATGACGTTTGTTTCCACCGATTTTGGGTTGCCGGAATAGACGACTGAGCACGCGCCTATCACCGAAACCTTGAGAGTGTCGGTGACAGTGACATGGGCGTCGGAAGCGCCGAGAAGTGATAATTTGGCGGTTTTGGTCTGTAGAGATTTCGCATTGAGTTTGCTTGCTCCGGCCAGATTTGCTTCCAGTTCGGTGACGGAACCATCAACCCTGATGTCCCACGCACCGCTGGATTCAATCTTCAGGTCATGGCCCGAGATCTGGCTTGCCTTGAAACTTTTGCCGCCACTCAATTGCATGGCCGCCAGAGAGGCGCTGCAAAGAATAATCGTGATGCTTTTGGTCGGGGCCAGGTCTTCCTTCGAGTTAATTTGCAGGGTGTGGCCACTGACCACCGTACTGATAAGCGGAAGAAGATTATCGTCGGCGGAAAGCTTGAGCGAGGGCTTGCCGCTGGACCATTTGATCTCGTAACCACCCTTGACCACCACCTTGGAGAAATCAGAAATCGAGCGTTCCTCGGTCTTGATTTCTCCGTCACCTCTAATCCCGGGCTGGGAACACCCAGCGACTATAGCGACGGCGGCAATAAAAATTATCAATATTTTGCTCATAATTAAACTTGACACTTTCGAGGTGCGGATGGCGCCCAACGACAAGAACTCGGCCGCGCCTGGGCAAATGAAAAAGGCAACTCCTCTATCGCGCTCACCCGGCATGGAATGCCGACAAACCATCTTCCACCACATGTGAATGAAACCGAAAACCTGGCCGGGCGCTATGGGGTGTTCACCCTGGAGGTAGTGGAAACGACGGAAACTCTGGGCTTGAGACCATCACTCCAGTCGAATATAATGGCCGTTTGGGCAATGAACTAGAAAATCCAATTGGATGAGCTTAATTCAGCCATAGGAGCATTAGCGTCGCTCTTGGGACCAGTTGCTCGCCTGTCGCAGCAGATTCTGGCGGCGGCGGCAACAGACGCCGGAGACACAATTTGGAAGTGAGCGTATGGAAAAGAAATCTTCACCGCCGCGCCGACGGCGAACGCCGGCGCAGATTGCTTCTTCGGTACCTGCCGGCGTGCCCGTGAATCTTTCGTTTCCCGTCGTTGGCATAGGCGCTTCGGCCGGAGGTTTGGAGGCTTTGGAACATTTTCTGTCGCGCGTGCCGAAGAACAGCGGACTGGCTTTTGTCATCGTCCAGCATTTGGACCCCACCCGCAAAGGGATCATGCCCGAGCTGCTCCAGCGCACCACCAGCATGAAAGTGATCCGGGTCAAGGATCGCACTAAGGTCGAGGCGGATCGTGTGTGTGTGATCCCGCCCAACAAAGACATGTCCATTCTGCACGGAGTTCTGCACTTGCTTGAACCAGCGTCGCCGCGCGGCTTGCGCCTGCCGATTGATTTCTTTCTCCGTTCCCTAGCGCAGGCACGCTGGGGTTGCGGGCCATCAAAGAGAAGGCGGCTGTTGTGCTGGTGCAGGATCCGGCGACAAAAAAATTCAATCGTCTGCCATCGAGTAAGGTATGAATGATCCTGGCAAGCACAATAGGCCGGAGATCTCAGACGATCCCGCCGAGCTGCGCCGCCGCGCCGAAGCCCGTCTGCGCGAGCAGAAAATCGTCAAACAGTCAGACTTCTCCACCCAGCGGCTGTTTCATGAATTGGAGGTCCACAGGATCGAGCTGGAAATGCAGAACGCCGAACTGCAGAAAACCAGGGACGAACTTGAGGTATCATTGGAGAAGATCACTGACCTCTTCGATTTTGCCCCGGTCGGCTATTTCTCCATTGATGAATCGGGCGTGGTCTTGGACGCGAATCTGAAGAGTGCCGCCTTGCTGGGCGTGGAACGGTCCCGGCTGATTAACCGGAACTTGCTGCTTTTTGTGGACCAGAAAGGTCGCCCGATCCTTATGGCCTTCTTGAAAAATGTATTGGCCGAGCCCAAGGACCAGGAGTGTGAGGCGCTGCTGCTCAAGAAGGGTGGAGGCACTTTTTGGGCTGTCTTTCGGGCCACGTCCGCCGTCTGCCCTGCGGGGTCGCGGAGATGGTGCCGGGTTGCGTTCGGAGACGTTACCGCGCGCAAGCAAGCTGAAGAGGCGCAACGTCGCCTGGAGGACATGGCCGACACAAACCTGGGGTTGAACCGTGAAATTGTCCGACGGCAGACCGTCGAGCAAAACCTCAAGAAAAGCGATCAGAGCCAAGGTCGATTGCTGAAGCAGGCTCGCCATATGCAGGGACAATTGCGGCACTTGTCTCATCAGATTCTACAGGCGCAGGAGGAGGAACGCCTGCGCATCAGCCGCGACCTGCATGATGAAATCGCCCAAACTTTGGTGGGCATCAATGTCCAGTTGTCGACTTTGACCCGGGAAGCTGCGGGCGCCCCCAAGGGTCTCCAACAGAAAATCGCACGCACGCAACAAATGCTGGAGAAATCTGTTGAAAAAGTGCATCTGTTCGCCCGCAAATTGCGCCCGGCGCTGCTGGATGATCTAGGGCTGATTCCCGCCCTGCAAGCGTTTATAAAGAGCTTTACCAAACAAACGGGTGTCCGCGCCGGATTGACGGCGTTTGCGGCCGTGGAACGATTAGACTCGGCCAAACGAACGGTTTTCTTTCGCGTCGCCCAGGAAGCGCTCACCAATGTAGCCCGCCATGCCCAGGCCAGCCAGGTGGAAGTGATCATCCAGAAACTGCAGGATGGCATTTGCATGATAATAAAGGATGACGGTAAATCCTTTCAGGTGGATCGTGTGATGCATGGGAAGGGGCGCAAACACCTCGGGTTGCTCGGCATGAGGGAACGCTTGGAAATGGTCAGCGGCAGTTTTGAAGTCGAGTCCGCCCCAGGCCACGGAACCACCATCACTGCTAAGATTCCGTCTGGCAAGGCCGCTCGGGTGGATGCACCCTTGATGGATTCCCCAGGAAGCAAACTTCAAAGGTCATGAAACGAATCGCCGTTCTGATGGCCGAAGACCGCATGAGTGAACGGTCGGGATTGTCCCGAGATGAGCCAACCAGTCTCTGTCTGACATGATTCCTAAAACTGGAAACCGGCCTGCATCCAATTCAAGCCTTCAAGCCTTGAGCCTCTCCGCATTGGGTGTGGTTTTCGGTGATATAGGCACGAGTCCACTCTACACCTTGAAGACAGTTCTTGCACTCACCGGCGGGAAGCCTGACCGAGCCGTAATTCTTGGAACTCTATCGCTGGTCCTCTGGACTTTGATCATCGTGACAACGATCAAGTATGTTTCGTTTGCCATGCGCTTCGATAACGATGGCGAGGGCGGCATCCTCGCTCTCATGTCGCTGCTCGGCGTCAAACTGAGGAGTCGCCCCGTCATCTTGGCGCTCGGCCTTCTGGGCGCCGCGCTGATCTACGGCGACGGGGCGGTTACTCCGGCGATCTCGGTGTTGTCGGCGGTGGAAGGGTTGATCATCGTCGCCCCGTCCTTCCAGCCGTATGTTCTTACTTCCGCTGTGGTCATTCTCATCGCCCTTTTTTTCGTTCAGTCCCAGGGAACGGCGCGAATCGGCAAAGCATTTGGCCCGATCATGCTGGCTTGGTTCGTGACGATTGCTCTTCTGGGCGTTTGGGGCATTTGGCGGCATCCTTCGGTGTTGCTCGCCATCAACCCAATGTATGGATTCTCCTACCTGCGCTCGGGCGGGATGACGGGGTTTCTGGTGCTCGGAGGAGTCTTTCTCTGCGTGACCGGGGCCGAGGCGCTTTACGCCGACATGGGACAATTCGGCGCGCGGCCCATCCGCCTGGCATGGTCGGCGATGGTCTTTTCGAGTCTCCTCCTGAACTACACGGGTCAGGCCGCCCTGGTCCTGGAGGGAGCGCCAACCTCTGAGAACATTTTCTTCCGGCTGTGCCCGTCGGCTTTGCTCATTCCGCTCGTTGCGCTGGCAACGATCGCCACGATTATCGCCAGTCAGTCGATCATTACCGGCGCCTTCTCGATGACGCGCCAAGCCATCCACCTTGGCTGGTTTCCGCGGCTGAAAGTCACCCAGACCTCAGCCGAGGGCTATGGGCAAATTTACGTGGGAGCCGTCAATTGGACGCTCATGATCGTCACCTGCGGTCTGGCGCTTGCGTTCCGCAAGTCGGACAATCTCGCTGCGGCCTACGGTATTGCCGTTTCAGCCACCATGCTGGCCACTTCGGCCCTGCTTTTTAACGCCATGCGCGAAATCTGGGGATGGAGTTTTCTGCGGGCTGGCGGGATTGCAGGCGTGTTCATTATAATGGACGCTTCTTTTTTTGCCGCCAATTTCTCCAAGATTGCCTCCGGCGGATATGTGCCTCTTCTCTTGGCGGCCATCGCCTATGGCATCATGCTTGTCTGGCATTGCGGGACCAAAGCCGTTTCCGCGCTGCTTCAGGAGTGGATCGTTCCCATCGACACATTCATGGTCGATATATCGCGAAGACAAATTCCCCGCGTGCCGGGAACAGCGGTCTATCTGACGCGCACAAAACAGGATGTCCCCCCAGTGATGGTGTGGAATGTCAACCACAACCGGGCGCTCCACCAACGTCTTTTCGTTCTCACAGTTGACATGGATTCGGTTCCGTGGGTCAACGAGGCCGGGCGTCTCACGATGGCGGAAGTCGCCCCTCAATTCTGGCGAGCGTCGGCCCGTTATGGATTCATGGAGCGGCCCGATATTCCAGTGATGCTCCGTCAAGCCCATGAGCGCGGCTGCGGCATCGACCTTGCTGACATCACCTATTATGTAGGTCACGAAACCGTTCTCTCCCGCGAGGATGGCAAAGGATTGCCAAAGTGGATCGCGGCGTGTTTTGCGATGATGCAGCGCAATTCCGTGCATTTGAGCGATTATTTTCGGCTACCCTCGGATGCGTTGGTCGAGATCGGGCGCCAGATTTCCATTTAGATCTGATTTCACGCACAACGCCAGGCGTCGTCGGCGCTCGTTATAGTCCGTCATCGGCTCCCCCCCGTGTTAGCCAGTCGCACGATAGCGGGCCGTGCGTCTTTCCGGAGAGAACCACCTTTCGTCACACTGATGGCGCTGCAAATTCGCGCACTTGATCCAATCGCGCGATGATGGAGTTTTCGCTACCCACAGGTCACCCCCATTCAATTATTCCGATCACTTCCGCAGAGGAGCAACATTGAGGTCAGAATCAACCCCATTCTCCTTTAGGATTAACTCTAACAGCCGATATTGTATGCATGAAGGGCTTGCGTGTCATTTTGCGGTTGCGTTGCTGGTGCTGGCCAGCCAATTGGCTTCACGCATGAGACCTGTTGTCGTATTGTCGGCAGACCCTCCGCCAGGCGTCTACGTTTCCTATTAGGATTCGACGGTCAATGCATTGGCTAGCTTGAACCACGCGGAAACGATCCCGCAGCAATTACTCACTCCCCGCTCATGAAATCCTTAAAAAATACCAACCTCGTGGCGTGGTCGGCTTTGATTGTGACGGGCCTGATAATCCTGGGCATCTGGGGATTCCTACCCCCCTCGCGCGAGATCACGCGCACCGAACTGGACCAGCTTGTCCAGGCAAATGCCCTCACTGACGGTCGCGTCATGCCAACACCCTACGCCGGCATTTACTATGTGGAAGGCAAACACAAGCTGCCCGGCAAGCCCGAGAAAGTCTTTCTCACAACGCACTTCGATGAGGCCCAGATAAAAGCCCTGTCCGACCAGAGCTGGGCCAAGGTCGCCCTCCCCGACCAGGGCTCCCGTGGCCAATGGATCAATGTCTTTACCAACCTATTGCTCGTTGGCGTGGTCATCGGCGTGGTCTTGTATCAAGGCAACATTGGCCGCGGGAAAAATGCCCTCGTCCGGGAGCGGCCTACTGTCAGTTTCCGCGACGTGGCCGGTATCGAAGAAGCCAAAAGCGAAGTGTCCGAGGTGGTGGATTTCCTGCGCGACCCGAAGAAGTACCAGCGCTTGGGCGGCAGGCTGCCCAAAGGCGTCTTGCTCATCGGGCCGCCGGGCACCGGCAAAACGATGCTGGCCAAGGCCATTGCTTGTGAGGCCAACGCCCATTTCTTCAGCGTGCATGGCAGCGATTTCACCGAGGTCTTCGTCGGCGTCGGCGCCAAACGCGTGCGTCAGCTCTTCCGCCAGGCAGCCAAAAACAAACCGGCGATCATTTTCATCGACGAAATCGATTCGGTCGGCAAGAACCGCAAGGTCGACACGCATAGCGAGCATCAGCAAACGATCAACGCGTTGCTCGCCGCGATGGACGGTTTCGACAGCAGCCAGGGCATTGTGGTGGTCGCCGCCACCAACCGGCCTGAGGACCTGGATGAAGCACTGCTGCGACCCGGACGCTTCGACCGCAAAGTCTATGTGCC
>PLIU01000408.1 GCA_003140095.1 Verrucomicrobiales bacterium | reverse complement strand
TTACTTTTTGGTCAAATTGGCGCGGTTCCACCAGCCGCCGCCCAGGGCTTGGAAGAGGGCGGCGGTGTCGGCGTAGCGGTTGGCCTGGGCCGCAATGAGGGTAATGACGGTTTGGTTGTAGGCTTGTTCGGCGCTTAAGAGGGCCAGGTAACTGGCGTAACCGGATTGCCATTGCCGCATGGAGAGGTCCAGGGTGATCTTGGCGGCGTCTCGCGCGGCGGCGGCGGCGTTGAGTCCGTCGGCATCCTGTTCCAGCGCGGCCAAGGTGTCGGCCACGTTCTGAAAGGCGGTCAGGACGGCGGCGCGATATTGTTCGGCGGCATTGGTATAGGCGGCCTGGGCGGCTCGCTGCCGATGCAGCAAGGCGCCGCCTTGGAAAATGGGTTGGGTGACCGATCCGGCCAGGGTCCAAAAGCCCGTGCCGGAGGAGAACATCTGGCCGGCTTTCAGCGCCATGGAACCGGCATCGGCGCTAAGCATGAAATTGGGCAGCCGGTTGGCCACGGCGATCCCAATTTGGGCGCTGGCGGCGTGCATGTTTTCTTCGGCTTGGCGCACATCCGGGCGTTGGGCCACGAGCTGGGAGGGAATGCTTAAGGGCAACTCTTCTGGCAGTTGCAGGCCGGCAAGCTCAAACTTCTCGGCCGGACCCTCGCTGGGAAAGCCCCCGGAGAGCGCGGCCAGGAGGTCGTGTTGCTGCGCCAGTTCTTTGAGCAGCGGCGGCAGGGTGGCAATGATTTGCGCCAACTGGGACTCCTGCGCCGCCACCTCGAGCCGGTCGGCATACCCATTAGTAAATTGGGTGCGCAGTATGCGAAGCATGTTGGTGTTGATTTCGATGAGGTGATGGGTCGCGGCAATCTGCTCGCGCAAGGAGGCCTCCTGGATGGCGGCGGCCACCACGTTGGCGCTGAGCGCAATGTCCGAGGCCACCCACGCGAAGCGCGCTTGTTCGGCCTGGGCGTTGAGGGACTCCACCGTGCGCCGGTTGAGGCCAAAGACGTCCGGCACGTAGGAGACGGTGACTTGGGGCGTATAAAGATTGAAGTACAGATCGTTGTTGTTGGGCACCGGCGCAATGTCCGCGGCTGTCTTCTGGCGGGCCGCCGAGAAACTGGCCGCCACGCTGGGATAATAGGCGCCTCTCTGGGCCTTGACATTTTCCCGCGCCGCCAGCAAGGCCGCTTGCGCCGCCTTGAGGTTCGGGTTGGCCTTGAGCGAGCGCTCGATCAAAGCGTTGAGCGGCTGGGAGTGGAAGAGCGTCCACCAATCTCCGGCAATATCCTCACCGGTGACAAAGCGTTGGGCTGCGCCGCCGGCCACGTTGGTCGCGCTGCTGGTGGTCGAAACGGGACTTGGGGTATAGTCTTTGAGCGTGGGCGCGGCGGGCTTTTTGAAGTTCGGCCCCACCGCGCAACTGGTCAGCAGCGCCGTCAAACATATTACCAGGGGCTGGCGAGACAGTCTCATGGCGTCGCACCGGCTAGTGCTTGATCCTCATGGCGGCGCCATCGAGTGCGGCCGTTGAGTTTTTGGCGCTGGAGGTTCTCCCTCCGCCCAGGGCGGCCGTGGTGGCGCTGCGATGGCGGCTGACGCCGGGCCAGGGCGCGGTGGTTCCGCCGCCACCCGGCCCTTGGGCCGGTTCGTGATGGTTTTCTATTTTGTTCCTCGTCCATCCGCCGTGGGCGGCGGTGGGGGCGGCCTTTTTCAGCCCGGGTGGGCGAAGTTCATTGGCCGAGGCGCGTTGGGTCGGGGTCTTCAGCGGGGCTTGGCGGCTGCTCTTTTCCGAGGCGTGGCCGTTGTTGTGCGAGAGTGATTGCTTTCGCTCCGCCTGCTCTGGGCTGGCAGGACGATCATGGGTGGCATGGAGTTGGCGGAGATTTTGTTCCGCGGGCGGCTTGGACGGCTGGCCGGCATAACTGCGCCCAAGGGTTAACGCGCCCAAGGCAACGATGGTCAAAAGCAAACGCGCGGTTTTCATATGGATTCTAAGCGGACTGGGCCTTGGGTTGGGGTGGAGCGCCGCGGCGGCCCAGAATCATGAGCGCCGGCACCACCACCAGCAGCATGACCGGTCCGACCAACATCCCGCCCACGATCACGGTGGCCAGCGGACGCTGCACTTGACTGCCAATGCCGGTGGAAATGGCCGCCGGCAGCAGGCCGATGCAGGCCGAGAGGCTGGTCATCAGCAGCGGCCGCATCCGGGTCGAGGCGGCATGATACATCGACTCCGCGGGCTCCAAGCCGCGCAGCTTGGCCTGGTTGTAATAGGTGATTAACAGAATGCCATTCATGACCGACACGCCAAAGAGCGAAACGAAACCGATGGCGGCCGAGACGCTGAAAGCCAGGCCGGAGATATAGAGCGCCACGATGCCCCCGGCCACGGCAAAGGGAATCCCCACCAGGGTCAGCAGGCACTCCTGCATCGAATTGAAAAGGCAATAGAGCAACCCGATGATCAGCACCAGGCTCACGGGCACAATAAGCTCCAGGCGGTCCTTGGCCTCTTGCAGGTCTTCAAACTCACCGGCCCAGATCATGCGATAGCCGCTGGGCAGTTTGATGTTCCTGGCGATGCGCGCCTGCGCTTCGGCCACCGTGCCGCCCAGATCGCGCCCGCGCACGCTGAACTTGACGGGAATGAAGCGCTGGACGCTCTCGTGATAAATCCAGGAGGCCCCGGTGTCCAAGGTGATGGCGGCCAGTTCACTCAAGGGAATATAGGCCGTGGCGCCGCTGCCGGTGGGATAGCCCACTTTGATCTGGCGAACTTTCTCAATGCTGTCCCGGCATTCAGGGGCATAGCGGACCACCAGGCCAAAGGTGCGGTCCCCTTCCAGGACGGTGGTGGCGCTGGCCCCGCCCATGGCCGCCTGCACGACCGTGTTGACGTCCCCGGAATTAAGGCCGTAGCGCGCCGCCTTGTGGCGGTCCACCTTGATGTTCAGATTGGGCTGTCCCAGCACCGGGAAGATGCCCAGATCGGCCACGCCCCGAACATGGCTCATCTCATCCCTGACTTGGGCGGCAAACTTCTCCAGCATTTCCAGATTGGGCCCGATGATCTTGACCGAATTGGCCCCTTTGACCCCCGAGATGGCCTCCTCGATGTTGTCCTGGATATACTGCGAAAAATTAAAGGTGATGCCCGGCAATTCCTGCTCGAACTCCTTCTGAATCTGCTCGGTCAGCTTGTCCTTGGTCATGCCTCTGGGCCAGTCGTCCGACGGCTGGAGCGGCACGAACAGTTCCACATTGGAAAAGGGCGAGGCGTCGCTCCCGTTATCGGGCCGGCCATGCTGGGACACCACCGTGATGACTTCCGGATGCCGCAAAAGAATCAGGCGCATTTTTCTCGTCGCCGCCTCCCCGTCCTGCAAGGAGAGCGTCATCGGCATCGAGGCCCGAATCCAAAAATTACCCTCTTCCAGCGCCGGCAGGAACTCGCTGCCCAGGCGCGTGGCCAGGAAAGCGGCCGCGGCCAGAAAGACCACGCCCACGCCCACCATGACGCCCCGGTGGGCCAGCGCGAAACGCAAGGTGGGATTGTAAGCGCGATGCAAGAGGCGCACGACGATCGTCTCGGTCTCCTCCACCTGCTTGGGCATCAAGAAGGAGGCCAGCACGGGCGTAATGGTGAAGGTGGCAATCAAGGCCCCCGCCAGCGCGTAGCCGTAAGTCCGCGCCATCGGACCAAAAATCTGCCCCTCCACTCCCTGCATGGTGAACAGCGGCACGAAGCCCGCCACCGTGATGACCGCCGCGAAGAACACCGCCTTGTCCACCTGCAGCGCGCTGATCAGAATCAGCCGCAGCCGGTCGGTCCAGCCGTGGCTGGGCGCCGCATGCAGCGCCCGGGTCGGGTCCGGCCCATACAGGCCGTCGGTCAGACGCGCCAGCAGGCCCTGCCTTTCTTCCTCGGGCCTTTGGAAGTTCCGAAAGATGTTCTCCACCAGGATCACCGCCGAATCGACGATGATGCCGAAATCCACCGCCCCCACCGAGAGCAGGTTGGCGCTTTCCCCCTGCGCCACCAGCAGCATGATGGCAAAAAAGAGCGCAAAGGGGATGTTGATCCCGACGATGACCGCGCTGCGCAGGTCCCCCAGGAAAATCCATTGGATCAGAAAAACCAGCGCGCAACCAAAGACCAGATTATGCAGCACGGTGTGAGTCGTCAGCTTGATCAGCGAGCCCCGATCATAAAATGGCACCACCTTGACTCCCGGCGGCAGGCTGCCATCCCGGTTGATTTTCTCCAGCAGGGTCTTGACCTTGGGCAGCATCTTGGCCGTTTGCTCCACCCGGCTCATGACCACAATGGCCGCCACCACGTCGTCCTCCTGGTCCCGCCCGCAGATGCCCAGCCGCGGCACAAAACCCACCTTCACGTTGGCCACATCCTTGATCAGCACCGGCACGCCGTTGAACTGGCCCAGCACCACGTCCTCAATGTCATCGACCTTGTAGCCCTGGGTCAGATCATCGTTGCCGCCGTCATCCATCAAGCCGACCCCCCGGATGTTGATGGACTGCTGGCCAATGCGGATTTCCCGCCCGCCCACGTTGATGTTCGCGTTGCCCAGGGCCGTCAACATTTGCGGGATGGTCACGTTGAAGGCCTCCAACTTCCGCGGGTCCACCTCCACCTCGAACTCCTTGGTCGTGCCGCCCCAACTGTTGATCGCCACAATGCCCGGAATGGTCGAGAGCCGGCGCAACACAATCCAATCCTGCACCGTGCGCAGCGTGGTCAGCCCGAAATGCTTCGGCCCCACCACCTGGTAACGATAAATCTCCCCGGTCGAACTGTTCTGCTGAATTTGCGGCGTTTGATTGCCGGGCAGATTGACGTTCTGCTGGATCGCAATATCCGCCTGCGCATAGGCGAAATGATAGTCTATCCCATACTTGAACACCACCCGCACAAAGGATAATCCATAGAAGGAAGTCGAGCGGATGATGTCGATGCCAGGGGTCGTGTAGAGTCCGATCTCAATGGGGATGGTGTAGTAACGCTCCATCTCCTCGGCCGACAAACCCGGCGCCTGCGCCGTGATCTCCAGGATGACCGGCGTCGGGTTGGGATAGGCCTCAATGTTCAGCTTCAAAAACGCCACGTAGCCCGCCCCGGCAAAAGCCAGCAACGCGAAGACCACAATCGCGCGGCGACTCAGGCAAAATGCAATAATGGATTTGAGCACTGGATGTGAAGGAACTCTTTTCAGCCGCGCTTAGTCGCTGGGCGGGGCATAGAGTATGTTGCTGATGAACACCGCCCCGTCCGTCACGGCCAGTTCGCCCCGCTGCAGACCTTCCAGAATCTGGTCCTGGCCGTCCTGTTGCAGGCCAATCTTGACGATGCGTTGCACAAACCGCAGCCCATTGGTGGTCACCCACACCGCCATCGTGCCATCCCCATTGCGCACCACCCCGTTCATCGGCAGCGCCACAGACTCCACCGGCGCCTGCACTTGAATGGTGAAGTTGGCCAGCATGCCCGGACGCAACTCATCTTGCGGGTCGGCCATATCGCAGCGCACCATGACCCGGTGCGTGTTCGGATCGACCGCCGCCCCCAGCCGGGCAATCTTGCCCTCGAAAGCCCGGCCCGGATAAGCCATCACCGCCGCCTGGAGCGCCTGCCCCACGTGGAAGAGCGGACTCTCGCTTTCGGTCACATTGGCCACCATCCACTTGGTCGAAAGATCCGCCACCGCATACGGCGCCGGCGGGTTGCCCGGCTGCACCAACAAGCCCGTCTGCGCGTTGCGCGCCGTGATCCGCCCCGTCACCGGACTGGGCACCACCAACACCGGATCAATCTTGCGGCTGGCCACCATCTGATCAATCTCCGCCTCGCTCTTGCCGAAAACCCGCACCGCGTCCCGCGCCGCCTTGAGCGCGCCCTCGGCCGTCTGGGCATCGGAAGCCGCCTGCTCCATCTCCCGCTCGGAAACCCCGTTGGTTCCGTACAAAGACTTGGCCCGCGCCAGTTCCTTGCTCGTCAAATCGAAAAACGCCGCCGCCCCGATCAAGGTCGAGCCGGCCTGGATCAAGTCCGGGCTTTCAATGGTATAAAGCGCCTGTCCCTTTTGCACTTCATCCCCCAGGTTGACCAAGGCCGTGAGAATCTTCCCCGCGTAAGAGGAAAACACCTGCACCGAGAGGTCTTCATCATAATCGATGCAGCCCACCGCCATGCTCCGCAGGGAGAAAAGAGACGTGCCCACCGCTTCGACCTTGATCGCATTGGTCTGGCTCCGCGCCAACGTCACCGACGCCTCCGCCGGCGCGCCGTTGGACGCCGCCCCCGCCCCCGGCGGCGGACTCGCGCCCGCCGGCTGGCCGGACCCGGATTTAACCAGGACGGTCGCGCAAACCAGCGCCGTCACCGCGGCCACCCCCGCCGCTGTTCTACTGTCAAGTAAAATAGTTGCCTTCATCGCCGCAAAATAGAACGCCTGTAATTCATGGATGGACTGGACCAGCGTTCACAGCGGTGCAACTGCGAAACTATCGCGTCTCAATCACAAAGGAGAAGATAATCTGCGTCTGTTGGAATGTCTGTAGGGCGCCGCCTAAACATCTTGTAGGACTAGATCGTACACTCATGCTCCCCAAGGTTGTGCTTGCTGGCAATCGTTTTAAAAAACATAAGCCTCTCCTTAATGCAAGCATAAAAAGCATGAATGATTTAGCTATTTAGCTTTCTGGCTGGCTGTCGTGCCAGCGGGTGGCTTCACGCAACAGTTCAGTAGCGCTAGAAAGCCCGAGCTTCTCCTTAATGCGGGCGCAAAAAGCCTGAACAGTTTTGACACTAACATGCAACTCCTCCGCGATTCGCCGCGAACTGTAGCCACGACCTAGCAATTGGAACACTTCCAACTCCCGGTCGCTCAGGCGTTCCAGCACCGAGCCTGGCGTGCTGGGCCGTCCATCGACAAACTTCTCGGCCATCATCATGGCCATTTTATCGCTCAGGTAGAGCTTGCCACCCAGGACACAGCGAATGGCTTGGAGGACTCTTTTGGTCGCCTCTCTTTTCATGATGTAACCCCGCGCCCCGGCGCGCAACGCCCGTTCGGCGTAAAGCGCTTCGTCGTGCATGGAGAGCACGATCGTCTTCACGTTGGGATGACTCGCCTTGCTGTTCTTGATGAGTTCAATGCCCGAGCCTCCCTCCATCGAAATATCCACGATGGCAACATCGGGATGGACCAGACCCATCATTTGTAATGCCTTGGGGGCGCTATCCGTCTCGCCGCAGACTTGGAGGTCGGATTGCTGATTAATTAAAGTGGCAAGCCATTCGCGGACCATGGGATGGTCATCCACCAACAGAATTTTAGTTTTGTGAGGCATGGGATGCAGAAGAAAAGCCGGCCGCAGGCAATTGGCAGGTGACACGGGTCCCTCGTGAAAGCAGACGCTCCACCTTGAAGGCGGCGCCGATCACGCTGGCCCGATAGGCCATGGTGCGCAAGCCCATGCCGCTCGGTATTTTTGGGGGCATGCCAACACCATCATCGCAGATGGTCAACGTAAGCCCATTGGTCCCAGGCTCAAGGCGTACGACGATCTCCTTGGCGTTGCTGTGTTTGACAGCGTTAGTGATCGCTTCTTGCGCAATTCGATACAAATGAATGGCCACGTCCGGTTCAACTATCTCCACGGGCTTGTCACACTCAAAAGTGCAAGGTGTCTTAAAGCCTTCAGTGATGGTGGCAGCCAATTCTCGCAGGGCGTCGGTGAATCCCTCCCCCTCCAGTTCAACGGGATGCAGGCCACGCGCCAGAGTGCGGGTCAGCTCAATGGCTCCTTCAACGAGTTTGACGATATGGTCCATGGCTTTGGCTTCAGGAAGCGATTTGGCCGCCAATTGCTCGCGCAAAACCTCTCCCGCCAAGGCCACGCCAGTCAGGTGCTGGCACAAACTGTCGTGCAGATCGTGACCGATGCGTTGTTGTTCGCGCTCACTGATGCTCAGGATTTCCTCCTCCAAACGCATGCGCTCCTGCATCTCGTTGTTCAGCGCCGCCGTGCGCTGGCGCACGCGCTCATCCAGTTCGTGGTGCAAGGAACGCAACTTGGCCAGAGTCCAAACGACCACGCTGTAAGATGTGAAGGCAATCCCGGTGTTCCAGACAGGAACCAGCGAACTGGAATAGGGCGCGCCTAAAAACACATCACCCGCGATGGAAACGACGACGCAGAGCGCAGAAACGATAATGCCAAATCCCCGGCTCACAAACCACACCGCCAGAATCAGCGGGATCAGGTAAAAGGCGAAACAATTAAGTTCGAACCCGGTCAGGAAATCGAGAAGGCCAACCAAAACCACCATGGCCAGACATACCACCACCCAAAACGGCCGTGGATGCGCATCCAGCAGTTTGAATTTTCCGGTCATGGTCATGTTATGGGCATTAACATGGATTCATATCAACCAAGGGAAAATACCGGTTCCGCGGCTCAATCGACAACGCCAAAATCCATTGAGGCGGGGGCTATTCACCGTTTCTCGTTGAAGCGCGGCCTCATTTCCTGTTTAACTAGGGTGGATGAACCGGCGAATGTGATGGCAATATTCGAGGCTTTGTTCTGTAGCAAAAAATCGGTGGCAAAAAATGAATGACATTTCACCCAATGAGGTGAGCGCGCTGCATGGCCGCATCACCCAGGAGCTCAACAAAGTCATCGTCGGCCAGGAACAGATCGTGCGCCTGCTGCTGGCCAGCTTGTTCGCGCGGGGCCATTGTTTGCTCATCGGCGTGCCGGGCCTGGCCAAAACGCTCATCGTTCGCACGCTCTCCGAAATTCTGCAATTGAGTTTCAAGCGCATTCAGTTCACGCCCGATTTGATGCCCGGCGACATCATCGGTTCGGAAATTCTGCAAGAACGTGAACGGCGCCTCGAACATGAATTTCAGCCCGGCCCGATTTTCGCCAACCTGATCCTGGCCGACGAAGTCAACCGCACACCGCCCAAGACGCAGGCCGCGTTGCTGGAGGCGATGCAGGAACACAAGGTCACCATCGGCGGCCAATCGCGCGCGTTGCCCGATCCGTTCCTGGTCGTGGCGACGCAAAACCCCATCGAGCAGGAAGGCACCTATCCGTTGCCCGAAGCGCAACTGGATCGCTTCATGTTTTCCCTGCACTTGGATTACCCGGCCAAAGCCGAGGAAATGGAAATCGTCAAACGCACCACGCTGCATGAAACGCCCACGCTGACACCGACGATCAGCGCGGAGGATTTGTTGCGCGTGCAGCGCCTGGTGCTGGCCGCGCCGGTTTCCGACCACGTCATTGATTACGCGGTGTCGCTGGCGGCGGCCACGCGGCCCGGCAACGCGGAGTCGCCTCAAGCCGCGCGCGATTTTGTCGAGTGGGGCGCCGGCCCGCGCGCCTCGCAGTATCTGATTCTGGGCGCCAAGGCGCTGGCGTTGCTGCGCGGAAAGATCAGCCCTGAAACCTCCGACGTGCGCGAAGTCGCCATGCACGTCCTGCAACACCGCGTCATCACCAACTATCGCGCCACCGGCGCCGGCATGAAATCCCGCGACGTGGTGCGGAGCATTTTGACCTTGGTGGGGGAAAAATCTTACTGACTGCCGGCGCAATCAGCCGCCCCAAACCCATGAGCGATTCAGTCCAAGGCCGCCACGACGCGCGCGAAGGCGCGCGGACGCCGGGGCAGGCCTCGGGCCCTCCCCCGGCAACGGAAATTCCCCCGCTGCTGCCGCCGGAACAACGAGTGCGCCCGGCGAAGTCAAAATTGTTCAAGCCCGCGCTGAAGCGTTCGCTGCTCTCGCCGGCGGAATTGGAGCGTTTCGGCAACCTGCTCGTCTTCGCGCGTTCGATGGTGGAGGGCTATTTCGTGGGCAAACACAAATCGCCCGCGCGCGGCTCATCGGTCGAGTTCACCGATTACAAGGAGTACATTGCCGGCGATGATCCCAAGCGCATTGATTGGCGCGCCTATGGGCGTTCGCGGCGGCTGTTCGTGCGCCAATACGAGGCGGAAACGGACATGGTTATTTATCTGCTGGTGGATGTCAGCGGTTCGATGAATTACGCCGGCAACGACGGCGAAACCAAATATGTTCTGGCGGCCAGAATTGGCGCCGCGCTGGCGTACTTGATGATGCATCAGGGCGATAAGGCCGCCCTGGTTTTGTTCGACAAAAAACTGAAACAATTCATCCCGCCGGGCGGCACGCGCCGGCATCTGCACAACCTGGTCAGCGAGTTGGAGGCGGTCCAGCCGGCGTCCGGCACGGGCCTGGCCGACGCGCTGTCGGAGTGCAGTTTGCTTTTCAAAAAGCGCGGGCGCCTTGTCGTCTTGTCCGATTTTTGGGACGACACGGAAAAAACGTTTGAGGCGTTAAGCCGGTTCCTGCACCGGAAATTCGAAATCCTGCTACTGCACGTCGTCCACCCGCACGAATTAGATTTGCCCGCCGTCCAAGCCGCGCGTTTTCACGACATGGAAACGGACGAGGAAGTCGAAGTGGAACCGGAGGAAATCCGGACGGCGTATCGCGACTCCGCGCGGCAGCGGACGGAGGCGCTGGCCCGCGCCGCGAACCAGCGCCGCATCAGTCACGCGCTGGTCCACACCCACCGTCCGTATCTGGACGCCATCGAAGCCTATCTTGGCTTTCGCGGTCGAAACCAATTCACCCATCGCTGACCCATGTCCTTTTTGAGTCCAGCCTTGTTCCTGGTGTTGATTCCCCTGGCTGTTTTGCCGCTGGTGTTGCATCTGCTCAACAAAGGTTTCCCCAGCCACTTCAACTTTCCCTCCATCGAACTGATCCGGGCGACGATGGCGCGGCGCTCCAAACCGCATCGGTGGCGGCACTGGATTCTGCTGCTGCTGCGGACTCTTTTTTTGCTGCTGCTGTTGCTGGCCTTTCTCCGTCCGGTCTTAAAGCGCTTCGGTTCCAATCCCGCCGACCGGACTGGACGCCAAATCTTAATCGTGCTGGATCACTCGGTCAGCATGGAAGACAAGGGCGACGGCCCGACTTCGCGCGAGCGGGCCATCCACGAAGCGGACAAGCTGCTGGATTCCCTGCGCGCGGAGGACAGCGTGAACATCCTGCTGCTGGAGCCGGAATTGACGACCTGCTTCATGTCCTTCTCCAAAGACAGCGCCGAGGCCAAACGGTTTCTGGCCCGGCTTAAGCCCGGCTTTGGCCGCGCGGACGTCAACCTCGCCAATGCCGTGGCGGCGCGGCTAATCGGCCCGAAGTCCGCGCGGCCGGAAATTTACTATATCTCCGATTTTGCGCGCAAGAAATGGGCCAATGCCAATTTCAAGATGCTGCCGGCCGTGGCGAAACTATTTTTCGTGGAGGCCGGTCCGGCCACGCGCGACAACCGGGCGATTCTGGACGCGCGGCCCGCGCAAACGCAGATGCTGGCCGGTGACACCGTGATGCTGGTAATCTCGGTCGGAAATTACAGCGGCGAGGCATTCGCCGGCCGGATCACCGCGACACTGGACAAGAAATTCAGTTTCGATCAGGAGATTGCCATCGCGCCGTGGTCGGAAGAGAAGATTTCCATGCCGGTAGCCGTCGGCGCGCCGGGGCTGCATCTTTGCGAAGTGCGCCTGCCGCCGGACGCGCTGGAATACGACAACCATTTTTACCTGACGCTGGCGGTGCTGCAAAAAGAAGAGGTGCTCATCGTCACCGACGCGGCGGAGGACCGGCGCAACGGCGCGTATTTTCTCAAGACCGCGTTGAACCCGTTCGCCAACGACGCCGGCTCGCTGCTGCCCCGCATCATTGCTTCCGGCGAACTTTCTCCGGCGCGCCTGGCCGGCGTGCAAAAGATGTTTTTCACCCAAGTCAACCACTTGGGGCCGGAAGCCTGCGACGCGGCGGCGAAGTTCCTCTTTCGCGGCGGCGGACTGGTTTATTTTCTGGACGGGTCGGCGGATGCGGAAAATCTGGCCGCTCTGGAAAAACTGACCGGCGCGAACTCGATGCCGATGCGGTTGTCCCGGCGCAACGTCGCGACGAACATCACGGCCGGCGCGCAGCAGATCGTGCGCGGCGATTTCAAATCGCCCTACTTGAAATTGTTTCAAGGCGAGGCGCGCCAGGACCTCGCGCTGCTGGAAATCTACGATTATTACCAGGCGGGAGCGACTAGCGCGGGCGGCGTGCTCCTGGAATTCGGCGACGGCTCGCCGGCGATGGCGGCGCTGCATCACGGGTTGGGGACGCTGCTGCTGCTGAATTTTTCCGCCGGGGAATTTTCCAGCAACCTCGCTCGCCAGCGGGTTTTTCCGGCCTGGATGCAGGATTTGGTCAAAGCGCTCTCCATCTCCGAGCCCCCGCCCTCGTTTCACACCATCGGCGAAACGTTGCAGACAGAAATCTGGCGCCGCGAGATGCGCGACGATCTGCTCAGCCCCGCCGGAGCGCCTGTCAACACCAAGCGCGAATTGGCCGGGGAGCGTTGCAGCCTGACTTTCACGCCGGGGGAGCTTGGGTTTTACACGCTCGGTGCGCCGCGCCCGTCCTATGCCTTTGCCGTCAATGCCGCGACGGACCAATCGGACTTGCGGCCCATGGATAAGAGTATTTTGCCGGCGGAATTCGCGGAGAACCACGAAGCGCATCTGGTTGCGGGCGGCGACGACTACGACGCATTGGCGCGCGGACAGCCTATTTTTCACCGATTCGTTTTCGGCGCGCTGGCGGTTCTGTTGCTGGAAAGCGGCTTTCAATATTTCATCCGGAGGAAATCGGCATGACTTCCGACGGGGGCCTCATTTTTGATCCGGTTCTGCCCCTGCCGGTGATCGGGCTGCTGGGCTTGCTGTTGTTGGTTTTTACCGTGCGAGTTTATTGGAACGTCGGCTCGTCCATTGGGCGCTGGCGCAATGGCGCGCTCATGCTCTTCCGCGTGACCGGCCTTGCGCTGATGCTGACGCTGCTGCTGCAACCGTCGCGCCGCGAAGTTCTGCCGCCGCCGATGAGGGACCGCGTGACGCTGATTGGACTGGACAGTTCGTTGAGCATGAAACAACGCGATGCCGGCGACAAAACCCGTTTCGATGCGTCCAAAAGTCTTCTGCTGGAATCCGGCGCGCTGGCGCAAAACGGATTGCCGGCCGATCCACATCTGCGGTTTTATGAATTCAGCGACGACGCCCGCCCTCTGCAGCAGTCCATGCTCGATCTCGTGCCAGCGGGCAAGACAACGCTCTTTCACAAATCAGTCGGCACGATGTTGAGCGCGCCCGCCAACGATGAGGCGGTCAACGCGCTGATTTTGCTCACCGACGGCCACGATTTTGAACTGGCCAATCCGGTCAAGACCGGCCTGCTGGCGCATGATCGCCGGACGTCCATTTACGCGGTCGCTTTGGGCCAGCAGGGCAACGTGCGCGACGTGGCGGTGCGCATCACGGGATTTCAGCCCTATTGCTACGTCAAACAAAAGGCGCGCATCCAGGCGACGTTGCGGCTGGTCGGATGCGAGTTGGAAGACCTGACGGTGCAGTTGCTGCGGCAGGGACAAGTCGCGCAGACCAAACGCGTCAACGCGCAACAACTGCAGGAGCTGCCGGTGGAGTTTGAAGTCGCCGAACCGGCCGCCGGTCAATACGAATACGAAGTCCGCGTGCTGCCGCTGGAAAAGGAGGCGGACACGGCCAACAACAGCGCCATCACTTATCTCAATGTGATCGATCAGCAAATCCGCGTGCTGCTGCTGGAAGGCGATCCATATTGGGACACGACGTTTTTGCAGCGTTCGCTGATGCGCAACGACAAATTCGACGTGGACGCGCTGATTCGTTACGGGCCGAATCGCGTCCGCGCGATCCGCAAAACGCCCGGCGGCGACGAACTGCATGCGCCGCAAACACTCGATCAATTTGCCGCTTACGATGTGATCATTCTCGGGCGCTCGGTGGATTCGCTGCTGGGTGCGCCGGCGGCGGCTGCGTCAGGGCTGCCCGGACCATCCACTTTGCTCTCCCTCGGAGACGCGTCCGCCGGGCCGGCCAGCCTGCTGGATCAATATGTCAACGAACGCGGCGGCACGGTGATCTTCAGCCGCGGCCGCGCCTTCGCCAATGCCGCCGCCAGCCAACTCGAACCAGTTTTGTGGGGCGACACGGCGCGCGCGCGCGTGCGCCTGGACGTGACGGCCGAAGGCCGCGCGCTCTCGCCTTTCCGGGCTTTGAACGAAGGCGCCGGCGGGCTGGACGCGCTGCCGGATTTATTGGACGGAAAGAAACCGGGGGAAACACAACCGCTGACCTCGACCTTCGCCGTGGAGGCGGGCCGTGATGAGGCGACACCGGAGGCCGCCATCGTGCATCGGCGTTACGGACAGGGGCAGGTCGTAAGCATGGGGGTGGCCGGCTTGTGGCGCTGGGCGCTGAACTCGAAAGTTGAAGGGGCTAATTCGCCTTTCGATTACTTTTGGGATCAGATGGTTTTGTGGCTGCTGGCGGGCCGCGATTTTATTCCCAGCCGGCAGTTTTCGTTTCGTCCGAATTCCGCCAACATTTTGCTGGGCGAAAAAGTCTATTTTCGTTTGGTGCTGCGTCTGCCGGATGCGAAAGTGAAATCGGTTCCGCTGTCCATTTTTTTTGGCGAGCAGGAAGCCGGGCGGGCGAATATGACGCCGGTGCCGGGGAGCGTGAGCCGGCTGACGGCGGAATTTCTGCCCGAACGCGTCGGACGCTATCGCGCGGTGGCGCATCTGCCGGACGGCACGACGGAGGAATCGCGCTTTATCGTTTTTACGGAAAACCTGGAGGAAACGGAGGTCGCGACCGACACGCTCTATCTGAGGCGGCTGTGCGAGAGTAGCGGCGGACGGCTGCTGGAGCCGGGCGAATTGGCGAGATTGTTGAAGGAATTGAGCGGCGAAAAAGCGGATCAGGCGCCCAAGACCATCATGCGCCCGGTATGGAATGCGGCTTGGCTTTTTTATCTGGCGGGATTATTGTTTGGACTGGATTGGTTTTTGCGAAGGCGATGGGGCCTATGCTGAACACGCAACATATTCTGGCGCGCCTGGCCGCGGCCGACCGAGAGCATCAAAAGGAGGCGGGCGGAACGCTTTTGCTCCGTGGCGTCAAGTACGCCTGCGCGGCGGTGCTCGCGGCGTTCGTCCTCGACGTGGCTTTTCATCTTAACGCCGGTTGGCGGCTCGGTCTTTTGCTGGCCATGATCGCCGGCGTTTTGGCGCTGGCGGCCCTGGGCTGGCATCTGGCTTTTATCCGACGCAACCGCCTGGAACACATCGCGCGTTTTTTGGAAGCGCGCGATCCGGCGCTGGGTTCGCGGCTGATCAACCTGCTGCAATTAAGCGGCCAAACCGAGGATGCCACGCTGGCGCCGTTGACGCGCCAACTGGCGCAGCAAGCGGTGGAGAATTATGCCGTCGAACTGCGCGGCGCGGCCATCGAGAAACTGGCGCGCACGGACGAGTGGCGGGTTCAATGCAAGCGGGCGGCGTGGGCGCTGCTGGTTTTCGCCGCATTCCTGGCGGCCACCTTCGGGGTGGCGAAGGTAGAGATCGCGCGGTTTGCGGATCCATTTGGAGATCATCCGCCCTATTCGTTCACGCGTCTGCAAATTTTGCAGCCCGGGCCGACGGGAACGAACGTGCTCTACGACAAGGGACTGATCGTGAAGGTCAAAGCGGGAGGCCACCAACCGAAGGAAGTTTTTCTGACGGCGTTTCCGCCGGGGCATCGCGAGCAGGCCATCACAGTTCCTATGTTTGACAAAGGCGGAGCCGGTTATGACCAGTTGCTGGACAACATCTGCCACGAACTTCTGGCCTTCGCCCACACCAAGGATCACGTGAGCGAATCCAAGCAGGTGCGGATCGGAGTCACGCTGACTCCGCAGTTGGAGAAGGTGTTCATGCGCATCGCGCCGCCGGCCTATACTGGAATCAAACCGGAGGAAAAAACGTACGCGTTTAAAGGCGCGCAGGCGCTCGAAGGCAGCGAAATAAAATTCCGGCTCCAATCCAATCGGCCGTTGCGCGAAGGCTTCATCGAACTGACCGCCGGCGACCAGCCGCCGCGGCGCGTGGCGTTGACCAAAACCGGCGAAAAGGAAGTGGCGGGTTCGTTTCTCGCCGCGGATTCGGGCCGGATGCGATTTTCGGTGACGGATGCGGCCGGGCTGGCGTCGCAGGGGGATGGCGAGGGCGCGCTGACGGTCACGCACGATTTGCCGCCGGAAGTTCACCTGGCGCAGCCGGAAAGCGATTCGTTTGTGGCGATGGATTTCAAGCTGCAGGCCCAGATTGAAGCGAGCGATGATTACGGCCTGCGTGAAATCCGGTTCCATCGCGGCTTGAACGGGGTTTTTTCCGCTCCCAAAATTTTCAGCTACACCAACATCGTCCGCGACAGCCGCGAGACGTTTGATTTTAAATTTGGGGAACTGGGAGTGCAGGCGGGAGACGTCATTTCGCTTTTTGCGGAGGCGATGGACAACGCGCCGCAGCCGCATGTGTCGCGCAGCCAGGTGGTCCGCCTGCAAGTCATCAGCGTGGAGGATTATAATAATGCTCTGCGGGCTCAAAGTGACATCGCCGACGCCGAGGCCAAATATGAGGACCTCAACGACGACTTGCAGGCGCTGATTGAGCGGCAAAAGCAACTCGGTGAGGAAATGCAAAAACTGAACGATCAAGCGGGCAAAGGCGGGGCCAAACAACGCGAGGCGCTGGCGGCACAACTGGACAACCTGATCGCCAAACAAAACGAGTTGAACCAAAAACTCAACGAGCAGGCCGCGCGCATGGAGAACTTTGTGCGCGAGAATCCGCTGTATGATGTCGAGAAGGATTTGCAGGAATTGCTGCGCCAGCAGGCGGAAACCATCCGCCAGAGCACGCAAAACAACGACGCCGCCGCGCGCGAGATCGCGCAACGCAGTTCGCCGCCGGAGGGTCCGCGGCGGTTGTCGCCGGACATGATCGAGGGTTTGAAGAAGGCTTCCGACGAGCAAGTCGCGCGGCTGGGCGGCGCGCATGAGGAAGCGGAGAAAAAAATTGTGCAGACGCTCGATGACATGGATCAAATGCAGGAACTGGTCAAGGACTTCAACCAATTTGAAGCGTTGTACCGGGCGCAGCAGGACGTGGCGCAACAGTCGCAGCCGTATAATCGCCCCGGCCAGTTGAGCCGCGAGGATCAACTGGCGCTGCAGGACCTTGCGGCCACGGAAAAGCAGATTTCGGATTTGATGGGCCAGCTTCGGGACAAATTGCGCGACGACGCCAAGGCGGCCGGGAAAAATTTCCCGAAGGCGGCCCAAAGCGGGCGGGATCTGGCGGATCAAATCGGCCAGCGGCGCCTGCAACCGCTGGCGGAAGAGGCGACCGGGCAAATGCTCGCGGCCAACGGCGAGCAGTCGTTCAATGTGGCCGAGCGGCTGCGCGGGGAAATGGAAAAAATGTTCGGCCAGTGCCAGGGCGGGAACTGTCCTTCCGGCGACGAGCTGGACACGTATTTGAAATTGCAGAGCATGAATCCAAACCAGAATTTCGCGCAAATGTCGCGCAGCCGAAAATTCGGGTCCCCCTCGGGACGCGGTCGCATGGGGGCGCAGGGCGAAGGCGTCAACGGCTCGTCCGGCTACGCGATGACTGATGGCTCAACGCCGAAAGTATTGGGAAATGAATCCAGTCCACGCACCAGCACCAAGGCTTCGCGGACGTCGAGCCGATTGGGCAAAGGGACCGGAGATGTGGCGGGCGGCGGCAACGGCGAAATCGGAAAACCCGACACGCTGAAGAATCTCAATCCGGTCAACCGGCAGTCGGGAGCCGTCTCGTCGGAAACAGTGATCGAGGAATACAACGACGTGGTGGAAAATTATTTCAAGACCATCACCGCCCGAAAGGACAAACCAGCGGGTGAAAAACAAGAATAATATGAAAACAGGAACTATGCTTCTAACGGCACTGTTGGGCGCGCTCGGCAGTAACGCAGCGATGGCACAGACCCATGTGTACCCCATCAACGCAGCCACCTCCCCCCAGCCCTCGCCGCCGGCGCCGTCCACGCCGGATCATTCCGATTTGATGCTGCTGCAATGCGGCAATTTGATTTATGCGGGCAACAAAAGTTCAGTCTGCTTCGCGGACAGTTTTCTGACGGACGTGGCCACGCAGACAAATTTGAAGGTGAACAAGAAATTCTGCCCGGTGCGTTTGGACGCCGAGGCGCTGTTCGATTATCCGTTCTGCGTGATGTCGGGCAACGAGAATTTTTCACTCGCGCAAAAGGAACGCCAGCAACTGCGCAAATACTTGACGCAAGGGGGATTTCTTCTGGTCAGTCCGGGTTGTTCGGACGAGAAATGGGACAAATCGTTTCGCCAGGAGATCAAAGTGTGCTTCCCGGAGTATCCGCTCCAGAAAATTCCGATGACGCATCCGATTTTTTCCATTGTGAATCCAATTCCGCAACTGACCGAGAAACACGGCAGGCCGGCCGCGCTGGAAGGGCTGGAAATCAACGGGCGGCTGGCGCTGGTTTATTCCTTGGAAGGATTGAACGACGTGGCTCACGCCAAAGGCTGCTGCTGTTGCGGCGGCAATGAACTTAGGAATCCGGCGCGTGTCAACGTGAATGTGTTCACCTATGCGGTGTTGTATTGAAGCCAAAATCGTGTGGCGCCGCCGCGCGGCCTGGAAAATTCTCCCGCGCGCCGGCGCCATTTCGATGTTGGTTTTATTTGCGCCCGCTTGCGGCAAATCCACCTCGCCAGCGGCGCTCGACTTGCCGATTTATTTCACCTGCGACACGCATGGCCGTCTGGAGCCGTGCGGCTGCTTCGTCGGTCAATTCGGCGGCTTGACGCGGCTCAAGACGGTGCTGGACGCGGAGGCTCCTGCAAGCGCCTTGCGCGTGGATGTTGGCGACGCGGCGGCCGGAAGGGAGGATTACGATCTGATTGAGTATCGCTACATGCTGCGGGCGTTTGCGGAGATGAAGTATGACGTTTTGAACATCGGCGCGCGCGAGGCGCAGTTCACCGCCGCGCAGCTTCGCGACCTAAAATCGAGCTCGCCGACGCCGATCATCAGCGCCAACCTGTTGGACAAAAGCAGCCGCCAGCCGATTTTCGATTCGTATCGCATCGTGCAGCGCGGCGCGTTGCGCGTGGCGATCATCGGCGTGCTGGACCCGCGCGCCATGGAAAATCCCGGTGATGGACTGGCGGTGGGCGATATGGAATCGGCCGTGGAACGATGCCTGGCGCAGTTGCGGGGCAAGGCGGACTTGATTGTGTTGCTGGCCTTCGCGGACGAAGCGGCGCTGGGGCGGCTGGCGCAGGAATTTTATGAATGCAAAGTCATTCTCGGTGGCAAAGTCAGCCAGCCCGCGCAGGAACTCATCCGCCAAAACCGGAGCTTGATTTATTTCGTGACCAACGAATCGCGGGCCTTGGGCATTTTGCGGCTGCGACTGGCGCGGGGCGCGGACCTGGAAGTGACCGGGAATGAAATGCGTTTGTTGCACGACCAAATCCCGCAGGATGCATCGTTGCGCCAACTAATGCAGGGTTATCGCGATGAAATCCGTCACGCGCGGCTGGGCGTGGACGATGCAAATAGTCTGGGCGCCGACGCGGTGCCCGGCGTGCGGACAGTAGCGAGTTACGCCGGCACGGAAAAATGTCTGGCCTGCCACCAGAGCGCGGCGGCCGTATGGAAGCATTCCCCGCACGCGCGCGCCTTTGCGACGTTGATGGACCCCAAAGCGGACGCCGATCCAAAGTGCATCGGATGCCACACGGTTGGTTTTGGGCGTTTTTCGGGGTATCGCCGGGAATTTGGGGCGACCAAACTGGCCAATGTGGGTTGCGAAAGTTGCCACGGCCCCGGCAGCCTGCACGTGCGCCAACGCGAGGGCGACGGCACGGTGAATTTTACTTTTCGCCCGCTGGGAGGCGGCGACTGCGTCAAGTGTCACTATGGGGAGTTCAGCCGCCCGTTCGATTGGGACCGGTTTTGGCCTGGCATCAAACATGGGAAGGAGCCGTCCATGTCCGTTGCGGCGGAGGAATGAAGACCAAGGACGGCGGCATCTTCCCGCAACTCGTCCACGCCATAATTGATGGGAATGTGAAACGCCGGGCTATTATCAGGATGTCCCTTCTGGACAACAGAACCGAGCCATCGCCGAGGTTTTTGACGTTGTAGCAGCCAGACTACAATGAGTGCGCAAAATATAACGCCAATCCGCAAAACCCACTGTTATCTCGTCCACCCGCAGGCCGGTCGGGGGCTGCAAATTTGAGAACCTCCGCTAAAGTTTTGCATCAGGATTGACGATATACGCTTCAAGGACTGTTAGAGCCTGTCTGAAAATTTGCCCGGTCAGGGGACCCGGACTGCAGAGGATTGGAATTTTGGGCGTATCCTGTAGGCCGCGTGCCCTCACGCGGCGGCCGGTGTGAATTTTCAGACACGCTCCTAAGAAGCAAAGCGAGGCGAAAAATGAAATTGCGCACAAAATTGTTCATGGCCGATTGTCGGACCCGGCTGGGGTCAGGCACGGATTTAGGTGGAATGGCTTTGTCGTGGGACGCCGTCGCGCCCGGCGCCGTGGTGGGAGAATTCCGCGGACCCGTCTTCCGGTTGCACACCAAGAAGTATTACAAGAACTCTTTCTCGCCGTTTTTCTACGGCAAGCTGGCGGAGGTGGATGGCGGCACTGTCCTCGAAGGCGATTTCCGCCTGCACCCGTTCATCAGGCTCTTTCTGCTTTTTTGGCTTGCCTTCATCGTTCTTTTTGGGGCCAGCGCGATTATCGTACCCCCGCCGGCATACCCAGCCAGCGGCATCTCCCGGGGCTGGTTCTACGCGGGCCTGGCTCTGCTGGCCGTCTTGGGTGTCGGTTTTGTTGAGTTCGGCAGATGGCGGGCACGGGGCGAGCGTAAGGTGATCCATTCCTTCCTCAAGAGCACCCTGGAGGCCGAGGACCAAGCCGAGGACCTATAACCTGCCGTTACCTGTACTTGATTAAATTGGCCGTGATCACCGTATGGGTCAGCGGTGTCACCCCATACACTCCTGGCGCCGCCCAGGCCACCGAACCGGTTCGATAACTCGACTCGCCGGAAATCATGGCCGCGTCGGCTTGGTGGTCGCGCACCGCCTTGGCCAGGTTGTGCTCGCTGTCGGTGCTGACCGCGCCCACCAGGTAATACGGCTTGGGCGGAAATTGCCCCGGCGTAAACAAAGACACATTATCGACGATCTTGACATAACCGCCGGGACCCGTGGTCCAATTCCCCTGCGGGCCGGTCCAAGGCGAGAAGGTGTAACCGGGGCCGCAGCCGCAAAGGCACAGCGCCAGTGAAACAGGCAACAAACGCAATATCGTTTTCACGTTACCCAATACGGGCAACCCTTTCCCATCTTGCATCCAATCAGCCAGCCAACGTGGATTCATTTTCATAATTTACTTTTAGCGCATTTCCCGGCCTTGCGCAAGAAGTTGCTGGCGCCCCTGATCCCCGCGTAACGAAAGGACGCTTGCGGACTGGGGATCCCGAATTATTATCTTGCCCCGCCGCCGCGCTGCGTAAATCGTCAATCCCAATTCGGCACATGTCCGCCAAACTCAACGTCGCAGTGATCGGGGTCGGCTCCCTGGGCAAGGAACATGCCCGCCTTTATGCCGACCTCGCCGCCGCCGGCCAGATCGTCTTCGCCGGCCTTTATGACCTCTCCGGTCCGCAGGCGGCCAAAATCGCCGACAAACTCCGCGTTCCGCTTTTTGCCTCGCTGGACGACGCCATCGCCGGCGCCGAGGCCTTCAGTGTCGCGACGCCGACCCATACCCATTTCGAAGTGGCCAGCCACCTCCTCTCCGCCGGCAAACACGTGCTGGTGGAAAAACCGATGACCAATAACGCCGCCCAGGCGGGCGAGTTGGTGCAACTGGCCCGGGAGAAAAATGCCGTCCTCCAGGTTGGCCACGTCGAACGCTTTAACCCCGTCCTGGCCTACCTGGAAAAAGTCGCCACCGATCCCCGCTTCATCGAAACCCACCGCCTTTCCCCGTTCCCCAGCCGCAGCACCGACATCGGCGTGGTGCTCGATTTAATGATCCACGATCTGGACGTCGTTCTGGGGTTCGTCCACTCGCCGGTGACCAGTGTCGATGCCGTCGGCATTGCCGTCCTGAGTCAATCCGAGGACATCGCCAACGCCCGGCTGCGCTTTGCCAACGGTTGCGTGGCCAATCTGACCGTCAGCCGCGTCAGCCCGGAGCGGATGCGCAAGATTCGCGTCTTCAGCGGCGGAGAAAACACCAGCTACGTGTCGCTGGACTACCGTGCACAGGAAGGATTCATTTACCGCGTCGCGCGCGAGGGCGACGCCGAGTCGTCGTTGTTGAAAAAGCTGCTGCGCGGCAAGGACTCCGCCATCGTCAGCGAGTTTGCCGGACGCAAAATCGTGCGCGAACCGGTGCCGATCGAGAAAGATGAACCGCTCAAGCTGGAATTGCGCCATTTCATCCAGTGCGTCCAGACCCGCCAAACGCCCACCGTCAGCGGGGCCGTGGCCCTGCGCGCGATGGACCTGGCCTTTGAAATCACGCGCCAAATTCAGGCCGCCCAGGCCGCGCGGTAATCTCTTATGGGCGGCTTGTTTCTCATCCTGCCCGTTGTGGCCTTCGACATTTGGCTTTCCTGCACCACCGGCCGGCGGCAACTGGCCCAATGGAGGGCGAGCCGGAACTGGCGCCACTTCGCCGCCACCGCCGCCGCCGGGCTGCTGCTGGCGATTTGGCTGGCCTTCTTCGTCGAATACAGCAGCGGCGCCCAGCTTCGCGTCCAGGGCTTTCCCATCCCCGTGGCATTTTTTCATCTTGACGAAAAGACGTGGACGCGCACGACGCCGCCCAGGCTCCTCCACGTTTTAGGCGTGGCCGCCAATTTTCTGACCGGCTTGGCCGCGCCGTTCATCCCCTTCAAAATCGCCGAGTTCTTCAAAGTGGTGAAAGCGGAATTGAAATGACTCCCCGGACCATCATGGTGGTCGCCGGCGATCCCAGCGGCGACGCCCTTGCCGCCGGCCTGGTGCGCGCGCTGGCCGCCGCTCTGCCCGCGGCGCGTTTCATCGGGGCCGGCGGGCCGCGCATGGCGGAGGCGGGCGTAGCCAATTCCTTCGACTTGACGACTGACGCCGTGATCGGCCTGAGCGACGTGTTGCTGAAGCTGCCGCGCTTTTTCCGCCACAAGCGTCAACTCACACAATTGGCCGCCGCGCAAAAACCGGAGTTGATCATCCACGTCGATTTTGAATTCTTCAACCGCTTTCTGGCCCGCGCGATCCGCCGCCGAGCCTCCTCGGGTTGGCGGCCCAGGATCGTGAAGTACGTTTCGCCGCAGGTCTGGGCCTCGCGTCCGGCCCGGGCCGCCGCGATGGCGCGCGACTTCGACCTGCTGCTCTGCCTGTTTCCATTTGAAAAGGAGTGGTATGCGCGGCGCGTCCCCGCCTTCCATGTCGAGTTCGTCGGCCATCCGATGTTTGACAGATACCCCGCGCCCGTCCGAAAACCGAGCCAGGCGCCGGCCGTGCTCCTGCTTCCTGGCAGCCGGCGCGCCGAACTCAAGCGGCATCTCCCTGTCATCCTTGGAGCCGCCCGTCTCATCGCCGCCAAGCAACCGGCTCGATTCAAACTGGTGGCCCCCAGCGAAGACATGGCCGCTCTGGTGCGCGCGTTTCCGTCCGGCGCCGGGCCGAAGATCGAAATTCAGATCGGTCATTTGGAGGAGGCCTTGTCCGAAACGACCGTGGCCATAGCCTCCACCGGCACGGTGACATTGGAATGCGCTTACTTCTCGGTCCCCACTGTCGCCCTGTATAAGACTTCGCTCTGGACCTATTTGATCGCGCGCCGCGTCATCACCGTGGACTATCTTTCGATGCCGAACATTCTGGCCAACGAGCCGCTCTATCCCGAATTCATCCAGCATCAGGCGACCTCGGCCAACCTTGCCGGCGCCGCGTTGGAGTTGCTCGCCAATCCGTCCCGCCGCGCGGAAATCCAGTCCAAGCTGGCTCGCGTCATCTCGACATTGGGCGGTCCCGGCGCCGCCCACCGCGCCGCCGCCGCCATCCTGAAGCTGACCAACGCCAACGAGAGCAAAGTCGGGGCATGAGTGTATGGACAGCCTGATCATCGCGACCGCTGCTCTCACATCCTAAATGGTTCCTCTCCAAGCAATCCGGCGCAGCGCGATCGTTAGGCAAAAGATTTGGGCAGATTGCCCAGGATTAAAACATTTGGTCGGCGAGGGCTGACTCAATCACTCATTGCGCAGCCGCCGTCAACGAAAAAAGCGCAAATAGTGAGGACTTGACACCGGCGACGTTTTATCTCGCTGCTGGCCGACTATGGAAAACGCTCGATTTTCGCCGCAAATCGGCCATGCTGGTCGCGTGAGGAACAAACGCCGCATTTTGATTGTTGCTTTGCTCGTCGCTGTTCTGTGCGCGCTGGCATGGCTGGCACTTCTGCCGGGCCAACCAGATGAGCCGGTTTATGAGGGCAAGAAACTGTCAGCCTGGTTGCCGGACATTGACTACGATCAGCCAAAGGTCAAACGCGAAAAAGCAGGTGAAGCTATCCGAAGCATGGGAACCAATACATTACCCTTCTTGCTGCATGACCTTGACGCTGCGCGACAGTCCCGTCTCGAAGGGTATCTGATTCAACTCGTGCGGAAGCAATCCCGGTTCAAGTTAAAATGGAGAAATATGAACGAGCGAAGCCGACAAGCCGCGTGGGCCTTCAAGGCGCTTGGCCCAGCGGGCGTGCCGGCCATTCCGGAATTGCTGAAGTTGCAAGAATCCAATCCCGGCTACGTGCCGGGGGCTTTGGCGGGGATTGGAGTTGCCGCTCTGCCTTACTTGATTCAAGACCTGACCAATAAGAATGAATGGGTTCGTGACAATGCCGTTGCTTATCTGGCCAACGCGATGAGTGATCACAGCATCCCCAGCTCGGAGGCCAAAATTGCGCTGCCGCTGTTAATTGGAAAACTGCGGGACACCAACGACTGGGTCCGTTCGTCAGCGGAAGAAGCTCTGAAACAAATTGACCCAGAATCCGCTGCGAAAGCCGGGGGTGAAATAACTGGAAACCCCTGGCCCAAATCAAGAAATCTGATATGAAAAAAGCACCTTGGAGTGGCTTGTTTTCAACCGCCCGGTGACAACTCCGGGAGCGGCCCGGTTGAACAACATGGTTCAAATGTTAAGTGTTGATTCTGCTGAAAACCCCCCCCATTTTTGAAAGCGCGCACAAAAACTACGAAACATATCAAGCAGAGAATTCTCCAGGATCGCTTATGAAGGGCTTTTCCTCCGTAATCGGAATGTTCTGGTGGTCCCGTAAATCGCTCCTTTTTGAAAAGAGGGTTTTTTTCAGCAGAATCAAGTGTTAAGATCTGACCCCGAATGTTTCGTCTTCATTGCCAGGCGAGTAGGCGAGTTGTCCTCGTTGTCGTTGCAGGCCAGTCCCGAAGTCTGGCTTAGAAGTTGGCCGATGGTGATGGTCGCTTTGCGTGGCTCTGGATTGGAAAACGGCCCAAACCAATGGAACCATCGTGAGAATCCATTGCTGTTGGGGGCGGCGAGCTTAAAGAATCATTGAGACGCGAACAAAGGGGGCGCATCTTCAATCTCGGCAATACGGTGGTTTCGCACTTGATGTTCGATGAGCCATTCCGAAGCGTTAAAATGGGCCGCAATTTCTGCGATTTCGTCGCGAGTTGTCCAAGAACGTAATAAAAGTTGCCGAATCCCCTCGGCTGGCGCCAGCACCTCTGCTGCGAATGCTCGGTTGCGCTTTTGCCTGTCAGAGCTGACGCGCGTGAGAAGCGCAGACTCATCCGAGTTGGTGCATAAATAGTCACAAATCGATCTGGCTAACAAATAAGTCTTGCTGCTCTCTCGGTCTTTTGAAGTGGCTATTTGCGGTCCCAATTTGTTGGAGAGTTTGACCACGGCATCCAATTGATATTCCTCTCCAATGCGAATTACCGGGAGATGTTCCTTCTTTATGCCGCATAGTTTTTGCACATCCACTGCTTTATTAAGCTTATTCCCAAGACGAAAATCCGTTCTGAACTTTCGCGCAAGATCATAGCCACTCTGCCAAGGTGTAGATGCTGAAGTGTGCCCGTGATAAAAGCCCTTTTTCCCGGCCAATTTCGTCTTTGTCTTGTAACCGTCCAATTCATGAAGACACTTGGCAACCCACTTAGCTTGTTGGGTGAGAACGGTCGAATCAGCCGCCAGGAAGAATTCTCGTTTAAGTTCAGGCGGCAAGTTTCTTGCAATGGAAAGTATCTCCTCTGCTTTTTCGTCTTCCAGATCGTAGGGATCGAGACCTAATGCACCTGTCGTTTGACAAAACTCCTTCTCGTCCTCCGGCGTTTCGCGAATCGCCATCCATTCATCAATCAAACAGCCGTTTGAAATTCCTTTTGACTTGAGTCTCGCCACGACCTTATCCACAAAGGCTGCGATTTCTTGCACGACTGCTTTGCTGTCCAAAAGAGCGAATCCTTCGTCAAGAAAGCGCACTGGCGCAGCCATTGGTCTATACGGTTTCCATACCGCGCGAACGAAAGAATCCTCGGAAAATAATTCCAAATCCGGAAGGGCAAACCCTTCGCGCGCAAATCGGAGGTTGTGTTTCTCTGGCGCTGAGGATGGTCGTTCCGTTTCGTTTAGAAGAGACCACCAGTTGAATGCAAACCATTCTGCAAGCGGATAGGCCGAGCAGTAAACTGCATCGCGCACGGTTTGGGCGCGCTCATCATCAATGCGTGTTACCGGCGTTTGTCCCACGGTTATAGCAAGCCGACACCACGTGGCACGCAACTCGTCTCCTTTCGCGGCACCTGGATCTTCCCATTCAACCATGAGGCTAAGGTTATTATTCAAATTGGGCATTCGTCTAATCCTATCGGATAACCTTTGTATTCCCCAGTCGAGCGATTTGTAAGGCGAGCTTCGTGCGCTTCTTGGTCTGTTTTCCTCCAAACATAGCGAGGGAATCGTCCTTCCCAAGGTCCGCCACAGTGTCCTTGGCGCAAGGCTTCGCGGAGCCACGTTTGAACCAAATCTCGTTGATTTGCCAGGCAGGGATCGCAAACCGAAGCGTCGGATCTCGGAGCAGGATGCCCGGCAAAAGAAGAAGTAAGCTTGTGTTCTGGACTCCCGACGTAACGAACCTCCCCAGCTATGGCCTCTAAATCTACTCCTTGCGGAGGCGGTGTTCTTCGATGCCGCTGTAGCCGCTTTCTTTCTGGACGTCTCATTACAACAATATATCGGAATGATGCTGTCCGGGTCAATTTCCGATTGGTTGTTCACAATGCTGGCTGATTCCCTCTCATGGGGCCCTGGGTCCGTCATGACCGGACGACCGAACATCATGGCCAGTTTTCGGCCTCTGGCCGGTTCTCCGCAAGCGTGGAAGTTACGACCGATCATCAGGCGCGTCCTTGACCATTTTGGGGGAACCAGTGGCCCAACGATAGTCCGGTGATGGGGGTGCTTTTCTGGCTTTGGCACATTATATTGTGGATGCCGCGCAGCACTACCACCTGTTGCGTACGTAAAAAAAGTTGAGTTTCCCGCCGAAAGTTATTCACATGGACAGCCAATGTCCAAGTTGGCGGCGCATACTGGGCGCGAAAGTTAAAATTAAATATGAGGAACGAAGGAAAGAAGAAAGTGAAGGCAAGAAAGAATGGAAGTCGCCTGCTGGCAACTCTTGGAGTTGCACGGGAGGGGAATGGGGTTCGGCGGGGAATTAGGATTAAGATAATGATTATGAATGACTTAACTCATTTATTAAGGACGGAGGCAGGTCAGGCATTTGCCATGATATGCCGACATGGCGGTCTTGATGGGTATTTGCGCTTATTTCCGGGTTTTCCAATTTTAGGATATTCGAGGAATTTCGAGATTTTTGGGTATTCCAAAATTTTCGAGGAATTTCGAGGACTCGGCAAAAAAATGGCGGGGCGCTTTAGTGGAAATGTTTGTTCATCCATTGCACGGGTGAGGCGGAATTCTTTAAAGAAAACTCTGCTTGCTTTCCAGGGGGCAGCTATTATCTCTGAATCCGCAATTTTTTAACCGATATGGCTTATAAAAATATTGTCCCTCCGGCGGGCGGCAAAATTTCCCTCGCCCAGGGCAAACTTGTGGTGCCCGATGACGCCATCATCCCGTTCATCCGCGGCGATGGCACCGGGCCGGATATTTGGGCCGCCAGCCAGCGGGTGTTCGAGGCGGCCATCCACAAGGCTTACGGCGGCAAGCGCAAAGTTTCATGGTTCGAGGTTTTCGCGGGCGAGGAGTCCTTTAAAAGATTCAATTCCTGGCTGCCGGACGAAACCGTCGAGGCCTTCAAGGAATTTCTGGTCGGCATCAAAGGGCCGTTGACCAC
>PLIU01000469.1 GCA_003140095.1 Verrucomicrobiales bacterium | reverse complement strand
CCTGCCTACGCTCTCGCGGCCCCGCAACCCTCCCGCGAGCCGCAGCGCCGTCACAGGTTATCGGATGTCTCCGCCCGGCGCTGGGACGCTTGCCTTCGCGCGCGGCGAGGAGGCTTGTTCCGGTCGAATGCCGGTTCCAATTCCGACCACGGCAGTATTGCTACGGTTTCCGGGCGCGCTCAGGCCGGCAGGAATTCCCCTTTGCCCGGTGGAATGTCAGTTCGCTACGCTCAAATCAGAAAGGCGCGACCCCGCGCCCCAAAAACCAACGCATCGAGCACGCCTGGCTTTCCGGCCAAGACAGGAACCGTGGCCTGCAACCAGCCGTGAGAACGCGCCCGCGCGAAACCCTGGAACCGCCGGTGAGCCGCCAAGACCCGCTTTCCGCTGCACACCGGCTGCTTTTGGAGCCTGACTCCGGCGATTAAAGCCGTTTCCACTCCGCTACATTCCAGCGCCGCCCGGTGAACCGCTCCACCGGCCCGCGCTTCCACTCCGCTCCGTTACACCGTCTCAAATCGTCGAAGACAGGCGGCCCCGGCGCCATGAGAGCGAAAGATTTGCAAAGTCCTTCAGCCGACAAGTCGCGCATCAGGACCTTTACAAAACTTTCGCCCTCACGACGCCCCCAAAATCAGTCTGGCCTCTGCCGCCCGTGCAAGCCGCTGGCCTTACGCCCGCCCCGCAGCCATCCGGGCGACGGCCCACGTCTCACCCGGCCGCCAGACGCCAGAACCGCGCGGCCCCGCGCCCCGACCGAGGATCGCCAATTTGAAGGATTTGCTCCGCGTCGGCGTGGCACAGGGAGTGCGAACCCGTAGCCTTCGCACAACACTTGTTTGCTGTCAGTTGCCGCCCCGCTGCCAGGGCACCCGGCAAGCCGCCCTGTCAGCGGGTCCCCGCCGTCCGGCATGAAGGCCCCGGCGCGGCTTCGCGGACTCAGCCCGACGCGAGCCAACATGTCCCGACGGCCCGGCAACCGAAGCAAACAAGGCGTTGTGCGAAAGACGGGGCGGGCGAGTCCTTCCGCGCGCAAGACCCGCGCCCCAAGAACCCGCGCTCTCTAGGCACGTCCCGCTGCACTTCGTGTGCCACGCCGAACGCTACGCGGCTGGAAAAATCGGTGGCGGGGGAAGGGGTCATTTCGCTGCGCTTCATTATGGGCGATTGCCTGCCGCAGACGCAGCACAGGCAAACGCCAGCGTTCGCTTCGCTCAAATGGCCCAGCAGCCATACTTTAGGGAAGCGTTCCGCGAAGGTCAGCAATTGATCGAAAACCTCCTGGGTGCGTTTCAACTCATGCAGAGCAAAAGAGCGGTGAATTCTGGCATCACACCGGGCCGGGTCGAGTTTTATGATCGCTGCGGCGGTGGCCAAACACATTTCCCACTTCGTCGCGTGACTGTAAATCACCCAGCGAACCTCCAACCCGTCCGGGGGAGCACGCAATGCAGGGCGATCCTCTCCAATTCTTCGTTCGCCTCCTGCCAGTTTCCCAAGCCAGCCCGCCGATTCCGGTGGATAGATGAAAGGCGTCCGGTGGGTCGAGCGATTTCACGGGCTTCTTATTTAGCGCCTCGGATTGATGGTTCTTGCGCTAATTTCTTTCGGAGCAACTCTAATGGGCCACCTGTTTGAGACACGGCTGTGCTCAAGCCAAGCACGTCAGACGCATATCTTTCATCCAAGTTTTGCCGGACGGCATCTTTGTCTATTTCGTGGAAAGGCAGAAGATCGACGTTACACACATTGTCAAATAATTCGACGGCTGCATGAAGTTGTTTTTGTGTAAGGGTTGTCACGTCGAGAATAGGAAGCAAATCCAGCGCATTAACCCCTATACTGCCCCGGCCTGACTGTTGTTTATTCGCGTGCCACCAATGCAACAGAAGTCCCATTGAAGTGTTTGCCCAAAGCACAAGTGCCTTTTCATATTCAACATTTTTTTCTCCAATAAGCTTAATCGAAATCCACGCTCGGCCGCCGATAGTTCGGGTTGGCGTAAATTGCATGCTAGTGGACTGGCTGTTAAAGCGAAAATCTCGGTTGAAATGGCAATGCGAGGCGGTTTCCCAAACGCCTGATACCTTCTTGTCAATGACCACTTGGATTTCGGGGTGGGAATCTTTTCGCGGGAGTCCCTCGCTGTCTGCGCCAAAAGAAATGCTTCGCTGGTTCTCAGCTTCGTGAGCCCAAAGAACTGGGTAGGTTGGCACTTGGCTGGATTTCAACGGTGAAATATCAAATGGGCCTCTGATGCTGTTGTTGGAATTGCGTCCGTTGATATCAGCGTGGTAGGGACCAACCTTTGCCTTAATCCCCGCAACGGTGTTTATTGGAATTGGGAGAGCATCCACTTTCTTCATCGTTGGCAGCCATAGCCGTCTTTCGTTCGCCAACTGATACGCTGCCTGTGCCAAAGAGAGGTCCGCAATACGAGATAAGTTCCAACCGCCGGAAGATGGCAATGGAGCATCCATTGCTTGTCCAATCAATTCGTTGCCGAAATGAAGCGGCGTCCCGCCGACAGGCCCGTCTTCAATCCGATGGAGTTTATGCGCTCGCACCAATTCGTGAATCTGCCTAGCCACACTTGCTCCAAGCATTGGGTAGGCGGGACGCTCCTTAAGAACGACGAACGTAGCGCGAGGTCTTCTTTGAAATTTCTTCCGTCCGACAACAAGGCATTCGCCCATGTCCGTATCCGCAGAAAAGGACATCTCAGCATCATTGGCTCCCGCAATTGAAACCAAAACAAGTTCGCTATATTGTTGTGCCAGTAACCTTCTTGATTCTTCCCAAGCATCCCCTGACATCAGGCTCAATGGCATTACCAAAGCAAGCACCCCCTCTAGTTTTAGTTTGCGTTGTGCTAGTACCAAAAAGATCGAAGCTTCCCCTGCATTGCCGTGTGCGCTCGTGGCTTTAGTCAATTCTTTAATTTTATCGCCCATTAGCTTCTGCTCTTCCTTGCTGGCACGGAAGGCGGCGAACATCGGATTGTGAACACCAACCTTCTCTCCTTCGTGACCTGTGGGACGAGTGAAAGGTGGATTCATCGTGACGACATCAAACGCGGCGTGAGGAAGTGACGACCACGTTTGCGTTTCTGTTTCGCCCATCCCTCCGATGGTCTTAGCGGCGACCGTAACTATGTCGAATTCTCCTTGGTCAATCAACAAATCGAGCGAGCCGAGCGCAATGCTGCCATTGGATTGCTCGCCGTAGGCGACCGTTAAAATGGAGCTTTTCCTATATTTGACAGTTGGATGTGCGCTCGAAAGCATCGAAGCTGTCAGATGCGCCGCAGCAGGTAAAACGTCACAACCAATAAGCGCTTCGGCCATCATTTCTGGATGGATTCTTTCGGCGTTTCCGCCCGCCATTTCATGCAACTGACCGATGCGTTGATATGCTGTCGTGATGAGTGTTCCAGTGCCACACGCAAAATCAGCAATTTTAAGCCCTGTGACATCCATTGCTTTTCCCCATGAGCCATTCGCAGGTGTCTTGTCGGCTGTGATTGCCAAGCCGATTAGCAATGCCGCCGATGCCGGTGTCGTGTAATAGGCAGCAAGAAATTTTCGATCCACGATGAGGCGTTGGAAAACAGCTCCCGTCAAATCATGAGAGCGCATCAAACGGTTTTCCAAGAGTTTTTCAGCGGTTGAAGCAAGAGACTCGATAATCGCCTTCGAGTGGGTGGCTGGAACCACCTCAAGTATGCGACGCGCAATATCAAAAATTGGCCAATAGTTGACTTTAAGTATTTTGGCCCATTCAGCTATCACGGCGGATTTGGTGAAATTGCCAGCTTCGCTTCGTAATTCCTCAATTGAGGCGACATTCTTTAGATCACCCGGCCCGCTAGCTAAACTTTCCTGAAAGATAAAGGCATTTGCCAGAATCGTGGCGGCCATGCGCCAAGTCTGCTCTTGATTCTCCTGTCTCAGTGAATCGCAAATGCTTTGGAGTACTCCCGGATGAGATTCAATCATCTCGCCCAGAAGGCTCGATACTTCGGTAACTCCCGCGACAAGTTGATCGGCTGCCCTCTCAATTACATCAGGAGGAACGGA
>PLIU01000035.1 GCA_003140095.1 Verrucomicrobiales bacterium | reverse complement strand
CCTGCCTACGCTCTCGCGGCCCCCACCCCTGCCGCTCGCCTCGCGCCGTCTCTTGTAATCGGACGCCTTCCCCCGGCGCTCGGACGCTGCCTTCGCGCGCGGCGGGGAGCGTTGTTCCGGTCGAACGCCGGTTCCAATTCCGAACGCCTCAGTAATGCAACGTCTTCTGTGCGCGCTCAGGCCGGCAGGAATTCCCCCTTGCCCGGTGGAAAGTCAGTTCGCTACGCTCAAAAGGGAGGCGCGGCCCCGCGCTCCCAAACCAACGAATCGAGCACGCCTTGCTTCCGGCCAAAACGGGAACCGGGGCCTCCAACAAGCCGTGACAGCGCGCCCGCGCGAACCCAGGACCGCCGGTGAGTCGCCAAGACCCACTTCCCGCGACACATCGGCTGGTTTTGGAGCCTGACTTTGCCAATTCAAGCCGGTTTCACTCCGCTCCATTCCAGCGCCAGCCGGTGAACCGCTCCACCGGCCCGCGCTTCCATTGCGCTGCGTTCCACCGTCTCAAATCGTCGAAGACAGGCGGCCCCGGCGCCATGAGAGCGAAAGATTTGCAAAGTCCTTCAGCCGACAAGTCGCGCATCAGGACCTTTACAAAACTTCCGCCCTCACGACGCCCCCAAAATCAGTCTGGCCTCTGCCGCCCGTGCAAGCCGCTGGCCTTACGCCCGCCCCGCAGCCATCCAGGCGACGGCCCCCGTCTCACCCGGCCGTCAGACGCCAGAACAGCGCGGCCCCGCGCCCCAAGCAGGTCGCCAGCAAAACGGAAAAGCTCCGCGTCGGCGTGGCACAGGGAGTGCTTTCCGCAGCCTTCGCACAACACTTGTTTGCTGTCAGTTGCCGCCCCGCTGCCAGGGCACCCGGCAAGCCACCCTGTCAGCGGGTCCCCGCCGTCTGGCATGAAGGCCCCGACGCGGCCTCGCGGACTCAGCCCGACGCGAGCCAACATGTCCAGACGGCCCGGCAACCGAAGCAAACAAGGCGTTGTGCGAAAGACGGGGGCGGGCGAGTTCTTCCGAGCGCCAGACCCGCGCCCCCGGAGACCGCGCTCTCCAGGCACGTCCCGCTGCACTCCCTGTGCCACGCCGAACGCTCCGCGGCTGAGAAAAGTCAGTGGCGGGGGCGGGGATCATTCCGCTGCTCTCCATTATGGGCAAATCGGTTGTGCCAGCGCGGGCTTGCCTAAATTTCCTTTCGGCATACGATGGCGGTCGGACTGCTATGCTGGGGGGAAGCCGACACATGGGCTAAACTGATTGATCCCGCGATACATGCGCGGGGTTGGACGGAGAATCTTATCCGCCGCGAGAAGACGGCGGGCGCAATCGAAATTGTGGACGGCAAAGCCACCGCAGCCCTCCGACACCAGCCCAGCCGCCCACCGTCCCAATGAGATTCTCCCGGCCATTCGACGCTGACCGACTGGCAAGACCAGCCGGGCACGTCTTGACGTAGAGGAAAAGCGCAAGATTCCGCCGAGGCGCTCAAGTGGTATCGCAAAGCTGCCGATGAAGGAGAGGCAGAAGCCCAACCGAGCGCGCGCCTAACGCTTGCGGCAACAGAACGTGCGCTAGTTTCAGTGCCAGTTCCGGCTGAATGAAGGCCATCCTTGAACAGCGACGAAAAATCGAATTATTACCCGCTGGTGCGAAGACCGACCAGCGCGGTCGAGAAGGCCGCGCCCGGCGCGAGGCGCATTTTGTCTTGCATGGTCGCGGATACGCTGGCGCTTACGAGGAATGTCCCGTCACCTCGAATTGTCCTCATTCATGCTGAACAGGACCTCCTTGATTTGATGGCGCAGGTCATCAAGCACTACTTCAGCGAAACGACAATTCTGACGTTTGAGAATTCTGATGCGGGCTGGCAGGAATTAGTGCGATGTGACCCGGATTTGCTGATTACTGATATGGTAATGCCCCGCATAATGGGTACGGAAATACTCCGGCGTCTGGTTGAAAGGAAGGCTGCATATCCGGTTTTGGCGATGTCCGGGTATTTTCCCGCAGAAATTGCTGCACGGGAATACACCGAGAAGTTTTCAAATTTTGCTTTCCTGGTGGCACCTTTCAGACCGCAGCAGCTTGTCCATGAAGTATCCAGATTGCTTGGAGTACGTTTGCGAATTCGCAAGTAAAGACGATGAATGATAAACCAATCATTTACGTCAGTCCAGAATCGGAACAACTGCGTCAGCTTGTGGCCGGCGCGCGGGCGCAACTGGCGGCCTTGGAAGCGGATTACACCAAAGAGAAATCGCGCGTTGACGTAGTGCAGGCGACATTGTTCCGGCTTTTGCGCGAGCATTACCAGAAGCGGGACCGGCTGCGGCTCACGGTGGATTACCGGCGGAAGTTTTTGGATTCGCTCATGCACGGCGACGCGGAAGAAGGGGAACAGGCCGGGATGAATTTCGAGCAGGCCAAAACGCAATCGGACAACGATTACGAAGAATTAACGGCAACGGCGGACAAAAAGCATAATTTGAGCGCCGAGCAGGAAGCCGAGTTGACACGGCTCTGGAAAAAGCTGGTGA
>PLIU01000452.1 GCA_003140095.1 Verrucomicrobiales bacterium | reverse complement strand
CCTTTGGGCGGGGATCATTTACTGTGAGCTTCTTCCAAAGCACCGACTTTGGAACCAATTGGACCCTTCTCGGCGCGGACTCCTTGCCGGCAGGGCCTGTCTCCGCGCTCGCTTTCGATCCAGCCAACCCGGCCACCATCTATGCGGTCATCCAAGGCTTTGCCTCGTCCACACTGGCTGTGAGCACCGACGGGGGCGCTTCATGCACCAACTTACTGGAGACCTTGGACTTCACTCTCACCGCCCTGGCCATTGATCCTTTCTCGCCGACCACTATTTATCTCGGCACGGACCAGAATAGCGGTCTGGGCGGCCTGCAAAGCACCGATGGCGGTTTGTTCTGGACGGCCTACGGTTTGACTTCGGACCTCGTTAACACGCTGGCCATCAATCCCGGCAATGATGCCCTGGTCTATCTCATCGTGAAGACAACTCCTTGACATGGATCTCCGCGCTGTGTTTGTTTTGGCGGAAAGACAGGAGTCGGGTTATATTGGCGCGCTGATGAAGCAGCAGACTGTCATCTCAAAGGGACTGGAGGGACGGCGAAAGCGACGCAAAGAACAGGAATGCGAGGGATGGCCTACCCTTGTCTGTGAGATTTGTGGCATGCGTGGTTTTGGCTTGGAGTTGGGCCTTGAATTGCGTGGATTTCACGCATTAGGGACCCGAGCACCCTGGTTAGTCAAACCCAATCAAACCGGGTCAAACCCAGTCAGACCAGTCAAACCCGGTCAAACCACAGTAGATCAAGGGCTCGCAGGAGTCAGAACAAATTATGGGCGGCCCGCTTTGCGGGCTGCTCGCCCCTCCCGAAACAATCAAACCGAGTGCTTTCCATGCGCCGCGCCGCTCTTGATGAATACCTGCAACTTTAAGCTTTGAATTTTGAACTCCGACATGCGATGTTGCTGCGTGCAAATGGGCAGAAGGGATTATATTATAACGAGTCATATGCCTGACCAAGCTCAAAAAAATAGACCCATCGCGCCAAGCGGCGGCGGTGGAGGTGAAGGGCCAAGCGCCCCCAAAGTCGATAAGCCTAGTACGGAGGAATTGCTCAAACGCATGCGCAAGGTCGATCCTGACCAAGCCCGGCGTTACCGCCAGCGCACCGGCCAATGAGCCATTCAAAACCGATCGCAGGCGATTTCCTATCGCTTTTGGCGGAGCATCGCCTCGAACCAACGGCCCCAGTGGCGCCGGCGGCATCGGCCGGGGCGCCGGTCCAAACCCAAGCGACGACCGTCTTCGGCTTCCATTGGGCCGAGGGGGTGCTCATGGCGGGCGACCGCCGCGCCACGGCGGGCAATGTCATTGTGACCGACCGCGTGGAAAAAATCATCGAGATAGATCCAACTTCAGTGCTGGCCATCGCGGGCGTACCGGCGACGGCATTTGAAATGGCCCGCGTGCTGCAAACTTCCTTCGAATACTATCGGCGCAGCCAGCTTCAACCCTTGAGCCTGCCGGCCCGGGTGCGGGCGCTGGCCCGGTTGTTGCGCGAGAATTTGCCCATGACGATGCAGGGCATCGGGATCGTCGTGCCGCTCTTCGCGGGCGTCGATCACGCGGTGACACCGGCCGAACCGCGCATTTATTTTTACGACCCGCTGGGGGCGCAGTTTCAGGCCGTCGGCTACGCGGCCTCCGGTTCCGGTTCGGGGACAATTCGGAGCGTCCTCAGTTTTCAGGAGCGTTACGGCCAGCCGCGGCCCTCGCAAATGGGTTTGCGCGACGCGGTGCGCTTCGCTTCGCGTTTGCTTGCGACCGCCTCGGAATTTGATTCGGCCACCGGCGGGATCAACCCTGCGACGGAGACGTACGCGACGATCAAACTGCTCAAGGCATCGGGCGTGGAAACGATTACCGACGCGCAACAAAAGGAATTTCTGCATGACTGAGGAGCCCTATCGCTGGCTGGAAGCGGTGGCCAACCGCCGCGAATACGTGCGCGAGCAACTCAAAGGGGGCACGCCCGTCCTGGGCGCCAGCCTGCCCGAGGGCATCCTGTTGCTGGGCGTCGGCGGCGGCCAGTCGAAGGTGTTCGAGTTGTTTGACCGGCACGCGCTGGCCGGCTTGGGGCATCCGGCGGACATCGAGAGGATTCGCCAGGCGGCCATTGACGCGGCGCACGTGGAGGCCTTCACGCGCGCGCCGGAGGACGTGAGTTTGCGGCGCCTGGTTGGATTCGGACTGGGGCCGCAGTTAAAAACCAATTTCGAGCAGATTTTCAGCGCGCCTTTTTTGGTTGAGCTGCTGCTGGCGGAACTGGGGCCGGAGCCTGGGCGCGATTTGTTTTTCCGGCTGCATTTTGACGGGTCGTACCAGACACAGTTCGGCGGCGCCGTCGTGGCGGCCATCGACGCCGAGGCGGAGGCCGGCGCGCGGAAATGGCTGGGCGAAATGATCCAGACGAAAACAGACCGGAAGGAAGCGGCCGACCTGCTGTTGCAGGCGTGGTGGCGGCTCTCGGAGAACAAGCCGTTCACCGAGAGGCTGCCGGAGGAGGAGGCGCGCCGGGCCGGCTGGCGCGAAGCGGCCAAGGGCAAGGAAATTGAAATTGGCTGGCTGGCCCGCCGGAGTTCGCGCCCGGCCCGTTACCAGGCGCCGACGGCGGCGGAACTGGGTCTGTAAAGAAGAAAATTTGGGAAGGGACTCACGCACCTATGAACCGCATTGTTGGCCTGGAGACCGAGTACGGATGTTTGACCAGCGAATTTCCTGGATCCGCCGGCGCCATTACGCGAGTGCGCGACTGGATTTTCAAGGAACTGCACCTGGGTCTCATCGACGTTCATCAGCGCGACTGGGACGAACCGGCGGGCAACGGCGGTTTCCTTTTCAACGGCGGCCGCTGCTACATCGACATGGGCCACCTGGAGTATTGCACGCCCGAATGCCTGACCCTGCTGGATGTGCTGCGCTACGACCAGGCCGGCGACGCGATCCTCTTGCAGGCCCTGCGCGCCATGCACATGGAGCGCGAGATCCATTTCATCCGCAACAATATTGATCACTATAACGGCGCGACCTTTGGCTGCCATGAGAATTACCTGGTGCGCCGCACCGCGCCGCTGAGCGACGCCAACGTCCATTCCTTGCTGGCTTTCCTGACCTTGCGCATGCTATACGTCAGCACGGGGCGCGTGGGAGCGACGGTGGCGGCGGAGGCGCGCGGCGAATTGACCCGGGCCGGGTCGGACGGCAATTACCAGATAAGCCAGCGGGCCGATTTCATCAACAACGACCTTTTCGAATGGGTGCAATTCAATCGCGCCATCATCAACACGCGCGACGAACCGCTGGCGGACGCGCGCAAGTACCGCCGCCTGCACTTGCTGCACGGGGACACCAATGTATTGCCCGCCAGCCTGCTCATGAAAGTCGGCACCACCTCCCTGGTGCTCGATTTACTGGAAGCCAATTGCCTGCCCAAGATTGCGCTGGCCGACGCCGTGGCCGCCTTTCGCACGTTGTCCCATCAACCCGATGGCCCGTGGCGGGTGCAATTGGCCGATGGCCGTTGCGTCGAGGCCCTGGATTTGTTGGTCGAATATCAACAAGCCGCCAAGGCCGAACTGAGCGGGCGGGACGAGGAGACCGACCAGCTCCTTTGCATTTGGAGCGACACGCTCAACGCGCTGGCGACGGACCCGGAGCAGTTGGTGGGCAAGATCGATTGGATCACCAAGCGGTGGCTGTTGCGGCAATTCTGCGAGCAGGAGAACATCGCCTGGAGTCATCCGTGGCTCAAATCGCAGGACCTGGAATACCATCAGATTGATCCGGCGCGCAGTCTGGGTTTGGCGCTGGCGCGCAATCCAGCGGCCTGGGAGATTCCCCACAGGGAAATCACGCAAGCGGCCGGCCAGGCGCCTGGCAACACGCGCGCGGCCGTCCGCGCGCAAGCCATGCGCCTGCTCAAGGATGAGCGCTGCGCGTATTACATCGATTGGGAAATCATCGGCGCAGAGGGCGGCTGCGCGCTGCACATGGTCAACCCGTTCGACTCTGGCTCGCAGGAAGCGGAAACGTGGGTGAGTTTATTGAATGGGAACGCGAGCAAGAACTCGCGCCGCGGCAAAGTGGCCAGCGGCGCTTGAGCGGAGGGCATGCATGTGCTTATTTTGTGAAGTATGACCGCCGCACCCGTAAACGTGTTGTTGATCGATGATGAAGAAAGCTTCTTCATCCCCCTGCGCCGACTGCTGGCCAAAGTTCCAGGCAAAAAATTCGTCATGGATTGGGCGGCCAGCTATGAAGAGGGACTGAGGACGTTGCGTGAAAACCGGCACGACGCCTGCCTGCTGGATTACCGGCTGGGATCTCGCACGGGCCTGGAATTGCTGCGCGAAGCCATCGCGCAAGGCGTCCAAATTCCGATCATTATTCTGACCGGATCGGATGATCCAAAGATTGATCTGGAGGCGACGGAGTTGGGGGCGGCGGACTTTTTGCTCAAGGACCAGTTGGACCCCGTGATGCTGGAACGGGTCATCCGCTATTCGGTGCAACAGGCGGCGGGACTCAAGGCTCTGCAAAAAAGCCATGAACGCTTTCGCCTGCTCTTCGAGCGAAGCCTGGATGCGATCTTGATTTCCGATGACCGCGGCCAGTTAGAGGAGGTCAACGGCGCGGCCTGCCGC
>PLIU01000438.1 GCA_003140095.1 Verrucomicrobiales bacterium | reverse complement strand
GGCGGAATGCCAGGTCCTCCGAATGCTGTTCCTCGGGATGTGGGGGATATTGTTTTCATCTTTAATAGGTTCACCGGAATATCAGCCTGCGGACAGGTTCCAACCGCCTCCGAGGGCTTTGTAGAGCTTGATCACGTTCAGAATGACATCACGCTCGCTTTGGACAAGTTGATCTTGCGCTTGATAGAGCGAGCGTTCAGCATCAAGCACGTTGATGAAATTCGTCAGGCCGTTCGCATAAAGTTGATTGGCCAGCCGCAAGGACTCCTGGCTGTGCTTCACCGCTTCCTCCAGCGAACGCCGGCGCACCCGTTCCTTGGCGTAGCCCACCAGTGTGTTTTCCACGTCTTCAAAGGAGGTGAGCATGGTCTTCTCATAATTCGCCAGCGCCTGTTCCTGCCGCGCGTTTTGGACTTTGATGTTGGCCCGAATGCGGCCCCCTTCAAAAATCTTCCACTGCACGGTGGGTCCGAGAGACCACATCTTGCTGGGGCCGGCAAACCAGTCGCTGGCGCTGACGCTTTCGTAGCCAAAGGCTCCGGTGAGAGAGAACCTGGGATACAGGTCGGCGGTGGCGACACCGATCTGCGCCGTGGCGGCGGCCAATTGCCGTTCCGCTTGCTGCACATCAGGCCGGCGCAGGAGTAACTCCGAAGGCAGGCCGACAGGCACTTCCGGCGGAGCCGCGGGGATGGGCGCCACGATGGACAATTCCTCCAGTAACGCGCCGGGCGGCTGGCCCAACAGGACCCCCAACCCGTGGATGGATGCCAGCAGCGAATTCTCAAGAGTCGGAACTTCGGCCCGCGTGGTCGCGAGCACCGTGGCGGCCTGTTGCACATCCAGATCACTGGTCAGCCCATGCTTGAAACGGTCTTGCGTGATGACCAAATTATCTTCCTGCGCCCTGATATTTTCATGGGCAATCGTCAATTGGCGTTGATAGCCGCGCGCTTCAATATAATTGCGCGCGACTTCGCTCAGCAGCGTAACGAGGGTGTCGCGCATGCCAAATACGGAGGCGGCCACTACGGCTTTGGCCGCTTCGGTGGCGCGGCGCGTGCCGCCGAACACATCAATTTCCCAGGAAGCGTCGAAGCCGGCTTGATAAACATTGTTTTCAAACGGGATGTTCCCTGGCAATGGGATATCGCCGAGAAGGGGCTGATTCATACTTTGTAGTTGTCTTTGATAAGAAGCGGACGCTTCGACGGTGGGCCAAAGATCCGCAGCAGTCACTCGATATTGCGCCCGCGCTTCACGCACGCGGGCGGCGGCGATCTTCAGGTCAAGATTGGATCTGACCGCCCGATCCATCAGCGAATCAAGTTTTGGATCGTTGAAATTTTTCCACCAGAATGCGACGGAGCCGGAGTTGGTAGTCTCACCGCCCGCCAGCGGCGACGACCATTGCAGAGCGGTCTTGACGGCAGCCGGGTGGTAGGCTGGTCCAACCATGCAACCCGGCAGAAGCCCAAGCAGGACAAACAATGAGAATTTGCGCGCTCTTCTCATGCCTGATCTCCATCAGCCTTCTTGTTGGCGGCGTCCATCAAATAAAGGATGGTGTTGACAGTCTCATCCACCCCGGCGTCCGTATTGAGCATGGCGTGATAGAGATGGCGGCTGGGCCATTGGACTTTGAAGTAGTGCTGGATAAACTCAGCCCGTTCCTCATCCACGGTGTCCACGAGGTTGATGGCTTCGGTGTCGTTTTTGATCCGCAACCGCACGCGCTGGAATTTCGCGTCGCGGGAGGCGTAAAGGAAAACGCAATATGTGTCGTCGTGATCGCGCAGAAAATAGGGCGCGCCCCGTCCAACAATGACGCATTGACCCGCCACGGCCGCTTGTTCCACAACTTGTTGACTGAGGCATAAAAGCCGATCTGCATCCAGGACATCCGCGTCGTTGAACTGCACGCTGCGTTCATGGCTTCCGCGCCAGAAGACTTTGGAGAGACGATACATCCAGGGATCGATCCGCTCTTCGCGCTTTTGGCAAACGTCCGGTTTGACTTTAGCCAGCCGCGCGATCTCTGCCGTCAACTCCTGGTCGAGCAGTTTCCAGCCGAGGCGTTTGGCCGTCCTTTCGGCGATGTCGCTGCCCCCGGCGCCATACTCCCGTTCGATGACAAGTATTCGTTTCATGATTCAATGCATCGCCGCTGGACCGCTGGGTTTCGCATTTTTGAACAGGAGGACTCCCACTACGCACACCGCGGAAATCCAGGTCATCACATAAAATATATCCATATATGCCCAATAATCGGCCTGCTGGAGCAGGACATTATAAATCGAGGCTTGCGCCCTGTGCAACGCATCCACAGGGCTGAAATGCGGGGCGAATGCCTTTTGCAGCACCCCCAACCGCTTCTGGTATGAGGGATTCAGGGAAGAGAGGTGCGCCACCATAAGCCCTTGGTGGGCTTGGGCGTAGCNNGTCGTCAGCGGCACAAAGATAAATCCCATGCCAAAGCCCATCAGGAGATTGGCCGGGACAACGCCGGCCATGCTCACTTGCAGATTGAGCCGGCTTAACATGACACAGGACGCCGCCAGTATGACAAAACCAAAGCAAAGCAGCACGCGCGGATTGACTTTCTGGGTGAGTACACCTACTATGGCAAAGGCTGCCAAAACCCCCAAACCGCGCGGGCTAACGGTCAATCCGGCATCCAAGGCCGTGTAACCCATGAGCGTCTGCAGGAACAATGGCAACATGGTGGTCATGGCGTACAGCACCGCGCCGAATAATAAAAATAGGCTGCAGCCGACAGCCAGGTTGCGGTCTTTGAGCACCCGCAGGTTTACAACAGGTGAAGGCGTGCGCAGTTCCCGGATGATCAGGCAGACGAACGAAACAACCGAGACCGCCGCAAACCAGCGCAGCCACCGCGCTCCAAACCAATCGTCGTCCTGGCCTTTGTCGAGAACGATTTGGAACGTGGCCAGCCACAGGGCCAGAAGAGCGAACCCAATGGCATCAAAGGATCCCCGCTTCGCCGCGCGAATGTAGGGAGGGTCTTCCACAAATAAGGAGATTAAAAACACCGCCAAGATCCCCACGGGAAGGTTGATGTAAAAGCACCAGCGCCAGGAGTAACTATCGGTAATCCAGCCCCCCAGCGTGGGGCCGAGAATGGGGGCGAGGACCACGCCCACGCCATACACCGCCATAGCAATGCCCCGGCGAGCGGGTGGAAAGCTCTCCAGCAAGATGGACTGCGCCAGTGGCTGCAACGCGCCTCCTCCCGCCCCCTGGAAAATGCGCGCCACGATGAGCATGCCGAGGTTGGTCGCGGCCCCGCACACAACGGAGGACGCGGTGAAGAGCACGATGCAGCCCATCAAAAAATTCTTGCGCCCGAAAAAATTGCCAAACCAGGTGCTGGTGGGCAGCAC
>PLIU01000503.1 GCA_003140095.1 Verrucomicrobiales bacterium | reverse complement strand
ATCGCCGGCAATCGCTCGCTGCCGCTGGCCTTTGCGGAACAGGCCCGCGCCCAAGGGGTCAAGCGGCTGGTGGCGGTGGCCTTTGACCATGAAACCGATCCCGGGCTGGCCAAAAAGGTGGACGAGATCGTCTGGGTCAAAGTGGGGCAGTTGTCCAAAATGATCGCGGCCTTCAAGGAGCGGGGCGTGAACCGGTGCGTCATGCTGGGGCAGATTGCGCCGAAAAATTTGTTTGACGTTCGGCCGGACATGCGCGCGCTGGCGCTGCTGTTGAAATTGAAGGAGAAAAACGCGCATTCCATCTTCGGCGCGATGGCCGATGAGTTGCAAAGGGAAGGCATCGAGTTGATGGAACCGGTGCGCTGGCTGCAGCCGCTCATGCCGGGAGCCGGCATTGTGCTCGGACCGGCGCTGACGGAGGCGCAACAAGAGGACGCCGCCTTCGGCTTTCGCATCGCCAAGGAAATCTCGCGTTTGGAAATCGGCCAGTCGGTGGTGGTCAAGGAAGGGACGGTGCTGGCGGTGGAGGGATTCGAGGGCACGGACGCCTGTTTGCGCCGGGGCGGGGAACTGGCCGGGGGCAAAGGGGCGTTGGCGGTCAAAGTGGCAAAGGAAAAGCACGACTTGCGCTTCGACATTCCGTGCGTTGGCGCGCGGACGGTGGAGGCCTGCCAGGCGGCACGGATTTCCGTGCTTGTGTTTGAGGCGGATAAGACGTTGCTCTTGGAAAGGACGGAAGCGGAGGCGCTGGGCCGGAAGCACAAGATCACGCTGGCGTCTTGGGAGGAGAAGAAATGAGGTGTGACAATTATTGTTCCGGCAATTACGGCGACTGGTTCACGCGGGAGGGCTTCCAATTGAGATGCCAATAGAAACTCCACAGTCTGGGCAGTTGGACAAGCTCGGCGTGGCCATCCATGCAACTCAAGTTGATGGCCCCGGGTAGAGGTTGCCCCGGTCTATGAGGGTGGCTGCTGCCGGCGGTCGGGCCGCCGTGCCGGATAATCGTGCAAACATTCATCCCGGAGCGTTGGTAAGTAACACCCATCGGATCGGCCAATCCGTAGTAAAGGTCGCTGGCGGCGGGGTCGGTTTCCAAGGGGGCGGTGAAACCATACATCCCGTCAAAAATGAGCGGGGTTTGCGCCGGATATTGAACGCCAGAAGGTTTTGTGCTCACAAAGGACAGCCACTCCTCGGGGGTAACGCCTTCGTAAAAATCAGCCGGAACAAGATCACCGACATAGTCAGTCATCCAACCGTTCTGGCCGTAACTCCAGACGGCGAATGGACCCCCTTCCAACTCTTGAAACACCCAGGGGAGATCCGCGGCGCCGGCGGCGACATAGTTCGTGTCAGGCGGAATGCGAGTGGAGGGGCATATCGTCACGGGACCCTTCACTCCGTAGTTGGTCACGAGGTCGAACCAGTATTCCCCGAATATGTTTGGATCGTAAGTTGGGTTGCCTGCCTGGTAGGCATTAAAAGGAAGACACTTCCCGGTGTCGTTCATGTACATCATTCCCCCGAAAGTGAGCTGCTTGATGTTACTGAGGCAAGAGGTCTGTTGTGCCTGCGTTTTCGCTCTGGCCAAAGCCGGGAGCAACAATGCCGCCAATATGGCAATGATGGCAATGACGACCAGCAATTCAATGAGCGTAAAGGCGCGTGCCGACTCGCCTCTGGCTGTTTCCGAGCTCGATACTGTCGTTATTCCGCTCATCTGTCGCTCATGCGCCTCATATTACTGGCGAATACTATGACTTGCCCAACGGCATTTTGCAAGGTCGAACTACTTAGGGACTCCAAGCTGGGCTATGGTTTGGCCGCGTCGGAACCGCCGGCGGCTTGCAGCTTGGTGAAGCGATCGACCAGGCCGTTATATTTCTCGGCCAGGGCGTTTCGCTCCTTGATGCTGTCGTTATATTTCTGGATGGCGTCGTCGCGCTCGGCCGCCAGCCGTTTGATGGCGTCGTTCTGTTTGAGAATCCCCTCGGAAGCCTCTTTGAACTTGGCCTCCATTTTGTCCACCACGTCTTTGTACTGGACGATCTGGTTGCTCATCAATTCGCTGGAGGAGCGGAGGCGGATGATTTCGCGCTTTTGCTCCAAGGCCAACTGTTCATTGGTCATGGCGGCTTGTTTAAGCTCGTTGATGCGCGCGGACAACCCGGCAATCTCGGCGTCCATGTTTTTGATCGAGTTGGTGTAACCCTGAATGGCGGCCGCCTGGTTGAAAACGGTCTGCTGCAACGCCTCCCCTTGGAGGTGGAGGCGGGTTTGGAGATACCATTGCCAGGCGCACAAGCCGCACAACCCGAGCGCCAAAACAATGAGCAAATTCTGGAGAAAGTTCTTCATGGAGGCGGCGCGGACGGGGTGGAATCGGCCTTGACGGCGAAGGCCACGCGCTGCACGCCCGCGCGTTTCACCAAATTGAGCACATAAACCATCATGCCGTGAGTCGCGTTGCGGCTGCCGCTGAGATAAACCGGGACGTTCGTGTTGACGCGCAGCCGCTCGGCCAGCAGCTTGTCAAGCTCATCAAAGCTCAGGGACTGGTTGTCCACCGACACCTGCCCGTAAGCATCGACGTTGAGTTTGATCATGTCGGGCTTTTTGGCGGAGGTGATTTGGGTGGCGGTGGGAAGGCTGGCCTTGAGCGTGCGCACCTTCTGCATTTGCAGGCTGACCATCATGAAGGAGGCGAGCAGAAAAAACATGATGTCGATCAGCGGGATGATCTCCAGCCGGGTGCGTTTGCGGGCGATGGGGGAGCGAATTTTCATGGGTAGCCCATGTTGGTCCCGCCTTCCACCATGAAGGCCACTTTCTGCACGCCCGCGCGGCGCACGGCTTCCAGCACGTCGCACATGTCGCCGTGCCGCGTGGCGGTGTCGCCGCTGATGTAAACCGGCAGGTTGGTGTCCAGCCGGAAGCGGTTGCTCAGGGCCGCGTCTAGTTGGGCCAGGGTCAGATTTGTTTTTGACAGCCAGACGCGCCCGTCTTTGTCCACGGCGATGTTGATCATGTCCGGCTTGAAGTCGGCGCGGGCCATGGAGGCGTTGGGGGGCGTGACTTTGATGTTTTGGGTGCGGTCCAATTGCAGGCTGACCATCATGAAAGAGGCCAGCAGAAAGAACATGATGTCGATCAGCGGGATGATCTCGATGCGCGAATGCCGGCGCTGGACTGGCGAGGGCAGCTTCATTTGGGCTGATGCACCATAAGTTCGACGTTGGTCGCCGCCGCCTCCAAATCAAATTGCAAGCGCGCCACCCGGCCGTTGAAGTAGTTGAATGGCACCAGTGAAAAAATGGCGATGCCCAGGCCGCAGGCGGTGGCGATGAGCGCCTCGCCGATTCCGCCCGTGACCGCCTGGACCGACAACTCGGCGCTGCCGACGCTCAGGAACGCGTGCATCAAACCGGTCACCGTGCCCAGCAAGCCGAGCAACGGCGAAAGCGTGACCAGGGTGTCCATCACGGTCAGGAACCGTCCTGCCCTTTCCAATTCAATGCCCGCGCCCAACTCCAGCGCCCCTTGCAGGGAAGTATGCACGTGGTTCAATCCGTGGTAGATCATGCGGATGACCGGGTCCAGCGAGCCTTCGGCGATCTTGGTGGCGGCGGGCACGTCCCCGTTTTCCAAGGCGGCCAGAATCTCTTCGAGCTTCTGCGGGTCGCGTCGGCTGGCCTCGCGCATCCACCAGAACGACCGCTCGCCCACCACGGCCACGGCCACCAGCGCGCACAATAGGATGGGGTACATCACCGGTCCTCCTTTAAGGAAGAATTCAATTACAATATTCGCCATCATAACATATCAATTAAAGCGGCTTGCCGAGGCGCACCAGGACACGTCCAAAATGTTGAACTTAATAACTTCTTTTTTCTATAAAACATTTTCACCGGTTTGTCTCTCGCTCTCAGTTAGCCCGGACGCAAATAGTACTTGATTGGGGCAAGGAAAGTATGCCCGCCGTTGACGGGGCGAATAATCCAGTGGCGCTTGACCCAATTCTGGGCGTGTCCGTCCAGAATGGGCGATCCGGAACTCTCGTGAATGTCCGCCGATACGACTATGCCAGCGTCATTCACCGTCAGCAACAAGGTAACCGTGCCCTGCTGCCCCAATTGCTCGGCGATATGCGGGTATGAATCCGGCTTGGGGCGCTCGCCACCGCTGCCCGTGTTGTCAATTGTCGTCGGCTCATGCCTTACCGGCGCGGCCTGCCTCAAATGCGCTTCCCCAGGCGTCGGCGCGACGGACATCGGCACCAACAAACTGCCGGGCGTGGGCACGGCGAAGTTGATGGCCGGGGTTTCCAGCGTCACAGCCTGAATGCTCGGTGTCTGCGGTTTGTCGTTGTCATTCTGCTGTTCGTCTGGTTTGGCCTCGGTCGTGGGCGGAGCCACGGGCGGCAGAGGTTCGATAATGATCGGCACCGGCTGCTCCAGCGGCGGCACCGCTTTGAGCGCGGACAGCCTGGACTGATTTCCCAGCAGTCCGATCAAGAGAAAGAGCAGGCAGATGGAATCAACCCAGGCCAGCCGCCGAGGCACAGCGCTCCCAGGCGCGGGAATGCAGACGCGCGCCAAATCGGATTTTAAATGGTAGGCTGCGGAGGTAGTCATGAATCAAGTTTTCGCATAAGCTCCACCTCGCCAATATTTAGAAAAGATAGCTTAATGACCCGAAAATGCCGCGCCGTTCGCCATACTGCGCGGCATTGACGCCCACACCGGTGCCGGTGCGAAGCGGGTAAATGTTGTCCGTGATATTGACAATGTCCAACCGCGCGACCAACGATTGCTTTTTTGTCAAACGCATTCTCTCCGCCACGCCGAAATTGAGCGTGTAATACTGCCCAACGCCGGAGCCATTGGGAATCGGATCGGTTGATCCGGGAATGAGGCCCGGCCCATCCTGTCTCAAGCCGCTGCCGTAAAGGGCGTCGGCAAAAGCCTTCGTGCTCCACCGTCCAGGTTCGTTCCAGGAGTAAGCGACGCCGAAGGAACCGGTCACGCGTTGGTCGTGATCGAGATAAACCCAGTTGTGGTTGACATAATTCGCGACCGGATTTTCCCCCCAAAGGTACTGGGCGGAAGCGGCGCCTTCGCCTTGCGCCACCGAGTAGGCCACGTTGGCATAGGCCGAAAAACCGCCCTTGTCGTAACTGGCCGTGAATTCCACCCCTCGCACCCGGCCTCGCGTATAATTGAACGACGAGAGGATGAGTGATTGGCCGAAGAATCCATCGTCCAATTGCTCCTGCGCCGTCTTGTAATAGCCGTCCACCCCCAGCGTCAAGCCGGGCACGGGCAGCACCTTTTGGCTGAGGCCGAGGTCATAATAATTCGCCCGTTCAGCCTTGACCTCGTTGTAAGGGCCAGTCACGCCCGAGCCGCCCGAAGTGCCGGCAAACGCGGCGATGTTCCCCGATGGCACGGTCTCCAGCGGCGGCGGCGTGAAGTAGCGCGAGTAGCCGCCATGTATCGTCGTGCTATCCCACGGCTTATAGACTAGGTTGGCGCGCGGGCTGAGTTGGTTTTCCGAGTCGTTGTCGGAAGTATAAACGTCGAAGCGGCCGCCGGCATTGAGGGTCAGTTGCGGCACGATTTTCCATTCGTCCTGCAAATACATGCCGCCATAATCCGCGTGCGGACTATTGTCCTGCGTAATGGGAATGGGGCCGCTGATCGCGTCGCCCGCGCCATTGACATCGAAGACCGTGGTGGTCGTGTTCGCCGTGACGGCTTCGTGCAGATAGGTTAAGCCACCGCGCAGCGTATGGTAGTCGCCCAGTGTGTAACTGGCATCCAATTGCGCGCCGCCGGAGTAAAGGATGCGATCCTCATCGGTGGCAATACCGGAGTTGTAATCAAGGGCGGCAGGGATGTCACCGGGCACATAATGCACGCTGCTGACGCGAGCGTAAGCGGAAGCCTGGTAGTTCAAGTTGCCCGAAGACTTCTGATACGCCACCACGCCATAATAATTTTGCTCATTCTGATTGTCGTTGAGCGAAAACACCGACGGCTCCGCAACTCCCGTCCACGGCGTGCTCGTGCCCGGTTGCGAAGTGGCCGCCAAGCTGGGATTGATGGGGATTTGAAACTGGCTGTAGGACACGCTCCCCATGACGATGATCCGGCTGGTCGGGTCCATGATGTGAGAGAAGTACAGGAAGGACTTGTACTGGTCGGTGTAATCGTGAATCGCCACCGACGTCGGGGCCGGATTCTCAATGCCAAGGCCATTGTGGTCATAGCTGCCATCGATGAAGAAACTCGTGTTGCCAACCGTTTGTCCGTATTCAAAACTGGGCCGGATCGTGTCATAACTGCCGCCAAAAATCTCCACCGAACCGCCGTTCAAAGCCGCTCCGCTCTTGGTCTGGATATCGACGATGCCCGCGGTGCGAAAGCCATACTCGGCCGGCAGCGAGCCGGTCATCAACTCCATGGTTTGCACGAAGCGCGGGTCCAACTCCTGGCCGAACCCGGTGATGCCTTCAGGCAGCAGCACGTCGTTGATGCGGTATTGCAAGTTGGCATGTTCGCCCCGCACATGGACTTGCCCCAGCGAATCCTCCGCCACTCCCGGCGCGCGCAAGAGCACCTGGTTGAAGGAGGCATTGTTGCCCTGCGCCTCATTCAGGATGGCTTCACTGTTAATGGTATAAGTGGACGATCCGACCTCCGTGAGAATGCTGCTGCGCGCCGCATTGAGCCGGCCTTCAACCGTGACCGTGCTTAAGACATTGGTCGCGGCCGGCGCGGTATTCGTCTGGCCCAGGACTGTGCCGGAGGCCAGCGAACCCCAGGCCAACGCCACGCTCAGAATCTGCCGATGCGATCTCTGCTCTGATGTCTTCTTCGATTTCATAAATTGCAATTCAAATAGGTTTCAAATGGATTTCTATTGGAACTTCTGTTCCACTCCCGGGCTGCCGGCCGCAACACAATATTGCTCCGTGCAGGAGTCAAACTATCTTTGCAAGCGGGAAACGAAACGAAGAGTCAGGCGGGAGGACCGCGGCTGGGCAGCAACCGCACATCGGCGGAAACGAAATCGACGCCACGCGCCGGCGCGTGGAAAAACAGAAGAGGCGGGCATGGGGCGGCCGCCACGTCCGTGGGTGGACTATGGACTTGTCCGTTCAGGAACAACGTCACCGCGCACTCATGGCCGGGAGCGCCGGCATCCTGATGCGCCCACGTATGCAACGCGGGCACCGCCGCCATGGTTTGGACCAGCAGGAAAACGGCCAAGCAAAAAGAACCGACGCCGCTCTGGGCGGCGCGCATCAACCTTCTGCCGGACGCTGGCATCACGGGGGCCAATATGGAACTGCCGCCTCGCCGGTGTCAACAGCCTTTTTTTGTCATTATTCGCCAATGATTTTGACCAGCACCCGTTTGCGCCGCCCGCCATCGAATTCGCCGTAGAAGATCTGCTCCCACGGGCCGAAATCCAATTTGCCCTTGGTGATGGCCACCACGACTTCGCGGCCCATGACTTGGCGTTTGAGATGAGCATCGGCGTTATCCTCCCCGGTGCGGTTATGATGGTATTGGCCGATCGGTTCATGCGGCGCCAATTTCTCCAGCCAGACCTCATAATCATGGTGCAGCCCGCTTTCATCGTCGTTGATGAAAACCGAGGCGGAGATGTGCATGGCGTTGACCAGGCAAAGGCCCTCGCGCACGCCGCTTTTTTGCACCAATTCGGCCACGGTGCCGGTGATGTTCTCGAATCCCCGGCGTCCGGGCAATTCAAACCACAGATACTCAGTCAAAGATTTCACATCCGCGTTTTACTAAAACGGAATTGATTTTGCTAGATGGATGATGGCTGACCGCCGGCCTTTTCCCTTTTGGTCTTGTCAAGTATCGAAAGTTGCTTTTCCTCGTAAACGACCAGGGAATTCGGCGGCACGCTGTGCATCAGGAAGACGTTGGCGCCGATGGTGGAATTCGCGCCGACGACGGTTTCGCCGCCCAGAATGGTGGCGTTGGGGTAGATGGTGACATTGTCCTGCACGTCGGGATGGCGTTTGCCGCCTTTGACCAGGTGGCCGGATTCGTCCTTGGCGAAGCTCCGCGCGCCGAGGGTCACCCCGTGATAGAGTTTGACGCGGTTGCCGATGCGGCAGGTCTCGCCTACGACCACGCCTGTGCCGTGATCAATAAAAAAATGCGAGCCGACAGCCGCGCCAGGATGGATGTCGATGCCCGTGCGACTGTGCGCCCACTCGGTCATCATCCGCGGAATCAACGGCGCGCCCAACTGGTGCAGCCGGTGAGCCAGGCGTTGAATGGAGATCGCCTCGATGAAGGGATAGGAAAGAATAATCTCCTCCGGACGCAAGGCGGCGGGATCGCTCTCGTAGGCAGTTTCGATGTCCGCGCGCAGCCATTCGCGCACTTCGGGCAAGGATTGACAGAATTTCTCCATGATGGGCGGTGTTTTTCCGGTCGGCTTGTGGGGATCGCCGATGCGCACGCTCTTGCGCACCTGGTCGGTCAGCCGCGCTACGACGCGGGCCATGCGTTCGACGGTCAGGTCCGCCAGGGAACCGCGGTGAACGGCATCGTCATCGTGAAAGCCGGGAAACAACAATTGCAACAAGTCTTCGCAGATTTGACCGACAGCCCGTTTGGATGGCAAGTTGTGCGCATCGCTATTGTTCAAACCGCCGACTCGCTCATAAGACGTCAGCAGTTCCGGGACATATTGATGCAATGACTTATGCATGAGCGCGGTTGTTCCAAGGCATTCTGGCGAGCAAAAGGCCCATGCCACAGAAATCGGTGATGCCCGCAAAAATCAATCCAGCGCCGACGAAGCCCGACAAACCAAAAAAGACAGGATTGACAAGCCAGCCTAGCAACACGCCGAGCAACACCAGGGCGCCAGCGGCAATGCGAACCTGCCGCTCCAGGCTGATTACTTTGGCGGTGCCGCGATGGACGGGCAGACCCGCCTCGATCCAGGCCTGCGTTCCGCCTTCAACGACCACGCCCCGATTCTGACCCGCGGCGGCAAACTTTTCAGCGGCTTTGGCGGCGCGCACGCCCGTCCGGCAAAGGAGATACGCGGGCCGCCCACCAGGCACAGCGCCCGCGGCGATGAATTTCTCCGGCTGGAGCCGGTCCAACGGTTCGTTCCGCGCCTGAGGTATGTGGACTTCCGCGTATTCGACGGGCGTCCGCACGTCCAGGAGCAGCAGATCTGGATCGGTCTGCAGCCGTTTCTGCAGTTCAACGGGTGTGATGGTCTTCATAAATTTGAATTTCTGCCCAGCGGCCGCAACGCCCGGACCAAAGCATCCACTTCCTCTCGGGTGTTATAGAACGCCAGCGAAGGCCGGACACTGCTTTCGATGCCAAAATGACGATGCGCGGGCTGGGCGCAGTGGTGCGCGGCGCGGACCGCGATACCGTGTTGGTCAAGATGCCGGGCGATGCTTTCGTTCGACACACCAGGGATGATAAACGAGAGCACACTGGCCTTGTTCGCCGCCGTTCCAATGGGGCGCAAACCAGGAATGGTCGAGAGAGCCTCGGTGGCGTACTGAAGCAACGAATGCTCGTAGGCCGCGATGGCCGGAAGACCCACCTTGGCTAGGTAATCAAGAGCCGCGCCCAGCCCCACCACGCCGGCGATATCGGGTGTGCCGGCCTCAAACTTTTCCGGCGCATTTTGGTAGGTCGTTTTCTCGAAACGCACTTCCTTGATCATGTGCCCGCCGCCCTGCCACGGCGGCATGGCTTCGAGCAACGGCGCTTTGCCATATAAGGCACCGATGCCGGTTGGGCCAAAAACTTTGTGCGCCGAAAAAAGGAAAAAGTCGGCGTCGAGCGCGGTGACGTTGACGGGGAAATGCGGTGCGGACTGCGCTCCGTCCACCAGCACGGGCACGCCACGAGCGTGCGCCAGCGCAATGATTTCCTCGACAGGATTGATCGTTCCCAGCGCGTTGGAAACGTGCGCGACAGCGACAAACTTTGTCCGCGGACCCAGCCATTTGGCGTATTCTTCGAGAATCAACTCGCCGCGGTCATTGATTGGGACGACGCGGATGACCGCGCCAGTCTGCTCGGCCAGCAATTGCCACGGCACGATGTTGGCGTGATGTTCCAACTCAGTCAGGATAATCTCCTCGCCCGCGCCGATGTTTTTCCGGCCGTAACTTTGCGCAACCAGGTTAATGCCTTCAGTCGTGCCGCGAACGAAAACAATTTCCTTGGCGGACGCGGCTCCGAGAAACCTCCGCACCTTTTCGCGGGCGCCCTCGAACAAGTCGGTCGCGCGAACCGCCAGTGTGTGCGCGGCGCGATGGATGTTCGAGTTGTCGCGAGAATAAAATTGGGAGGTCGCGTCAATGACTGCCTGCGGCTTGTGGGTCGTGGCCGCATTGTCCAACCAGATCAACTGGCGGCCATTGACGGTTTGATGCAGCGCGGGAAAGTCGCGGCGCACCGAGGCGACATCCACGACGCCGGGAGCGGTGGGCGCCAACCCGGCGGCGGACGGAGCTGAGGCGCGCAGGAAATAATAGTCCGAGGTTGAACTGGGAGTTTCCTGCCGCGAGGGCGAAGCGGGCGCGGGGCTGCTGGACAAGTTTCCGTTGCTGCGCGGCTCGCCATAAGGGTACGTTTCCGCGGAATCCGTCTTGTGCGCGCCGGACGGGGTGGCGGATGGCGGCGGAGGTTGGTGGAACGGATGCACCGGCGGAACGCTCTGCGCCGGGGGGGTGGATGGCAGCTCATATTCCCGGCGAAATTCCGAGGACAGTTCCCGGGCAATCCAGTCAATCAAATCGGCGTCAAGATCGCGCGGACTCGATGGTTCAGAAGCAACGGCGGATTTGCCGTCGCTATTTGTAATTGTACTCATGGTAGTGGCCCACCAAAACGTTTTCCAGTTGGGCGATGGCGTCCACGGTGAGCACCGAGGCCGAGAAATAACGGGTCACCAGGTGAGACGCGATGGAATGTTGGTCTGTACCCATGTAGCGGACAGACAGTCCAGGTTCGACTTCGCCTGTGACGCCCGCTTTTTGCAAGCCGACGACGCCTTGCTCCGCTTCGCCGACGCGCAAGAGAAGAATGCTCGTGGGGCCAGGATCAGATTTGGACTTGGGACCCAACTCCAATTTGTTGGTGGGAATGAGGGGGACGCCGCGCCAACTCAGGAACGGCGAACCGAACAAATGCACGATGGCGGGCGGCACACCCCGTCGAGTGCATTCCCGGCCGAAGGCGGCGATGGCCCTGGGATGGGCCAGGAAAAACGCGGGTTTCTTCCAAACCAGCATCAACAATTCGTCCAAGTCGTCAGGCGTTGGGGGGCCTTTGCGCGTCGGAATGCGCTGCGAAGGAGCGACCTCGTGGAGGAGGCCAAAATCGGGGTTGTTGAGGAGTTCCCATTCTTCGCGCTCTTTGACCGCCTCCACTGTCAGCCGGATTTGTTGGCGCAATTGATCGATGCGGTTGCTGTAAAGGTCCGTCACTCTCGTATGTGTGCGCAAGACCGTCTGAATGGTGCTCAAGTGGTATTCGCGCGGGTCTTCCTCGTAATCAACAAAGGTGGTAGGCAGTTTTGGCTCGTTGCCGTTGACGGTCAGAAGTTCCACTTTGACTTCGCCGAATTCGTTGGCGGGGGCGCCTTTGGCCGCCTTGGCGACGCGGTTGGCGCGATAAACGCCGCCATCGACGTCCACCCAAGGCAGGAGACGATGGAGCCAGCGCGGGGTGATTTCCGCCATTTGCGGAACGGTGACGGTGGCAGTGGCGAGGTTGCGCGCGGCGGCCGCGCTTAAACTGAGCCTGGGTTCGGATGCCTTGGGAGCGGCGCTCATAGGGTTTTTCTTAATGGGATGGTGAGAAGACGGACGACTCCAGAGCACACGCGCCCAAGGAAAGCCATTGTGTGCGAGCGGGGAGGACGAAGTTTGACAACCTCGCGGCGCGACACTGAATGATGCTCGGCATGAATGCTATGCTTTCCTGGGAGGCTCCAATGGTCTGGTCGGCCAGCCGTCTTTCGCAACTTGAGTTCGGCTGGCCGCCCAATTGAGGGTGCTCAGTATGGCCAGCCAGCGGCGTCATCTTAGGGCGGCGCGGCCGGATGTCAACTGACTTCTGTTCACGGTTGGCGGGATGGATCGAGGTCATATATTTTGCCGGATCGCCAGAACGGTGCGGTAGGAATCCAGTATTGACTTCAACGCGTTGGCCATCCAGACAATTTGGGTTTGCTCCGGCGCCTGCCGGGGAATTTCAAAATTAATTTCAAACGGCACGGGGCGCAATTCATTGGTCCCGGTGAGGAAACCGGTCGCTTGGGATACCTGCTGTTCCCGAAACACAGCGCTGCTGACTGCGTTTTCGGGTGGCGCGTCGGCCAAAAACAGGCGGGCGGCGGGCATCGCGGCCGACGCCAGCGCGGCGCGCAAAATCGAATTCCGTCCCCCGCTAAAGAGAAAGCGCGGTTGGTCATCGTCGGTGCCGCCCAACGAAATCACGCCCTGAAAAAGATGCACTCCCATTTCCCGCTCCAGGTAATATGCCTCTGGCTGATTTGATCCGCGCCATAAATGGGCGGCCAAGTCCTGGCCGGCCGCATTGTGGCGGGTGTCGGCGGCCAAACCGGATGGGTTACAAATCGGATAAGCGTAAATGTGATAGCCGGAGGCCGGGCCGGGATTGCTCTCCAATTGTTGGAAGAAGGAAGCAATCGCCTTTGCCCCTTGCGGTTCATCACCGCAAATGGTTGCGAAAACTGCCAGGCGAATGGTATCGCCGCCTCCTTTTGGCCCCATGAAGATGAAGCGCGGAATGTGAAAGATCTCTTCTCCAGCCTCAAATTCGCCTACGGAACCAGCGATGATCGAGTCCGAGTTTTCGGCCAGCTTGAGCAGGGGCGAAAGCAACTTCTCGATCGTCCCGGTATGTTCTCGAAGAATCTCGGCGGAAACAGGCCCGCCAAGGCGAGCGGGAACAAGTGCTCTCATAAAATGAAATCCATTAATTTCTGTTCATATCAGCAAGTCCCTCAATCCGAATCCCGGCTGGAGCCTCGGATGAGCACTGAAGAACTCTTAACGGAGGCAAAATGGCAGACTCAACGGATAATGTCAAGTATCCCTAGTGAATAAATATAGATTATTATATCGTGCCCCTTATTTCAGCGTGGCCAGGAATTCCACCAGGTTGCGTAGGTCTTGCTTGGCCAGGATGGTTCCCAACCCTTCCGGCATGGCCGACCGGCCTTTGACTTCCTTCTTGATGTCGCTCTTTTTCAGCTTGACGAGCACGTTGTCTTCCATGGAGAAGAGCGACAATTCCTGATCATCCTGGGCTTTGACTATTCCGGCGTAAGACTTGCCATTCTTCATTTCCAAAAGCAAATTTTCATAGCCGGGCGCGATTTGTTTGTTGGGAAAGAGTATGGATTCCAGAATATATTCGCGGTCATGCCGGGTGATGATGCCCGCCAATTCGGGACCCACTTGCCCGCCCTGATCATTGGCCTTGTGACAGCGCACACAGGATGCCTCCGGGCGCTCCATGAAAATTTTACGGCCCATCTCCGCATTGCCGCCGTAAAGCGTTTCCCGGAAGCCCGCGATTTCATCTTCTTTGGGCCGGCTCGCTTCATATTGTTTGAGTTTGTCTTTGACCAAAACGGCATCGCGCTTGCGGGCGGCTTCGAGGACGTCGAATTGCATTTCCCGCTCGACCTTGCCGGCGATGAGTCTGTCCAGCCATTCGGCGAGCAACGTGTCCGCCGCGTCACCCTGCAAGGAGCCCAAAGTTGCGAGCGCGCCCTGTTTTTCCTTCAAGCCGCCTTTCTCCAAAACCAAGGCCAACGCATTGGCGGCATCGCCCGGCCTGATTTGCGCCAGCAAGCGGTAAGCCTCTTCGCGCACGTTTTCGTCATGGTCGGTCATGGCCAACTTCACCGCCTCCAGCAGCCTCGGGTCATGAAATGTCCCCAGGGTCTGGAGCGCCGCAACGCGAACATTGGCGGCGGCCTTGGGATCGGACGTAAGCTCCCACAAGGAGGCAGCCACGTTGGTCAGCGACAATTTTTGCGCGGCTTCAATGGCGGCTACTCGCACCGCATCGGGGGCGGCGCCCAGAATTCTCTCGATGACCGGACTCAGAGCGTCCGCCGCAATTTTTCCATCGCGCTCCGCCATGGACCGCCAAAACCCGGTGATACGGTCACGCGAAGAAGGCTTGGCCCAGGTTTCAAGCGCGTGCAAGGCCTCCACGCGCACCTTTTCCGTCGCGCCGCTTTGCGCGGCATAGCCCGCCAGGGCCGCTGCGTTTTTTTCGCCGCCGAGGCGGAAGTTCGCATTGATGACGCGCCAGTCCAGCGGTTCAGATTGGGTGGGCTGTGCAATCAGAGCGGCCAGTTGTGGCATCGCTTCGTTGAGCGGCACGTCGTTGATGGCGCGCGCCGCCTCCGACACGATCAACGGGTCGCTATCATGCAGAAACAACGCAATCCTGGGCCATTGCATGCGCCGCATGGCGAGCAACACACTCATGCGCACCGAACGCGAATCGTCCCGGGCCGCCGCCAGTAATGTGTCTGGCGCAGCCGTTCCCACCAGACCCATGACTCCGCTGTGGCGCAAAAAAGGGTCCTTGTCCGCATTTTCGCGCAGCATGGCCAGAAGCGGCGCCGCTGCTTTTTTGCTCCGCAATTTGCCCAGCGCTTCCGCGGCGAAGAATCGCACGCGCAGGCTGGGATCGCCCAACGCTCTGATCAAATCCTTGGTGGCCTTGGCGAACCGCGCGTCGCCCAGAACCTTCGCGGTTTGCGCCCTGACTTCCGCATCGTTGTCTTCCAGCAGCGGGAGGATTGGGCCGAGCAAGCGTGGCTGCGGCCGGCCAATCTGGCCAAGCCCCCAAACGGCATGTAAACGGGCCAGAGGATTATCATTTATCAGAGCAACACGGACCAAGCTATCGACGCATTTTTTACTCATCTGCGGACCCGCAGCTTTGGCCAGCACCCGGTCCACCATTTCAAACTGTGCCTCCTGCCTGACTCGCTGGTCGGCGTGACCGAGCAATCTTTCCAATTCTTCGGGCGAACGATTTTCCATGCCCTCGGCGATGAGTTTTTTGGTTTCGAGCACCAATGGAGAGTCCACCAGCACCGGATCATAGCAACGGTAGAGCCGCCCCACTCCGATGGCGTCCCAACCTTGCACCCAATCGGCCACGAACATGCGGCCATCCGGGCTGAACTTCACGTCCGTGGCCAGAATATTCCAAAAGAACTCGGTGTGATCGGCCATTTCATAGCCCGCGCCTTTCTCTTTGACACCAAAACCATGAATGCCGCTCTCGGCGGGAGAACCTCTGAAATCGCACAAGAAGAGATGATCCTTGTACTTTTCCGAAAACCCGGTTCCCGGATAATGGGCGATTCCCGAGGGCCCGACGGCAATGTGGGCGATGGGCGGCACGATATAGGCCGCTTGTTCTGGAAACTGGAGATGCCACATCTTTTCTGAATTCCACACTCCCGCCGGAGTCGTTTCGCTGAATTGATTGGGGATGCGCCAGCCGCTGTCGCCGTCTTCGACCACATAAACCAGGCGGGCCGCGTCGCCATAATCGCAATTGTTATCGCCGGTGAAAAGATTGCCGTGGTCGTCAAAAGCCAGGCCTTGCGGATTGCGCAACCCGTAGGCGAAGACCTCCAGCTCGGAACCGTCCAGATTGCACCGCAGCACCGAACCCGTGTCGGGATAATCCAGCACTTTGCCCTCCTTCGTTTTGACATGCAAACCGCGGTCGCCGATGCTGAAGTACAGTTTGCCATCCGGCCCGAGGCACAGGCCGTGCAGGTCATGGCCTGCGTAGCCGTAGTGAACGCCATAACCGTAACTCAATGAAGTGCGCTCATCCGCTTTGCCCGCATGGTTCAGGTCGCGCAAGCGCCAGAGATTGGGAATGTCCGTATAATAAATGTCGCCCTTCCGCGCCAAAACGCCCGCGCCCAAACCCTCCAGTTCGCCGTTGAAGCCATCGGCAAAAATCGTCGAGCGGTCAGCGCGGCCCGTCCCTTGGCTGTCTTCCAACAGCCGGATGTCATCGGTTTCGGCTGTCAGATCTTTTTCCCGATTGCCCAGAAATTTTTTGACCATCGCCGCCCGGTCTTCCACCGTGCGGCAAGCCAGATCATCGTCGTACATATTCAAGTGCTCCCGGATGTCATAAACGAGGTGTGTCAGGCGAAATGTCTCCGCCATATAGATACGACCCGCCTCATCGAAGCAGAAAGCGACCGGGTTCTTGACTTGAGGCTCCGCCGCGAACAAATCCACCTTGAAGCCCTGCGGCACCTTGAATTGCTTGATGGCCAGTTGCGCGTCGCTGGATTTGTCTTTCCCGCCGCTGGTTTCACCCTCCCCGGCGTTCAGAAGGAGCGGAAGGCCAAGCGCCAAAAGCGCGGCCATGCGCCTGCACAGGACGGAAAGCAATTTGTTATGCCGCATGATATCACGTCGTAATGGTTCGAACCGTGCAAACCAAAGACGAAAATTTGCCCCCATTATTCATCGGGTGCAGGAGGACAAGTTCGCTACGACGCGGGCAGTCGGGCCCAATACCGGCAGTCGATGTTCGGAAAAATGTTGTCGGCCTGCTCGACTTGCGCCAGCCAGGGTTCGTCGATTTCGCCGGCCGTCAGTTGCCGATGAAGTTCCAGGAAACGCCACAGATGGTCTTTGACGCGGCGGGCGGCGTAATCGGGGCTGGTGCCGGTGCGCAGGATGAACGGCCAGTCGCTGGCTTGGGCCAGGAGCAGTTCGCGCGCGGCCTGGCGCAGGGCACGCCCGGTCAACCCGTTGGCGCCGGAAAAACGCTCGGCCAATTCGGTCATGCGCGCTTGCGCCAGGCGCAGGTGCGGGTAAATCCATTCGTTGGATTCGTTCAGCCAGACGCGCCAATAACCCTCCTCGCCCCAGCTCGAGGCCGCGGGCGTGGCGACTTGCTGGGTCGGATAGCGGCGCAAATACTCGCCGGGAGTAATGAAGGTGAAGGCCTGCTGGTCGTAATAGGCCTTGCGCACGAAGAGATTCAAGAACTCCGGCCCTTCATACCACCAATGGCCGAATAGTTCGGCGTCGTAGGGCGAGACCACGATCGGCGGCCGGTCCATGATCGCGCCCAATTTGTGGAACTGCTCCACGCGCGCCCGCAGGAAATGGGCCGCGTGCTCATCGGCTGCGCGCAAGGCGGCGGCGCGGTCATAGACTTGTTTGTCCAGCGTTGGGCCGGTGATGCGATGGTATTTGATGCCGGTGAATCCCTGCTTGCCGGTGGCAGGCAAATAAGGCTTGACATAATCCAGATCCAGATCGAAGCCGACGTCGCGGTAAAAATCGCGATAACGGAAGTCGCCCGGGTAGCCTTGTTGCTTGCTCCAGACCTGGCGGGCGGACTCAAAATCACGCCCGAAGGCGGCCACGCCGTTGGGGGTGAAAACAGGCGCGAACACCCCGTAGCGCGGACGTGGCCGGGCATGAAGCAGCCCGTGCGTTTCGGTCACGAACCACCGAATATTCGCTTCCTGCAGCACTTCCACGATGCCCTCGTCAAACGCGCACTCGGGCAGCCAGATACCGCGCGGATCGCGTCCGAAGCAGGCGCGATGATAGTCGCGCGCCACCATAATCTGGGCGCGCAAGGACGGCGGATCCCCGGCCAGCAACGGCAGCAGCGCGTGCGTGGCCGCGCAGGTGGCGATTTCCAGCAATCCGTCCTCTTGAAACCGCCGGAAGGCGCCGGCCAGATTCCGCCCGTAGTCAAAATAAGTTTCGCGCAACCCGGTGAACCGATGGTGGTACATCCAGGCCAGTTCGCGATAGGCGGGGTCCCAATGCGTGCGATGAATCTCGCTCTCCGCCAATTCAATCAGCCCGTCCAGGTGCCGCACGTAGCGATCCTGCAACATCGGGTCCAGCAACATGGCGCACAGAGGCGGGGAGAGGCAGATCGTCAGCCGGGTTTGCATGGCGTCGTTCTGCCAGCGTTCCATGATCTGAAGGAGCGGGAGGTAGGTCTCGGTGATGGCCTCGAAAAGCCAGTTCTCCTCCAGAAACTTCTCGTGTTCCGGATGGCGCACGAACGGCAAATGCGCGTGCAATATCAGGGCGAAATGGCCTTGCATGGGGGGGTGGAGCTTAGGCATCCAGCAAAAATAAATTGTGCAAAATGCGCCTGGTCTTTTGGCCGTTGGCTTCGTTGAACGCTCGTTACAGATCCATGTGGAAATGCGCCTCGCGTTCGCCTCGCCAGCGGCCAAAATCCCGGCGCGCAAATTGCACGATTTATTTTTGCTAGATGCCTTAGGTTCAAATCAATCCAAATCCTTTGTGAAATGAATGGCCATGGGCCTGGCTTTTCCGTACAGGGCCGCCCCGGCCAGCACGGGCGCCGCTTTGAGCGCCAGCAGGGCCGGCCGGGGAACGGGATGATGTGACAAGTACAAAAACAAATCACCGGCGCAAAGCCCGCAACCCAAAATGATCAAACCGCACGCGATCAACCGGATGACGAAGAGAACGGCTTTGGCGTAGGGGCTTAGCATGCGTCACAACCACAACAAGGGGCGGGCCTCCAACCCGCCTAGCGCCGCCTCATGCCACCGCGCTGACCAGCGGCGGCTTCAGATTCTTGTTTTGCGGATGCGCTCCCACTTCCCCGTCGTAGGCCGTCTGGCGGCTGAATTTCAGGCTCGCCCGGCGCGTCTCCACGCCATCGGCCGAATGCGCCGCCGCCGGCAAGGAATACTGGCCGTCCGGCAGCGCGAAGCGGAAGCTGAAGGAGCCGTCGGGACGAAGTTTGATCGCGCGATCGCCGATGGTGACCTTTGCGTCAGGCTCCGTTGCGCCGTAAATGATAAGCTCGGCGTTGACGTTGAACCAAAAAGCGCGCCGCCGTTCCGCGCCGCCGAAGGGGCTGGAGACGCTGGAGAGCGCGCCCATGGCCGAGGAGGGCAGGCCGAATTGCGCCAAGCCGAAGGAGGAAACTTGCGCTTGCAGTTGGCGGCGGATCAACTCGGTGATTTCCAGCGAGCCGATCCAGATCCGTCGGACGTGATCAATCGAGATGACTTCGGCCAGGGCCTGGTCCTGGGCGGGCGTCCATTCGCTCTTAACCTCTTCAGGCGCCGGGAGATTTCGGAAGCCCTGCGCGCGCATCTGCTGCATCGCCTCCACCAACGGCACATGCTCGCGCACGGCCCCTTTGACCATCGCCAGCAATTCCGCGAACGGCGCATCCGACGGAATGGTGGCGAAACGGATGGAAGTGTCATCCGAAAGGCTGTCTGGCGGGGTGAAGGTCGCACCGGAGCGGGTCAGCGAAACCCATTTGTGCCCGGCGTCCAGGTAGCCAAGCTCCGCCAGATATTTGGCGCCAGCGGCGGGCACCGGGACGAACCAAGTGCGGGATTCGGGATGAAGATGAATATGCGACAGCGGCTCCCCTTCCGCGGCCCCGCGAAAAACCCGCAGCACCAAATGTCCATCAGCCGAAAGGGCGTTGTATTTCTTAAGTTCTTCGCGGCTGAAATCCCAATGGGAGTATAGCCAGTGGGGATCGCGCGCCGCCAAAAACAGTTGCCGGGTGCCGTAGGATTCGGGCAATTCCGCGCCGGATGGAACGGCGGAGGCGGCGGCGGGCGTTGGGCCCACCGCATAACGCTGGCCTGGGCCGCCGACAGTTGGAGCCGTCGGCGCGTCGCCCTCCAGGAGAATGGGCGGGATTTTCAGCCGCGCGGCGCCCGCAGCCCCTTTCGCCTTGGCGGCGGCCGGGGCGGCCGAGGCGGCCGGGGCGCCGGTATCGGCCTTGTTCTTGTGCGTCGCGGCGGAGGTGGGAGGGGGTTTAACGGAGTTAGCCGCAGGTTTCCGCGGCCCCTTGGAATCTTTGGGTTTCATATGCTCAAGCGAACGAATGGCACCATAAAATGAATCAACGCCACAATTATGGCCGAAGCTCGTGCCCGGCGCAAATAGAAAACAATCCTCATTTGGTCAAAAGGAAGAATTCCCCGCGCAGAGCCGCCGAGGGCGCAGAGAAAGGCAAACGAAGATAGCCGTCCTTGATCAAAGCGCGCCGCAAGGAGTCACGAGTGACACGGGCCATCATCGACCTCAGCCGCGAACTGTTCGTCTAGCTTTTTCCCTTTCAAAGGACTGGCGGGATAGAGCAACCGCATAAGTCAATAGGTCACGATAATGCTGCTGGAACCACTCTTCGGATCATAGAGTGATGCCACGACTCCCCATGGAAACGGACGGCCACTCCAACCGGGACCGAGAGCAGACTGGAGTAAAGAATCATGGAAGGTCTTGCGTTCCATCTCACGCCCTTGAGACCAGTTTGACCACGAACTCCCGAAACTCTCGTCCACGCTGGCAATCGAAACTCTAAGCAGGCGCGAGCCGGTGAACCAGAGGCTCCCAACAAACGCATGGCCACTGAAAATCATTTTCGGCAAAGCAAATGAACAGTGCGGCTCATTTTGAACCAAAACAGTCGCTCGCGTGCCAAGTAGAGACGACAAAAAGTTCTCGCGAGTCAAGGTTGGCGAGATGGCCAGTTCGGGCGCGAACCGAATCGTGCCTGTTTTTGGGTCAATCATGGTCGATTTGCTGCTCGAATTGTTCCAAAAATTGAATCTGGCGCGATGTTTCAATCGCGACTCTCTCAATCTCTCGAATTTAGCGGATCGCCGCCTCCGCACTGTCGCCCTGTGCGATTAAATAAACAGCCAGCATCGTCCCCGTCCTGCCAAGACCTGCCTCGCAATGAACAGCGACAGGTCGTTGGGCCGTTCTCTGCTCGTTGACGAAACGGACAAATTCGGTCGCTTGTTCCAGGGTGGGTGGCCCACCATCGGGAACGGGAAGATAAACAAATGCAAAGCCGGCCGATTCAAACACGGCTGCGTCAGATGGAATGTTCAGCAGACCAACGACCGCACGGATTCCAGCCGAATACAATGCGGGCAACTCGTCCTCATAGGCGTTCAACGCACCACCAGAATTCAGCCGACGCTCAGGATTTATGAACGGCATCGGCATTCCGGCCAATACCCCTGGAATGACCCACCACAACAAAGAGGTTTTGTGCGGGTTGCTCATACACGGCCGCCAGCAGGTCTTTCGGCGAGTATTTGCTCAAGCGCCACTGCGAACAGCGGATATGCCGTGTCGTCCTCGCGCGGATACAGAACGATCCGGACTTCATCGAGGTTGTGCTCACCTAGTCTGAGGAATTCAACGATTGTTCTGAGTGCAAGCGGCGCCGCCAAGTTGACGGGATACGCGAATGCGCCGGTCGAAAATGAGGGAAACGAAACGCTGCGCAAATTGTTCTGCACCGCAACGCGCAGACTTCGACGGTAAGCGCTGGCCAACAACTTGGGTTCGTCTTCGTCACCACCTCGCCGACAGCGTGGATCACGTAACGCGCCTTGAGATTGCCGCCCGTGGTGATGACCGCGTCCCCCAATTGGACAGCCTCCTATTTTCCGGCACTCTTCATAAATTTTTGGCCCTCCTTTCGAGTGAATGGTACCATCGGTGCCGGTCCCTTTGTTGAGTCGCCAATGTGCGGCCGTCACGACAGCATCGGTATCCTGTTCGGCGAGGTCGCCCGTTACCAGGCGCAGGGCGGTCTTTCCAATTTTTGTTTCGGTAGGCATGGTTAGCCATTTGCGGTTCGCCAACGAATCCAATTACCGGCGAATATATTCTGACTGCTCGTGTAATTTGTCGAGGACACTGTTGCTGTTTGAAAATGACCCTGCGAATAAAGGAGACAAGGCTCAAACGCCGGTCGTTCCTATCCAAGCCATTGCAAATCGTCAGAACGACGACGCGACCAAACGAGTGTCAGTTCCGAATGGCATTGACACCGGCATCTCACTTGCCGCCAAATTGGATAATCAGGCCGCCGGCGAAGATGACGGCCAGACCGATCCAGGTGGATGGGGGCACGTTTTCATGCAACAAAAACCGGCCGCACAGGACGCTGGCCAGCGCGAAGAACCCCACATAAACGCCGATGAGCTTGGAAAACTCCCATCGCACGGCATTGACCAGCAGGCCGTAGGCCGCGAGCATGGCGCAGCCGCCGAGAATCCAGGGCAGACCCCCGCCGCGCAGACCGCGTCGCACAGTGGCGTCTCCGGTCATCTCCAAACAAGCGGCAGCCACAAAAACAAGCCAGGCAAATAGATTCATAACGTCAGCAACGTGGAGCCTCGCCGCTGAACCGGCCGAGCCGTTCCTTGGGGCGGATTTCCACTGGAGCATCGTGTCCGCCAGCGCTTTGAGAGGGCACTTAAAATGGGGGGTAAAGGCGTTAAAAGTTCATCAAGACACAGTGGGCGCCGATACGCTCCATTGAAGCAGCGCAGTCTGAAAGCGGTGCTGGACGCAGTCGTTTTAACCGCCTTTTGTTCGTCGCAGGTCAGGCGGGCAACGCTATCGGTGAATGAGTCTGCGATTCGGAATTCCATTCTTTAGCGCTCATCTTTTCAAAAGTTGAGCATCATTTGCGAGTGAAATGGCCAGTTCTTTATGTTCCGCCTTTCGCAAATCGGGGTCATCGTGGGTCCAGGGCCAGTTCCTTATGGCTGAATGTTTTGGTGGGGGCTCGTCAGGGAACACGTCAAGCCGGATACTTCTGACGCTTTGGGCCTTAATAATTGCGGCTCCGTGGATAGTTCGTCCATGTGCGGCATGTTCATCACCAATGGCCCAAAGTGCGTCGCGTGGTTCGCTGCCGTGTCGGAAGACCGACGTTTCGCGATCTTCAATATCCGGCATAAAGGCGGCGGGCTTGACCACCCTTGAATTGAAGTGGCCCCTTGACGTAAGAAATCGCGCGAGGTTTTCCTCGTCAGCGACAATCTCAGGCAATCCGGAAGGAAGCATTGCCGTTGGTCGCTATTGTGGTTATACCCTCAATGACTCGTTCAGGGATTTGTTGCCCATCAAAGCGAGCAACCGCATGACCCTTGTCCGTTCCATCCAGCCAAGCAAAGGCTAAGCGGTTATTTGCTCCCACGCTGAGAGAAAAAATTTGGTTGCGGGCATGGATCCAGTCCAGGGAGATGGAGCCGTCAGGATCAATCGAGAATTCAGGCAGAGGAATTGAATTTGGCAAGGCGCGGAGAAATTGTTCGGCAATAAGAAGGGCAATCGGATCGACGGTTTGTTCCTCCGCAGCTAAAGCCATCAATTGAGAAATCGCTGCTTTTTTTGCCCCAAAAAGCGCCTGCGATTGCTCGAAGACCTTGATCACATAAGCAGCTTGGGCTCTGACTGCTTGTGCTTCCGGGGAGACAGCATTGCCGTCATTTGCCAAAGCGTGCATAGCCGCAAATCCAAAGACGCCTAATTTTGGAATAGCTTGATACATCTCTCTGTCAGCGTATTGCGAAAAACCAAGTTTTTCAAGCGCCTTAATGATTTAATTGCATCGAGGATTTTGGGCCAATTTTTTGGTTCCGTGACGAGTTGGCGCGAAGCGGTAATATCGAAAATGATCGGTAATTTTTCATTTTCAACGGGTTGAGCCGCCAAAACGATGTTGATTTGGTTTCCCGTATCCTTTTCAAACGCCACGTACTGATTGAGGAATCCAAGGAACCCAAGCTTTTCTTCATCTGGCAGCTGTGGGCAGATTTTGAGATAATCATCCACTTGGAGTTTTCCTCCGGACATAGGCAAAAGAATACGATTTATAAATCGCAGTTGAACCATTCGCACCTGAACCGGCGAAGCAATTTTAATGAAGACACTCCATGCTCGCTCCATTTCACCCAGGTAGTCATCTAGCGAAGAGTAGGGTGCCAAACGATTGAATGAAAAGCCCTGTGATCTCATCTGCACAAGCTGCTTCCCATCGTCCTGGAGAAATTGAAAGCCTTGTAAGCTATTTTTGAGTGACAATTCGGGCGGCGTTTCAGGCTTCGCTTCGATTCGATGTTCCATCACGAGCATCGGCCTGAATTGTGGATATTGCGGAAGGAATGCTTCTCTTGCGGACACTGAAATCATGGCGATGTCCTGGACGGGCGGCATGTCGCACTCGATATTGAGGACCGCCTCAACAATCGGAGCATTTTTCAATTTCAGCGTCGGTTCGTCCATATATGCATATCGAGCAGTAGCAGTTTAGCCATGTGCCAATTCAAACGTGCGTATGGGCGCTGATTTCTTGAGTGTTTGGGGGAAGGATTCGAGGTAAAGGTCGGTGGCCTCTTGCAAGTTAGCAAGGGTCTCTTCTTCGGTGTGACCCTGGCTCGCCGTGCCGATTTCGGGACACTCGGCTCCAAGCCAGTCGGTTTCTGAATCGGGATATATTATGGCCGTCAAATTCATAAACACACCGTATCAGTTTTCGGGGCGAATGGCAATCATCCCAAATGCAGAGTGCAGAGTTGGGAGTGCAGAATTCTATTTTTGCCATCCCTTCGATGGGGGGCGATCCCAAACTGAAACTAGTAGTCAGTGGTCAGTGGTCAGTGGTCAGGTTTTGCCATCCCTTGGATGGGGGGCAATGCCAAACAGTGAACAGTGGCCAGTGGCCAGATTTTGTAACGCTTTAGAATCTTCAAAAATCTTTTGGTTGGACAGCGGATGTCCAAGTGGCTGTGGTAAAGTGCTCGCATGAATGTGAAATACACAATCGAAGTTTTTAACGAGCAGTTCCAAATGACGACGCTTGCTTGCAATAACTGTTTGACCAGCGGTTTCATGCGGCCAGGGATAATCCCGGTTAATTTATGTCTTTCAGACGGCAATGACCCACCCGCCGATGGTTTGAAAACTCCCTCATCCACGGCCTTGCAGCCTCAAGCCACCCTTGAACGCTTAATGAGGTGTCAATTCAATATAAGATGTTGTGATTTAATGTGTTGCGTGGAGAATATGAGACACCAATGTTCTAGTTTATTCGCGATTATTCGAGCATATTTGCCAAGGTTTGCCATGATGTCCGAGAATTCGCACTCAGCCAAAATATGCTCTTATTATTGCAAATTACGGCTTTTTCTCGCATCGAGGCGTGTTATCTTGAATGGAATAAAAGTGAAATCTTCTTATCGATATGGCCGGTTGGCCGGCGCGTGGCTCCTGGCCGCAACTTTGCCCGGCTTGGCGGGTGATCAAATCCAGGTTTATACGGTGCCGAAGGAACATCCGCCCCAGCAACTCGCCCAGACCCTGCCGGCGGCGGACGCGTCGGATATACCCGTCAATTCCGCGCCGATCCACTGGACGGCGCCGGCCAGTTGGGAGGAAAAACCGGCCAGCGGCATTCGCCTCGGCAGTTTTGTTATCAAGGGGAAAAATGCTGGCAAGGCGGAGGTGGCCATCACTTCCTTTCCCGGCTCGGTCGGGACGGAATTGAGCAATGTCAATCGCTGGCGGGGTGAATTGGCCCTGGCGCCGCTGGAAGCAGGCGATCTGGCCTCGGAGCCGGTGACGGTGGATTCGATCCAAGGCAAGCTTTACGACATCGCCGGCGCGTCGGCCCGGACGGTGGTGGCGGTGATTCCGCGCAACGGCAACTCGTGGTTTATTAAATTGCGCGGTGACATGGCCACCGTCGCCGCAGCCAGGCCGGCTTTCCTGGATTTTCTAAAGTCGGTTCATTTCGGCGGCGATGGCGGTGATGGCGGCCAACCGGCATCGGTCTCGGTCGTTGACGCGACCGCCGCCGCCGATCCTCATGCCGGCCTCGGTCTGCAAGGGATCCCCAATCCGCACGGAGACCTCCCCACGGCCGATGCCTCTTCGGATGCGCCGAAATGGAACGCGCCGGCCGAATGGGTCGAGACTGCGCCGCGCGCCATGATCTTCAAGAGCTTTTCCGTTTCAGGCGGCGCGGGGGCCAAAGCGGAAATCACGGTCAGCTTCCTCCGCGGCGAGGGCGGCGGTCTTTTGGCCAATGTCAACCGATGGCGCGGTCAGCTTGGACAGGGGCCTATCGAGCCGGGCCAACTGGATGCCATGACGGAGTCGTTGGCCACGTTGGATGGCACAGCCACCCTGGTGGATTTCATGGGCGCCGACGCAAAAACCGGCCAACCGGAGCGCATGGTCGTGGCCATGGTCCCGCACGGCGAGAATACGTGGTTCTACAAGTTGATGGGCGACGGCAAGGTGGTGGGCGGGCAAAAAGATAGCTTTGTGCAATTCGTCAAGACAGTGCATTATCCCTGAGTCATGGTGGATCGATTCATTAGTTTTTTTACGTCGCTCCGTTTAACGGTGGCGTGCCTGGCGCTGGCGCTGGTGTTGGTGTTTGCCGGCACGCTGGCCCAAGTGCAGATCGGCCTTTATGCGGCCCAATCAGAGTATTTCCGCAGCTTCTTTGTCTATTGGACGCCCAACGGGACCCACTGGAAAATTCCCTTCCTGCCCGGCGGCTGGCTCATCGGCTTGGTCTTGCTGGTCAATCTTTTGGCCGCGCACATCAAGCGCTTTCAGCTCTCGCGCAAGAAAATCGGGATTATTCTCATTCACGCCGGCTTGATTCTGCTGCTCGGCGGACAGTTCCTAACGGAGCTTTTCCAGGTGGAAAGCCAGATGCGCATCCAAGTCGGCGACAGCGCAAATTACTCCGAAAGCCCCCGCAAAAATGAACTGGCGGTCATCGATACCACCGACCCTGATAAAGATCGTGTCGTGGCCATCCCGGAATCGATCGTGGCCAAGGGCGGGGAGATTCGGACGCCGGGGTTGCCATTCGCGTTGAGGGTGGAAAAGTATTTCCCCAATGCGGCGCCCGCCGGACCGATGACCGGCGACCCGGAAAAAATCAAGGCGGCCGATGGGATTGGCCGGCAATTGATGTTCAGCCCGCGTCCGATCACGCATACCATGGACGACGTGGACCTTCCGGCGGCGCTGGTCCAAGCCGTTTCGGACAAGGGGCCGATTGGCGAATGGATTGTTTCGCCAAGGCTCACGCGTTTTCCCGCCAATGTTCAATTGCAGGAACAACTCGACAGCATCATGCCGGACGTAAAGATAACGGCGCCGCAGACGTTCGCCTTCAACGGCCGGACTTACGAGATCGCCATGCGCCAGGTGCGGTATTACAAGCCCTACACCATCAAGCTGCTGGCCTTCAATCATGATTTATATCTGGGCACCGACGTTCCGAAAAATTTTTCCAGCAAGATTCACCTGACCGATCCCAGCACCGGCGATGACCGGGACATTCTTATTTACATGAACAATCCGCTGCGCTACCACGGTGAAACCTTTTACCAGGCCAGTTTTGAGCCGGGTGACAAGGTTTCGATTTTGCAGGTGGTGCGCAACCCCGTCTCGCTGGCGCCCTACATCGCTTGTTCGCTGGTGGCGCTGGGATTGGTCACGCAGTTCCTGATGCACTTGTTCGCCTTCGCCCGCAGACGGGCGCAACAAGCAAAGCCCCTGCCGCCCAGAAAGGCGCCCGCCACGCCTGTGCGGGAACCGGCTTTGGCCAACGGCAAAGGGAGGCGCCTATGAAAAAATGGCTGCCGCTGATGATCGCCGCGCTCTTTGCCGCCTGGTTTTTGGGCGGCTTCCAAGCGCCAAAACCCAAGGACGGATTTAACATCGCCGGATTCGGGCGGCTGCCCGTTTTGCTCGATGGCCGGATTCAGCCGATGGATTCAGTCGCGCGCAACTCGCTCTTGAGCATCAGCGGCCGCTCGATTGTGCGCTTGACGAATGGGCCTCCTCTTTCCGCCCTGGAATGGCTCATGGAAACGATGACCCGCCCGGAACAGGCGGACCAACTGAAAATCTTTCGCGTTCAGCACCCGGACTTGGAAGGCCTGCTGGGCACCGAAAAGATCGGTTTGGAGTATTACTCCATCAATGACTTGACCAATCAATTCGACTCCATTGCCGACCAGGCCAGAAAGCTATTGCAGTCGGAGGAAGGAATCGCTGACAGGGTAAAGTTGCGCACGCCATTCCAGAAGGACTTGATGCACTTGTACAACAGCGTCGAGCTTTACGCCCGCCTCAAGAGCAGCCTGGAGCCGCAAGGCACGCGCGATTTTGCGCGGGAACTGCAGGTCTATGAGGCTTCCATCGGGCCGGGCCGGGCCGCTTTGACAAATAGCCAGCAGGGCAAACCAGCCGATGATGAGGCTATGCAGCGCATCGCCGCCTTTTTCAAACGCTACACCACTTTATCTGAGATGGCCTATCCCATGATCATTCCGCCGCTGCCCGGCCAATCGCGCCAGGATTGGCGCAACATCGGCACTGATCTGATGGAGACGTTGCGTTCGGGACAAATGCATCCGGCGGCCACTAATTACGCGGCCATGGCCGACGCCTACCACAGCAACAATCCGGCCCAATTCAACCACGCCCTGGCCGCCTACCGCGTCTGGATGCAGGAAAACGAACTTTATCCCGCGCTCAAGAAAGGGAGCCGTGAGTTTTTCTTCAACCAGATCGAGCCGTTTTACAAGAGCATGGTCATTTACGTCGCCGCGCTGCTGTTGGGCTGCATCTTTTGGATCAACTTGTCCGAACCGGTGCGGCGGACGGGCTTTGCGTTGCTGGTGCTGGCTTTTGTCATTCATTCACTTGGACTGGGCTTCCGCATGTTTCTGGAAGGGCGTCCGCCGGTGACCAATTTGTATTCCTCCGCCATTTTCATCGGCTGGGGCGCCTGCCTGTTTGGCATCCTTTTGGAACGTATCTTCAAAGGCGGCATTGGCCTGGTGGTGGCGGGATTCATCGGCTTTTCCACCTTGATCATCGCCCATCACCTGGCGTTGAGCGGCGATACCATGGAAATGCTGCAAGCCGTGCTGGACACCAACTTGTGGCTGGCCACGCACGTCGTCGTCGTGACTTCCGGCTACGCCTCGATGTTCGTGGCCGGTATCCTGGCCATCATTTACGTCGTGCGCGGTTTCTTCACGAGCACATTGACGCCGGACGTGGCCAAAACGTTGAGCCGGATGGTCTATGGCATCGTCTGCTTCGCCACGCTGTTCAGTTTTGTCGGCACGATTCTGGGCGGCATCTGGGCCGACCAATCCTGGGGCCGGTTCTGGGGCTGGGACCCGAAGGAAAACGGGGCGCTGCTCATCGTCCTTTGGAACGCCCTCATTTTGCACGCCCGCTGGGGCGGCATGATCAGGGAACGCGGCCTGATGGCCATGGCCGTCTTCGGCAACATCATTACCAGCTTCTCCTGGTTCGGCGTCAACATGCTCGGCATCGGTTTGCATTCCTACGGCTTTATGGACAAGGCGTTTCCGTGGCTGGTCGGATTCGACATCAGCCAGGTTCTGCTGGTGGTGCTGGCGCTGATGCCGCTTCGGTTTTGGGCCAGTTTCAAAGCCCCGGCTTCTCCCGCCCCGCCTGCCGGCCCGTCCCTCCCTGCTCCTTCGGCTATTGCCATGTAAAGCCTGAACATCCACTCTTGGCGCATGACTGTCAAAGCAGTTCTAAGAGCGTGTCTGACAATTCGCAGCCTGCGCCGCGTGAGGGCACGCGGCCTACAGAATACCGCCGGCATTCCAATCTTTTGTTGGCCCGGTCCCCTGACCAAGCGAATTTTCAGAGACGCTCAAGGAGCATGTCTGGGCTTTCTCTTGCTCGCACCGTTGCTAGCGCCGGCGGAAGAGGCCCGCCTACCCTACCACGAAATCTACCGCGTGGAGAAGGCGCAGACGGAACTGGGCCGCGCCCACACCAACCTGATCCTGGTCCTGCAAATGCGCTCCACGCAGACAGCCGTCAATGATAGCAACATCACCGCCTTCATCGATGCCAAATCGGGCCATATTCCCATGCCGGTCGGACCGGATGGCGTTTTCAGCGCGCCGCTGCGTGAGGACCTTTTGGCGGAGGACCCCTGGATCATCGTCAACCAACCCCGCGGCACCATGAAATTAGAGTGGCGCGCCGGCCTGGCGCCGGCCTTGGCGCGCCAGATGACCAATGCCGTGCATTACAGCCCGCTGATGCGCGTCGTGCGCGAATGCGACGATGTGCAGGAATTCATGCGCCAATTCTTTCCCGACGCGCCCCGGCTGACCGCAGTGGGATTGCGCCTGACCTTCGCTCCCGCGGCCATCGCGCCGACGGTCATCATTCACGCCAAAGGCGGGGACCGGAAACTGCCGGCCAGCTTTCTTGGAGAGTTGTTCATCCCGTTCGACGGGGACTTGGTGGAGGAAGACCCGGTCATGACGTTGACAGAGAGTCCCATCGCCGTGGAAATCGTCACGCGGAAAAACGAGAGCGGGCCTTGAGTGGAAAAAGTGAGACACATGATTAAACACGTGATAATGGGATTATTTGTCTGCGGGCAGTTCCTCGATTAATAGGTTCCGATACTGGACTCGCGTGTACGCCCCGCCGTGAATTTGCAGCGCCATTATGCCGCGGTGCGGAATGGATTCATCGCGCTCCGTGTAATCGACCGTCTGCACGCCGTTGAGCCAAATTTGAATGTGGGCGCCCTCCGCGCGAATCCGGTAGTCGTTCCAATTGCCCGGCCTGAGCGCCTCCTCTCGCGTCTCCTTTTTGGCCTCCGCGAGATTCCGGTTGCGCCGGCTTTCATCGTACAAATTCCCATCCGTGTTCGCGCCCAGATCGGCCTGGTAGCCTGACACCTCGAAATCGTTCGGCACTCGTTGCGACCAGAACTGAACTCCGCCGTTCACAAATCCGTTGGTTCCTTCCACCTTGTATTGAAGCCGGAGCTCAAAGTTCCCGAATTGTTTCCTGGTCGCCAGAAAATCGTTGTGCGGTTGCTTGCGCTCGATCCAGCCGGCTACGATCGCGCCGTCCTCCACGCGCCAGTAATTCGTATTGCCTTCCCAGCCGTCGAGGGTCTTTCCGTCAAAAAGCGGGATCGCCTCGCCGGCGCGAACCTGCCATGATGGGGCAATTTCGAGAGCCAGAATTCCAATGATTAAAAACATTGTTTGTGTTTTCATTTTATTGATGGATGGACAATGGCAACATAGGGTCCGCTCAGCAAGCGCAAAGCAGGCAGGTTCGTTTGCCGGCCCTGGAACGTTTTGTTAGTTTTCCTTTATGAACACAAGAGACCCGAGGCAGATGGGAGAAATGAAAGCATTGAGCAGTCGCCGGAGGCTGGCGTTTGCGAGGATGCTGGCGGCTGGCACACTGGCCTTGTTTACGATTTGCCAGGCTCTGCCGGCGTGGGCCGCCGAGCCTGCCAGCGTGGCGTTGGACCGGCCCAACATCCTGTTCATTCTATGCGACGATCTCGGCATCAAAGATCTGCATTGTTACGGCCGGCGCGATCATCATACGCCGAACCTGGATCGCCTGGCCCAACAGGGCGTCCGGTTCACGTCGGCTTACTGCGCCCAACCCATCTGCTCGCCGTCGCGGGCCGCGATTCTGACCGGCAAAACGCCCGCGCGTTTGCATCTGACCACGTACCTGCCGGGGCGGCCGGACTGTGTGTCGCAAAGGGTGCTGCAGCCGGAAATGGAGATGCAAGTGCCGCTTGCCGAGAAAATGCTGCCGCAGTATTTTAAAGCCGCGGGCTACGTCTGCGGCGCCTTCGGCAAATGGCACGTCGGCGGAGATGGATTCGGCCCGATCGAGCATGGGTTCGACAGCTACCATCCCGGCAACGCCGACACCACGCCCTCGGCCACGGAAGGCGGCAAAGGGGAGTACGATCTGACCGCCGCGGCGGAAAGGTTCATCGAGACCAACCGCGACCGCCCCTTTCTGGTCTATCTGGCCCACAACTCGCCGCACATTCCCTATACGGCGCAAAAGAGCCGGATTGAAGCCAATCCGGGGGCCTTCGAACCGGTCTATGCGGGCGTGATTGAGACGCTGGATGACACGGTGGGGCGCCTGCTGGCCAAACTGGAATCCCTCAAATTGGCCGACAGGACCATCGTCGTTTTCACATCGGATAACGGCGGATTGCACGTGCCGGAAGGGCCGCATCCTAAAGTCACCTATAACGACCCTTATCGAGCCGGGAAGGGATTTGTCTATGAAGGCGGGTTGCGCGTGCCGCTGATCGTGCGCTGGCCTGGGCACGTGCCGGCCGGCAAGGTGGTGGATGATCCGGTCATCAACACCGACTGGGTTCCCACGCTCCTGGAAGCGGCCGGCCTGGCTGTTCCGCCCGGCCTGGATGGAGTCAGTCTGGCGCCGTTGCTGACCGGACGCGGCCCGGCGCCCCAACGCAGCCTGTTTTGGCACTTTCCCCATTACACCAATCAAGGCAGCCGCCCCTGCGGCGCGATGCGCGATGGCAACTGGGTGCTGGTTGAATTCTACGACGAAGAGAAAGTTGAACTCTACAATCTGAGCGCCGACGCCAGTGAAACCCGCAACGTGGCCGCGCAGGAGCCGGCGCGAGTGGCAACGATGTGCGCGGCGTTGGCCGCCTGGCGCAAGGGGATCAACGCCCAGGAAAACACGCCCAATCCTGAATTCGATCAGGCCCAATTCCGCGAACTTTATATTGACGTGGACGCGAGCCGCTTCGATCCGCTGGAAGCCTCCCGCGCCGACTGGGAAAAAATGTGGCAATGGCGCAAGTTCATGGATTCGGTGCCACGGGTTGCCAAAAAAAAGGAAGCGAAGTAACGGCACCATAAAGAGGCGAGGATCGGGGTCAATGCCTAGCCAGTGCCGCCGCTTCACTGATGGATCGCGATGTCTTCAGCCAAAATATTCCATCCTTCTTCTGCAAGAAACGGCACCCCCTCGTTCGCAAGGCGAATGGCGAAGCGCCCGTCATTTCTCAATCGCGGCGAAGGATCGGCCAGTTGTATGGCAAGCTGGGTCATGCTCTTGTCAATGAAATCCTTTGGGATGGGCATCTCGCCGCGCACAAGAATATCCCCCGACCACGGTCCCCATTGGCGCGGATCGACCTTGTCCAGCGCCAGGCGCTCGATCCGGCCGCCGTGAATTAATCCGACGGTGACGGCGCGCGGCAAAAGCGGTGAGGCAAAGCCTGCGTTGGTCAGCGTGAGTTCGAAAGACAACTGGCCGCCAGCGCGCGCCTCGGTCGAATAACGAAGTTTCTGCGCGACCAACCGATAGCCGATGCGCCGTTCAATGTATCCGAATGCGTCTTGCCCGCGGAATTGCGACTCGCGCCAGCGTTGCAACGTTTTAGGATGATACGCGATGTTCAAGTAAGAGAGGCGGAGCCATTCCATTTCGCGCACGACTTCTTCAATAGGCGTATCCGCGGAAGGGCCAACCGTTTCACCGCCGAATGGGACATAACGGTCCTGGTGATCGCACCAGCGCAATTCACGTCCGCGGTCCCAAGCCGGCTCGACATACGTGCCCATGTCGTCGGGCAGCGCCAGAAACGCGTCGTCGTGCCAGCCGACACGGGACAGTCTGGAACCGCCAAAGGCCGCCGCATCTGTCAAGTCGAAGCCTCCCGGCTCGGCCGCAAAAACGTCGCGGATGAACATGGGCCGGCGAACCTGAACGGGGATCGGCGCAGGAACAGCATCCAATAACGCGAAGAGCACGCTACGTCGCACGTCCAGACTGGGCGGATCGCCCCAATTGGATCCGTGCCATTCGCCCCAGGGACCGAGAAAACCCGCTTGGACCGCGAATAGCGTGTCCGCGTTTTCCGTCAATACGACTCCAATTTGCCGGACATGGCCAAGGATGCGAGGAAGGTCCTTGGGGTCGGCCCGGTAATCGCGGTCGGTGAACCCGTAGGCGGCGCGAAAAATGACTTTCAATCCGGCTTGCCGCGCCGCCGCCAAGGCGGCGCGCAATTCATCCAACTTCTCCGGCGTTAACTCGCGCTCCTTAAATGCGCGCAAGTCCATTTCCACGAGAACCAGACTGATGCCCTGCGCCCGCAATTGCTCCAATCCTGCCATCCGTCTCGTCGTCTGCGGCGAATAGAACCCGCGTTCGGGATTGGCGAAGTTAGTTTCCGACTGTTGGAACAACCGTTCCGTGGTGGCGGCGGTTGCAGCTTGGATGGCCAAACTTGCACAGCAGACAACTCTACTGATACGCCAAATCGTCATTCCCATAAAATTCAACTCGTCGCACGCATGGTTCATTCTGCCAGCCGAAAAAATTGTTGGGCGACGCCGTCTTGCATCGTGTAAGGACTCGTCGCATTCGGCACATTTGCCCATGAGCCGGCGCCCAGCGAGTTGGAAACTTGCAGCGCGCCCGACCCAGTCCATGTAATCGTGACCTGGCTTCCAAATCGACTGATGAACAAGGGGCCAACCGGCGCAGCCAGAATATAAGGAATCCCTGTTTCGACGGCTAACTCCGGCCCGCGATCATCCTGCATCAGCAGCTTCATGGCATTAGTCCCGAACACCTTGATCCCGTCAGGATACAAGGAGGCCAGTGAAACTCGAAATTCAAATTCAGTTCCAGAGCCGATGGGAGCAATGGCCCAGTCAAGATCAGAGATTTCGCCGGCATTGAAAGTTCCGCTGCGCTGGTCATAGCCAATGCCACTTTCTATCATCATCTCCGACCCGAACAGGGCGCCCGTGACCAGATAGCCAGTCTGACTATTATCATCCGTGTCAATAAACAGATGCGTGTAATAATCGGAGAACGGAGCATAGGGCGAAAAAAGTATGAAATGACCATAAAGATAATTCGTGTCATTGGCGAACTGCACATCGGCAAAATTAACGGGGTTGGTATCCTCGTTTCCCTGATAAGCCCACGGCACCCCGGCCCAATCGGAAAAGGTTCCATCAATGGCAATCGTTCTAAAAGTTCCGGTGGCTCCGCTTGTTCCCGGCACGGCGGCTATGGTTACAGCGTTGGTATCCTCATGGGGAGGAGCCGCGCTGTCTTGGGCGCGAACCGCGAAGAAACATGTCTCTCCGTTGGTCAGGCCGGTAATGGTGCAAGCATAGGGATAAATGCCAGGTCCGGTGGCGAGGGCGTAGCTTGCGGGAAGACTTGGCGCGACCTGAGCCATTTTGAAGGCGGTCTGGAAATTCATCGCCGCGCCCGAAAAATAGTAAACATTATAGCGCACCGGCTCGATCTGATCATGAGCCACATCCCAATACACCGTTGCGCTTTGATCGCCCACGGTGACCTCCTGCACGCCGAGACGCGGAGGCAGGGGCGTCGGGCCTTGCGCGGCTGTGGTATCCCATACCGGAGGTTGCGTGTCCTCGTTCGTGGCCAGCCAAGCCGCCGAATTCGTGTTCAAAGCCTCGTCCAGCGAAGGATTGGTCCGATACAAAGGCCAGCCTTGAATAGCAATGCATTGGACGTAATCCTGATTGACGATCGTCGCGGATTGCGGCGGCGTGTGATCGTAATCAACCGCCAGGACGGTAAATCCATCCGGCCGGCCGGCCTCCGCGTTGACCTTGGGAGCAAAATCATACTTATTGTCAGGAAACGAGAGCGAAACAGGATTGGTGCCTGAGTCGCTGTAATAACTTTCAAACATAACCATGTCCACATAGGGCCGGATGGTGTAAGGGTAGGTTTTCAAATTGGGATCATAATAGAACAAACCGCGATTGCCCATAATCAGTTTGCCAACGTAATTCGTTCGGATTCTCTGCACCACGGCTTGCATTCCTGGAGATGTCCACTCATATTCAGTCCCCCAGGTATCTGGCGCGGCAGTGTCAATCGTATCGAGAAACACACCGTCGCAATTGTAAGCGTTTCCAACGTCGGTGGTCAATATCTCATCCAGACCCGCTTGACCGTTGCTGGCCATGGCCATGCTCTTGATGACATTCCACCAGGCTGGCGCGCCGGCGTTGACATAGTAACTACCGAAACTGGCATCTTCATCGGGCATGCCGGTCTGGTTGTCTTGCGCGTTGAGATAATAGGAGGCGTAACCCGTGCCGCCGGCAGAGGGCAAACCGATGGCGTTGGTAATGCTGGACAGCGGGTCACTGTCCGAAGCACGCGGATCCACCCGCGGACCAAGTCCATCTCCCACAAATGGGGCTCCAGCCCGGTCGTCTTCGCCGAGGGAGAGATAAGCCAGCACCAGCACATCATCGGCCGTTCCGGCAATATTGTCTTGTCCGCGCTTGATGGTGGCAATCTCATTGGATGTAATATTGCTCGCCGGGTGAAGAATGACCAGATGGTAGTTTGTGCGCGCATAATCCACCTGGCTGGAGTTCCAATCGCCGTAATAGATCAAATACGGGGTGGTGGTGTTCAATCCCGGCACAGGGCCATTTTCGCCTGCCAGCGCGGCACCGGCCCAAAGCAAAGCCAGACAATCCGCACGCCAGAAGATGAGCGGCCTCTTATACATTCGCCACCATGGGCCGAGGCCCAACGCACAATTTCCACCGCAGCGCACTTTGTCGGACAACTTCAATTTCCGAATCATTGCGAGAGCCGGAAGAATTGTCCCGGGCCTGCAACGGGAATTACATAAGGACTCGTCGCCGGCACGTTTGTCCAGGAACCGTTCAAGTTGGTTGAAGACTGCAAAGCGCCTGGCGGCTGCCAGACAATGGCTGCCTGACCGACAGATAGTGGAGTGATGGCAAGATTACCCAACGGCAAAGAAGGAACGCTGGGAAAGGTTATATTGGTGTAGGAAAGAAATCCGGTTGGAGGAGCATAATTCTCCGCCAGAAAGCCCGGGGTCTGCCCCAGGAATATGAAGTTGATCAGGTTTGTCACAAAGACGGGCGTGCCATCCTGCCCGAAGGTGGCCGCCCTTGAGAATTCAAATTCAAAGTTGGTTCCCGGCTCCGCGGGCAGACATAGCCAGTCTAAATTGAGAATGCCATAACCGTCATTGAAGTTTCCGTTTTTCTCCTGATAGCCGGCGCCGCTTTGAATCAACATCTCGGAACCAAGCACACCATTAGCCAGATAACCTGTAGCCTCATTGTTATCCGTGTCAAAATACATATTGACATAATCGGGAAACTGGCCGGGCGGTTCAATATCCCCCCAGAGCGTGACGCGGAAATAGTAAAAGTTGGCGTCATTATAAGCATAGATGGCCTCAAAATCCGCGGCGTTTGTCAGTCCGGTGGGAGCGGCGGAAGTGTAAAGCGGCGCGATGCCGGCCCAGTCGTCGAACGAACCGTCAATAGTGATGTCGCGGGCAAATTGTCCGGTAACGTGGGCCGCGTTGCCGAACAAATCAGCGACGCCATTGACCGTGACCGAATACACCGCTCCGTAACTCATGGCGGTCCCCCCGGTGGTTAATATGACCTGGGCAGCGTTGTTCGTGCTTTGAAGCGCAGTCAGCACGGTGACTCCGCCACCGACGGAATAATTGGTGGCTTCATCCGCCGTCACGGAATCCACCGGCTTGGAAAACGTCACGATAATTTGATTTCCACTGGCCGAGATGCTAATGATGTTTGGAGGGAGGGGGTCCGCCAAAACCGTCAGGCTGGCCACGCTGCTGTTGGTCGTGGATGCAGGATTGCTGACAGTGACATAATAATCGCCGACGTTTGTCGCGCGAGTAAAAGCAATGGTGTAAGAGGCATTGGTGGCGCCAGAAATGGCATTAGTGCCAAAAAGCCATTGATAATCGATGAGAGGCGTTCCTGAGACAGTGACATTGAAGGTAGCCGGTTGGCCTTCCACTGCGAACTGATTGGTCGGTTGTGTAATAATGATGACGGGAGTGTTGCTCACGGTCAGCAACGCGGCGCGCGTGGTCGCGTTCGCAAATTGATTGCTCGCAAACAGGGAATATCTTCCGGCATTGTTGGTCAATACCAATGGTATTGTGTACGTTGAAGCATTTGCCCCTGCAATCGCGTTGGTGCCGTTGAAAAACCATTGATACGACAGCGGGCCGCTGCCAAGGACGTCAGAAGTAAACGTGGCCGACTGGCCTGCCAACACGGTCTGATCGGCGGGCTGATTGGTGTCAACCACCAAAACGGGAAAGTGGATTGCGGCGGTCAGTGAAAGGCCAAATACCATATCGGCGCTGCTGTCGGGAGCCTGATGCGCTTCAACTTCAAGTATATTGGTTCCGCTTAGCAAATAACTGCCATTAACGCCGAAAATATCGGCCGATCCAACCGGATAATTCGTGCCCGTCGCCATGGTGTCATAGGAAACCGGGCCGGCGGGCATGCGAACCTGCGCTACCTCGATGCCGTTGAGGTAATAAACCGCTCCGTCGCTAAGATAGTTGGTGACGACAAAGGCGACATTCTCTATGCTGTTGGTCCACTGGAAATCGGTGCGGAAATAATAGGTGTTGGGACCGTTCGACAAAGCTGTATTGATCGGTGGATAGGACGCGGGAGAAGTTGTGTAACCAAACAATCCGTCGCCTGAAATCCAGTTCGACCCGGTATCATCATAAGTCTGGCCAAGCCAATTTGTGCCGAGGTCGGTTCCCGAGGCGTTGACCTGCCAGGTGGAATTGGTGATGGTGAGCAACGCAAGATTAGTGGAGGGTGGCACAGGAGGGGACGCGAGGGTGTAAATCAAACCGCCGTAGGTTGGCACATATTCCTCACTGACGTAACCGCTGGTGTCGCCTTCCAACACAATGGCAATGGTGTTGTTCGTGAAAACCGGAGAGCCGTCCGAAGCGTAGGTGGCGCCGAGTGAAATGGACAACTCAAAGTCCAGGCTGTTGGTCGAACCGGCGATGGCCCAGCCCAGGTTATTGACGGTAATGCCATCATTAAAGCTGCCGTTTGTTTCCTGATAACCAAAGCCATCCTGGATGACCATGTCTGAAATGATGCCCGCGACGGAGTATCCGGCCGTGGAGTTGGTGTTGGCATCGACGAATAAATTGTCGTAGGAATTGTCGAAGGCGTCCCAAGGCGCATAGAGGGTAAATTGGATATAGAGATTCGTCTGATCGTTGGCGATATAGACGTTTTCATATTCAATGGTGTTGGTCGTTCCCGCTGCCGCGGTGTAGGCCAGCGGAACGCCTATCCAATCGCCGAACGAGCCGTCAATGGTGATGGTTTTGAAAGTGCTCGGCACAACCGTCTGAGCCAAGGCGCCGGCCACGCAGGCGCACGCGAACGCGATTCCCAATAAAAGCTTCAGCATTTTCTTGTTTTTCATGCGAATTCAATTTCTATTTTTTGGTGCAGAGTTTATGCTTCTTCCGCCGGGAGCAGGACAGTAAGCCGCTTCCCGGATTTTGTCGTGTCGTGCAAATGAACTACATCCTTGGCCGTCAGCGCGGAGGTTGAAAGAATTTGGCGACGGCCTGCGATCGGGAGTGGACGTGCAGCTTTTCGTAAATGCGCCGGATGTAGGTGCGCACGGTGGCAAAGCTGATGCCCAAATGGTCGGCAATCTCCTTGATCAATTGCCCTTTGGATAACAGCGTCAGCACTTCAAATTCCCGGGCTGAGAGTTGGCCCTCTGCTTCTGTCGCCCCGCTCACGCGAAAGAATTGCACCACTTTGCGCGCGATCTGGCTGCTCATCGGCGAGCCGCCATGATGTGCGTCGCGTATCGCCTCCAATAGCTTCTCCGACGGCTTTTGTTTAAGCAAGTAACCGATGGCTCCCGCCCGCAAGGCGTCGAAAATCTGCTCCGGATTTTCATAAACCGTCAGCATGATGACGCGCAGGGAAGGATCCACACCGTGCAGTTTTTGGACGCATTCGATGCCGTTCATGGTGGGCAAATTAATATCCATCAGCAAAATGTCCGGACGGGCTTGCGGTATGCCGTGCAGTGCGGCCTCCGCGTTGGGATAGCTGGCCAGCAGGCGGAAATCGCGGGATTTTTCAAGCAACCGCACTAGGCCGGCGCGAACGCCGTCGTCATCCTCCACTATAGAAACAACAATGGGCACAAATACGAAATGTCAATATCTTGTTGTAGCAAGCGGCCATGAATGAGCCAACGACAAAGGCCGCCGATGACCGTCGTTCAAATGAACGACACGGCGCACGGATGGCGATGAGGGGCCAGGTTCACGGCGATGGGTTTGAGAGTGAGCAGGCGCGTATTTTCTCCGGCCGAGGCGAACGGGTATCCAGCTTGATCATCAGTTTGACGCGCGTGCCGCTGCCAGGCAGGCTTTCCAGTTCCATGGTTCCCGAGATGCTTTCAATTCTCTTGCGCATATTGCATAAGCCGTCTCTTTGACAGCCTGCGGAGACGTTCTGGACGCCGGCGCTCGCGGCCTCTGGCACGAAGCCCTTGCCGTTGTCCTGAATCGTCAGGATCAACATTCCAGGCTCCAGGGCAATTTGAATTCTTGCCTCGGAGGCGGCGGCATGTTTGACAATGTTATTAAGCGCTTCTTTAACAACCAAAAATAGATTGTGCCGCACGTCGGCTGTGAGAGTGATATCGGGCAGGAATTCCGGCACTTCCAGACGGCAGGCGATCTTGGCCGCCTGCAAATACTCCTCGGCGAAGCTACACGTGTAGGTCACAAATTTTTCCAGAATATCGTTTTGGGGGCTGACCGCCCAAACCACTTCATCCATCATCTGCGTCAGATTCCGCGCCTTGGCCGTGATCTTTTGCATGTCCGCCTGGACCTGCGTCGGGGAAGCCGTGGGTTCCTGGGCGAATTCGCTCAACATCGTGATCTCTGTCAAACTGGCTCCAAATTCATCATGGATGTCTTTGGCAATGCGGGAGCGCTCCTTTTCAATGGCGCGCTCGCGTTCCGCCTGTTCCAGGCGGCGGCGCATGGTTCGACTTTCGAGGTAGCGAGCAACGGAGGCGACGGCCACAAGGCCGGCCAATCCGTTCAAGGCCAAAAACCACTTTGTCTCCCAAAAATAAGGCAAGATAGCGACCGCCAAAGTCGCTGCCGTCTCATTCCACACTCCTTCACCGTTACAGGCCATGACATGAAAATCATAACTCCCCGGCGGAACATGGCTATAGACGGCAGCGCGTTTGGTGCCCGCATCCTCCCAATCTTTCTCCAAACCATCCAGCCGGTATTTGAAATGCACTGCATTGGGCGCGGAGAAACTCAAAGCCGTATATTGAAATTCGATGCGTTTGTTGCCGGGCGGAATGCTCCTCTTTGCGGACAAGCCAACGCTTGATTTGCCGGATGCAGCCTTCTCGGAATTCGATGCACCATCGACGATGACATCTTCGATCACCACAGTTGGCGGCCGGGAATTCCTGCTGGCCTTCTCGGGATTCACCGCGACCAGACCCTTGATGGTTGGAAACCAAAGGCAACCATCACGCGATTTGTAGCCGGAAGGCTGGAAGCCACCCTGGCATTCGAGAGTGGGCAAGCCATCTTCCAGGCTGTATCCTACACAATGCACTTTCCGGTTTGGTTCGGAGGCGGATTGATTGAGTTCCAGTTTGTTGATCCGGAAGACGCCGCCATACGAACCCAGCCAAAGATTGCCGCGCGCATCCTCCAGAATCTGACAGATCACGTTGTTGATCAAACCATTCTTGGTTGTCCAAGTGATAAAATGCCCATTCTGCCAGCGGCTAAGTCCGCCGCGGCAGGCGCCCGCCCATAGCACTCCTTGGTCATCCACGTACAAACACCAGATCGAATCGCTGCCTAGCCCGTCCTTGCGGCCAAAGTGGGTAAAGTTTCCATTCTTGATCCGATAGAGGCCATCCTCGCTGGTACCCACCCATAAGTTGCCGCCATGATCTTCCATGAAGCATCGCACATCCAGATTGGCGGATGTTCCTGGAATTTCGACTACGGTGCGTTCCGTATTGCGCAGACGTGTAATCCCTCCGAAAGCCTGCTGGCCGAGCCACAAATCGCCTTCCGCATCCTCAAACATCGCCAGCACGTCCCAGCCGATGGTCTGCCCGTCGGAAAGGCCGGTGAACTTTCCACCATCCAGTTCGTAAACTCCGTCCCAAGTGCCGGCCCACACCATGCCGTGGCGATCTTGAAGCACCGACCACACATTGCCGTTTTTCAACCCCTCGTTAAATCCGTAATGCCTGACCTTGCCGTCCTGCCAATGGTCGAGGCCGTTTCCATCGGTGCTGATCCATAAGCCTCCGTCGCGCGCCTCGGCCACGGCCATGACTTGATCGCTCGCCAATCCCTCTTTCACGCCATAAGTCTGGAAGATGGATTGCTTTAAGCGGCACAAGCCACCACCTTCAGTTCCTACCCAAACATTGCCTTCCCGATCCTCCATGACACAGCGCACAAAATCCGTTGGCAGTCCGTTTTGAGAAGTCAGGTGAAGAATCTCGCCGTTGCGGTCATATCGAAACAATCCGCTGCCAAGTGTCGCCACCCAAAGGCGGTTTTCTCTGTCCTCGCGCAAGTCGTAGATTGGCCGATTGGTCCAATTGTAGGCTCCGAGATCAATCGTCCAATGTCCCGCCTCAAATTTTCGCAAACGCCCGTTCGCCGCCACCCAGACCCCGCCCCCGCAACAGGGTGACAGAAAGTCCACTGCAAAATTTTCCTCATTCGTGCGGCACCACGCCGTGCAAAACCCGCCGCTTTGCCTGACGGCCAGTTCGCTGTCGGTTCCCACCCAGATTTGCCCTTCCACATCGCACGCCAGCGCCCGAGCCGACCGGCTCGATAGATTCCAATTGTCGGAAAACACCGTGAATTGTCCTTGCAGAAACTTGATGAGTTGCCATTCGCAGGACACCTGCCACAAGGCGCCTTGGTGATCTTTACAAAAAACCCGGGCATAATCATGGGTGGTGCCCCGGCCCGGCACTGGATACGAGGTGAATTGGCCCGCGCGAAGACAGACCAACCCACCGTGCTCGGTGCCCACCCAAAGTGTTCCGTCCTTGTCGCTCAGCAACTGGACAATCCGACTGTTCTTGATGGCCGGGGTGTTATTTTCGTCAAACACACGGAACTTCACGCCGTCAAATCGAACCAGCCCGTTTTGCGTTCCCAGCCACAAATAACCATCCGCAGACTGGGCAATACACGTCACCGTGCTTTGGGGCAATCCATCTTCCACCCGCCAGGTTGTAGTCTGGTATTGGGAAAGCTGCGAAAAATCGCGGCCGAATGAATTGTTTAATGCCAGAAACACGATCCAACAGATCTGGAGTTGAACGAGAACTCGACCCGGCAACCTCGGACAGAAACCAGATTCAGTTAAAATCCGCATAAACATACTTGACGGTTTCGAAATCGAGTTCAAAGTAGCGGAGCGCCCGGAAAATAGCCATCCATAATTCTTGCAATTGAATGAGCGGTCTCGCGCAGAGTCGCGGAGAAAGCAAGAACCAAGGAGGGCAGGAAGATTCTTATGATCAAAATTTCAAATATATTTGATTAGGGTGTTTAGGCTGAGGATGAAAGAAGTGAAATCGTTTTTATGAGCATCGGACGCCGGATAATTTTTGGAGAGCTTATCGCCGCGGGTGTTTGGTTTCTTTCACAAGCGGGGCTTTTGTTTTGCTTTTTCACGTATCAGATTATCGGCCGGTTTGTCTATCTGCCGTTCTCCTGGCTGGCGAACTGGCCACAAGCGATTTTTTCTTTATTTCTGCCCAGGACGCTGCCGGGTTGGTATTCCTCTTTTGCGTGGCCGATTGATTGCGCGGTTTCATTGATTGGGTGGTTGCTGATCGGCATCGTTGCCGCTTGTCTGTTCCATTTTATTTCAAGACGCCGCGGCAAGAGACGGTGGTCGTTCATTAATCCGCTGTTTGGCACTCTTTGCACGCTCACCGCGCTCGCCGCAGTCGCGGCCGGAGTCATTTATGAGACGCGGCTGAGACGAGGGGATTATGCGCAACCCTCATTTGCATATTTTCGCTGGTGGCCAGGAACGGATAACCTCGTGATCGACTCCGATCCCGGTGGCTGGATTAGCCCGGACACTCAATCGTTGCTTGAGCACGCGGGCATACGCGGGAGAGTTGGTTGGGTCAGCACAGTGGGCGAGCGGAGCGCCGAACATCGTGTGATTGTGCTGGCGCAACGCTTGCCCACAAACGCGTGCAAAATCTATTTTCCTCGCGAGCGGGTACTCATTTACGTCTATGACGGCTCACGGTGGAGGACGATTCCCAACGGAGCAACCACCTTTCCTTCCTTTGCGACCCTTGAGCCGGGGAACCCGATTCCCATAGTCTGGGACCACTCTGCTGGCGGATGGAGCGGAACGGCAGCCTTTGGCGGATGGGAAGAATCCGAAACCAATAAAAATTAGTCGTTCATTGAACGTGCCAGACTTTCAAGGAGCGGCGAGCAATCGCGTACGTCAGATTCTCGATCACTCATGGCGTGCTGCGCAAGTCTTCGGCCATCCCGCCGCCTGGGCAAAGGAATCGGAAAGGCTGAAAGCTGATGGACAAATATTGCTTTTCGCATTGAGCCATTGGCCTTTTCCCGTTATGTGAGACCTCACCATGAAACGTTTTCTTTTGATCATGCTGCTGGGTTCAGCCGGCCTGCCCACGACCGGATTCTCCCAAACTTACGCGACCCGTTTTGAGTGGATCGAGAGCCCGCTCTCCGAGGGTGGACGCTGGACCAATAGCGGTCTTGATTGGACCGAAATCAGGAAAACCAACGGCCTGGCCTGCGGCACTGAAACCGGGACCAATACCGGAATTTACGAGTACAATGATTCCTACGCTCATCTCTCCGGTTTTCCTCCGGACCAGGAAGCCTGGGGACAAGTGCATATCGCGAAGCCCACCACCTCCTGCAATCAGGAAGTCGAGATTCTTCTGCGCTGGACCAGTTCACCCCATCGCACCATGGGGTATGAATGCTTCGCCAGCGTCGCCGGCGGGTCTTATCTGGAAGTCGTTCGATGGGATGGCCCGCTTGGGAAGTGGACCTATCTGGTTCGTCATCATGGCGCCAACTATGGCTTGAAGGATGGTGACATTCTCAACGCGTCCATTATCGGCAATGTGATCACGGTGTATGTCAATGGGGTTGAGAAAGCCCGTGTCACGGACAGCACCTTCAAGACGGGCAACCCTGGAATTGGGGAATTTCTTAAATGCGGCGAGGGCGGTCAGGGGATTGGCTCCAACTCTGATTTCGGATTCTCCAGTTTTTCGGCCAGGGGCATAGGAGGGACCAACGCAAGCCCAGGCGAGAGGCCATGAGCTGTTTCTTTAATTGTCACTAATCCCGCATGGCGCTGCGGGCGATTTTCCAATTAAGGTTTGTCACAAACCGTTTTTATCGGCCTTCGCCTCGATAAAGCGAGCCAATTAAAGTCTGTCGCCTTTAGGAATCTCCGTCAACTCTATTATGGCGTCACGAGCATGGCGCGGTAGAACTGGGCGGGATTGGCCGTGTTGGTGTCGGTGAAGGACCAGTTGCCGCCGGCATCGGCCGCGTTGGTAACCAGCGGCTGCCAGTTGACGGGCGGTAAGAGGTTGGTCGCAACCAGCAATACATACGGCCAGCCCGGCGTGCCGGTGAGTTGAAACTGCACGCCTGGCCCGGAACTGAAGAAGGCGCTCAGGTTTTGCGGCGACGATAGCACGGTTATCGCCGCTACAGTGCTGGTCACTCTTCCGTAGGGACTGCTGACCACGACGTCGTAGTTTCCAGCGTTGGTGAAGGAAATATTGGTGAAGGCGAAGGCCGGCCCCTGAGCGGCCAGACGAATGCGGTTGTTGGCGGTGTCGGCGATGAATAAGTTCCCAAAAGCGTCCACGGCGACTCCGCAAGGCTGGTTGAAAGCGGCGCTGGCGGCCGCGCCGCCGTCGCCGGAGAAGCCGCTGGTGCCGTTGCCCGCGATTGTCGATATAATGCCGTTTGTGCCCACCTCCCGGACTCGATTATTGCCAGTGTCCGCGATGAACAAATTGCCGAGGGCATCCACCGCGACTCCCAAAGGGCCGTTCAAAAGAGCATTGGTGGCCGGGCCGCCATCGCCAGAAAAACCAGCATGCCCGTTGCCTGCGATGGTCGTAAAAATGCCATTGGTTCCGAGGCGGCGGATGCAGCTATCGTCTTGGTCGGCAATAAAGAGATTGCCGGCGCCATCCGGAGCCAGGCCAAGGGAAACGCCCAATGCGACATTGGTGTTCCGGCCGGCAAGCGTGCCATTGCCGGCAATTTTAAGAATTTCGTCCACGGTGGCGGGGGCGGGATAATGGTTTTGGTAGCCTGTAAAAAGAGTGCCGTTTGAACCCGCCGCAATGCCGCTGAAAGTGCCGATCAAATCCAAATTGGTGGACCATTCATCGGTCATGATGCCGTTGGTTCCGACCCGGCAGATGCGCGCGTAAAAGTCAACAATAAACAGATTGCCGCTCGTGTCCAGCGCGACTGAGGCTGGTTTCTCCAAATTTGCCTGGGTGGCCGCGCCGCCTATGCCACTGTCTCCCGCGGTTCCGTTTCCTGCCACGGTGGCAATGACCCCATTGGCGCCAACTTCGCGGACGCGGTTATCTGAGTAATCCGCAATAAAAAGATCGCCGTTGGCGTCAGTCGCAAGGCCTCGGGGTTGATCGAGCGTAGCGTTGGTGGCTGGTCCGCCGTCCCCCAAATGAGCGCCGCCGCCGGCAAAGGTGGTAATGGTTCGAGTCGGAAGATTCATGCCGTTCCATTGCCATTGATAGCTCAACGGGCCGGTGCCGGACACGGTGACTGTCAGCACGGCGCTTCCGCTGGCCAGGACGGCCTGGGGCTGCGGTTGCACGGTTATCTGCGGCGCAAATCCCACGCTTAGGTTTGCGATGCTGCTGGTGGCTGCGCCGTAGAGATTGGCCACCAACACCTGATAACGGCCCGCGTTAGTCGGACTGAGCGCAGTGAGTTCGAGCGCGCTGTTGGTCTTCCCCGTCAAAGCGGCGCCGTCGAAATACCATTGGTAATCAAGAGTCGGCGTGCCGATGGCCGTGACTTGGAGCGTGGTGTTGCTTCCAACTGGAACAAATTGATTCTGCGGCTGCGCCGTGATGGTCGCCGGCACCAAAACAGTTAATGAGACGACGCTGCTAGTGGAGCTGCCGTTGGGGCCGTTTACGATCACATCATAAACTCCCGCCTTGTTCGTGGTCAAGTTGTTGAGCGTCAAGACCGGACCCGTGAGCACGATTTTGCGGACACGCTCATGGCCGTTGTCCGAGATAAAAAGGTCGTCGTTGGTATCAACGGCGATGCCGCCAAGATCCAGCAGCACAGCGCTGGCCACCGGGCCGCCATCACCATAGGGTGCCGTATTCGGGTTTCTGTTAAAACCGGCAATTTCCGAGATAATTCCATTGGTCCAAACATGATAAACGTAACCCGTGTCCCCAAAACCACCGGTGAAATACGAAAACGAAATGAAGAGATTGCCGGCAGCGTCAACCGCCACTCCGGAGGGTTCTGGGAGATAAAAGTTGGTGGCAGCGCCGCCCAACCCGGAACTTCCGCCGCCAGCCACTGTGTTTATGATGCCGTTAGTGTAGATTTCACGAATGCGGCCGTTTATGGTGTCTGCCACGAAAATGTTTCCGCTGCCATCGATGGCCAAGGCCGTCGGATAGGCCAGATAGGCATTGGTGGCCGGGCCGCCGTCACCGGCAAAAGACTCTCCGCCTTTCCCCGCGATGGTTGAAATAACTCCATTGGCGCCGACCTTGCGGATGCGGTTGTTAGCAGTATCGGCAATAAAGAAATTTCCATAGGCATCTAAGACGACGCCAGATGAAAGGAACGTTGTGACGAGGTCCAAACTAGCATTCGTGGCTGGGCCGCCATCGCCGCCATAGCCCGCGGAGCCGTTGCCTGCCACGGTGCGGATGATTCCGTTCGTGCCTACCTTGCGGATGCGGCTGTTGCCACTATCGGTAATGAATAGATTGCCGGTCGAATCCACTGCGACACCAGAAGGATGGCTCAAATCGGCATTGGTGGCTGCCAGGCCGTCGCCACTGAAGCCGTTGGCGCCGCTTCCCGCGACCAGGCTCATCATGCCATTGCCGGCAACTTTGTGAATCCGGTTGCTGGTCTGATCGACAAAAAAGAAATCGCCGCTGGTGTCCACCGCCACATCCACGACGGAGATCAAGTCAGCGTTGGTGGCCGGGCCGCCGTCGCCGGGATACACGGTTCCACCGCCGGCCACCGTGTTGATGATGTTATCAGGAAGATTAGTCCCGTTCTGTTGCCATTGGTAGGTGAAGGGTCCCGGGCCGGATACCGTCACGCTGAAGCTTGCGCTGCTTCCTTCCAAAATTGCCTGATTGGATGTTTGAAGGGCGATGACCGTCAGTGTCGCCACACTGCTGGTGACCGACCCATAAACATTGCTGACCAGGACTTCATAACCACCCGCGTTGGTCATTTGAATTCCGCTCAATGACAAGGAACTGTTGGTCTGACCGGACAACTCGCTGCCGTCAAAGAGCCATTGATAATCAGAGGGCGCCATCCCGGCTGTCGTCACACGAAAGGCGGCGTCGCCCCCAACAGTTGCGATTTGGCTCATGGGTTGCCCGGTAATCACTGAAACCGTCAATGTCGCCACGCTGCTGGTCACCGATCCATAGAGGTTGGTGACAACCACTTCGTAACTGCCGCCGTTTGTCAAGTAAGCCGCAGGCAGGGACAACGAGGCATTGGTTTGGCCGGAAATCTCAGCGCCGTCAAAGTACCATTGATAATCAAGAGCCGGCGGCCCGATGGCCGCAACACTGAAAGTGACATTGCTCCCAGCGGGAATAATTTGATTGGTTGGCTGCATCGCCATAGCTGGAGACCCCAGAACCGTCAACATCACCACGCTGCTGGTGACACTGCCGGATGAACCTGCCACGACAACGTCATAGCTCCCCGCGCTATAGACACTCACGTTGCTCAAAATCAGGGCCGGCCCCGGACGAATCACTTCGCGCACGTGACTGCTCGTTGTATCGGCTATGAACAGGTCGCCGACAGGGTCCAGCGCCACTCCAAAAGGGACGCTCAGGGTCGCGTTGGTGGCCGGCCCGCCGTCGCCTGAATAACCCCACACGCCCGTTCCCGCCACTGGTGCCACATTCAGGCTGCCGGCCAGAGCTTCCCAAACATGGGACTCCTGGTCGGCAATGAACACATTTCCCACGGCGTCCACCGCAACGCTGGTAAGAGAAATCGCGCCGGCAGGTCCCGCCCGGAGAAGGCCGTTGGAATCCACTTCCCACAGGTTTTGGGCCAGAATATCGCCAAAGTAAACCTTGCCGGAGGCGTCCACCGCAACGGCAGAGATGCTGCTAAAGCTGGCATTGGTAGCCGCCTCTCCCGCGCTGGGCGAGTTGGTTCCTTCGCCCGCAATCGTCGTAATAATCCCCTGCCCATCGACTTTGCGAATCCGGCCATTTCCAGAATCCGCGATATAAATGTTGCCGGCCGCGTCAACGGCCAGCCCTTCTGGAGTGATAAGTCCGGCGTTGGTGGCCGCGCCGCCATCGCCTGAGTAAGATTGCGTTCCGTTGCCCGCGACCACGGCAAGGTCGCCGTTGGTGTCCAGCGCCCAGACTCGGGTGCCGTTGTCCGATATGAGCAGATCGCCTGTAAGATCGAATGCGAGCGCATACGCGCCTAGGTTCGAGACGACCGTAGTGATAATCCCATTGGCATCCACTTTGCGGACCCGGTCGTCATCCGTGTCCGCAATAAAAACATTGCCAAAGGCGTCCGCCGCGACGCCGTAGGGATAGCTCAAGGTCGCATTGGTTGCTGATGCCCCGTCGCCCAGTCCGTCCGTCCCACCCCCAGGTCCGCCGCCGGCGACGGTTGTGATGATGCCATTGAGCAAGAGACTGGCGCCATCGAATTGCCATTGATACTCGAATGGACCCGTGCCGGAAACGCCCGCGCTAAAAGTCGCGTTGCTGCCGGCCAGAACCGTCAGGTTGGTGGGTTGCTGTGTAATGACGGGCGCCGACTGCCCGCGCGCCATTACCGCTGCCATGAGCAGCCACCCAAAAAGCATGAGGATAGTCCTTTTCACACTGGGGCTGGAATGTGACAGACTTGAATGGTCTGTGACAATCTCAATTGTCCACGAACACATTCCTAATTCAGCAGATGGTACCAGTTGTCCCGCTGGTGGGCTTTGTAGCCCAGATCCTCGATCAGGCGGCACATGTCGGCCACGCCCATGCGGTAGGTGGCGCCCGCTTGCGAGACCACGTTTTCTTCGATCATGATGCTGCCCAGATCGTTGGCGCCGTATTGCAGGGCCACCTGGCCGATGGCCGGGCCTTGCGTCACCCATGAACTTTGCACGTTGGGAAAATTGTCGAGATAAATCCGGCTCAGGGCTTGCGTGCGAAGGTACTCATGCGCTCCGACCGTCGGCGCTTTGCACTTGGTGTGCTCGGCCTGAAAGGTCCAGGCGATGAAGGCGGTGAAGCCCTTGCTTTGGTCTTGCTGCGCGCGCACCCGCTCCAAATGTTCCACCCGGTCGGCGATGGTTTCGACGTGCCCGAACATCATAGTGGCGGTCGAGCTTAAGCCCAGGCGATGCGCGACGGCCATCACCTCCAGCCAATCGTCGCTCATCGCCTTGAGCGGCGAAATCCGCTGGCGCACACGGTCCACCAAGATCTCCCCTCCGCCGCCCGGAATGGACCCCAGGCCCGCCCGCGCGAATTGGGTTATGATGTCCTCAAGCGGCAGGCCGAACACGTCGCGAAAATGGATGAATTCGCTGGGGCTGAAGCCGTGGATGTTGACTTGGGGGAACCTGGATTTGATGTGGGAGAGCAAATCCAGGTACCATTGCAGGGAGAGTTTCGGATGGTGGCCGCCTTGCATCAGGATTTGCGAGCCGCCCAGGGCGATGGTCTCCTCGATCTTGCGGTCCATTTCCTCGAAGGTGATGACATAAGAATCGTCGTCGGCCTCGGTGCGGTAAAAGGCGCAGAATTTGCAATAGACGTTGCAGACGTTCGTGTAATTGACATTGCGGTCAACGATATAAGTGACGATCTGGTTGCCCCGTCCGCCGTGGGCGGCCGCGCGGGCCAGTTGGCGGCGGCGGTGGGCCAGCATCCCCAACTCCTCCAGGGGCAGGCGGTAGAGGCGCAGGGCGTCGTCCGGGCCAATGCGGCGGCCTTCCCAGACCGCGTGCAGCAAGTCATCCGTGGGTAATTCGACATTCATCATCACATAGCAATCTGCCTTGGGCGGGCCAAAAATCAAGGCTGTTCGGCCTGCGTGCGCATCTCAGCAAAAAGTTCCCTGGTAGGGACGGACCCGTAGCCGGCAACGTAAGGAAGAGGAGGATGGAACAGCGAGCAGGGTTATCCACGAATCCGCATCCTCACGTCGGCGGTTACGGGACATCATCGTTGGGGCGGCGCTGATTAACTTATCAGGTTAGCGCCTTTGGGACGCGGGCCCCTGCAGAGCGGGCACGTCTTTGTGGTTCTGGCTCGCCGAGCCTTCCAAAAGGTGAGATGCACCTTCGGCCTGCACGATGTCCTGCACGAATTGCGCGACGGTCCACTTGTTGCCGGGGATGATTTGGCGAATGTGTCCGCTGGGATCCACCACCACTGTGCGAAGGTTGTGTCCGATGCTGCCCTCTTCGTGCCAGTAGTTTTCGCCGATCTGCTCGGCCAAACCGCTGACCTGATCCTCGTCGCCCGTGAGAAAGCTCCAATGGGTTTGGTCGTATTCGGCAGCGCGCGCATAAGTGTCCAGCCGTGCCGGAGTGTCATGCGCAGGATCAAACGAAATGGACAGCAAGCGCCAATGGGCGGGGGCGTTGGTCATGGTTTCCAGTTGTTTTTCGGCCTGGCCGAAGTTGCTGGTCATGCGCGGGCAGAACTCAGGGAAAGGGCAACTGGTAAAAAAGAAGGTGAACGCCAGCACCTGCCCTTTGAACTGGCTCAGGCTGACCGGCTGCCCCAATTCATCGGTGAAATGATAGTCCGGCAACTTGTCTCCCACGCCCAATGGCTCCAGCGCGCGCGAAACATGCAGAGCCGGCTGCGGCGCGGCTTGCGGGGCAAGTTGTGGGGCGGCGGAACCGAGCTTCGTGAGGGACTGAATCCATCCCTCGCTGGGGGTAACGGCCAGTTTAAAGGAGATGGCATCGCCGGCTTTCAATCCGCGGAGGAGGTTGGTGTCCCGGACCTCAAAGGGCATGGTCATGGCTTGCATGTAGCCCGTAATGGCCTCGTGCCGAATGATGGCAGTTTTGCCGTCCGGTTCCAATTCTTTTATAACACCCTTGACGGCAAATACTTGCATGGATGCGGCGGGCGGGGCAGCCTTTGGATGGCAGGCTGTCAAGATGGCGGCTAGGCAAACCAGGCCCAGGAATCGGCCGCATGACTTGTTCGGTAATATTCGCATAAAAACGATATAACAATATCCGCATAATTTATGGCAATTTCCAGCAGCCGCCCTTTCGCAAACTGAATTTGACTGTACGGCGCGCTTTGTTAAAGTCAGCGCGCGTTTGGAATTCGCCCCTGGGCGAGCACATAGAGGACAATTTATTATGGCAAAAACATCATCGAGTTCACAAAAGTACGTTTATCTATTCGGCAACAAAAAGGCCGACGGTCACGGCGGCATGAAACCTTTATTGGGCGGCAAAGGCGCCAACCTGGCGGAAATGACCCGCATTGGCCTGCCGGTCCCCCCCGGCTTCACTATCACCACCGAAGTCTGCACATATTATTACGCTCATCACAGAACTTATCCAAAGCAAATGTGGCCGCAGGTCAAGGCCGGCATTGCCAATACGGAAAAGATTCTGGGCAAGAGATTCGGCGACGTGGAGAAGCCGCTCCTGGTGGCCGTGCGTTCCGGCGCCCGCGATTCAATGCCCGGCATGATGGACACGATCCTCAACCTGGGCCTCAATGACCAAACCGTCGGCGCCCTGGAAAAGGCCAGCCACAATGCCCGCTTCGCCTGGGACTGCTATCGGCGCTTCATCCAGATGTACGGCGACGTCGTCATGGGCGTGCAAAAACGCGCCAACGAAGACCATGAACCTTTTGAAATCGTCATCGAGGCCCTCAAGAAAGAATTGTTCCCCAATGAAGCCCACGCTGAAGACACGCGCATCGACGCCGCCGGACTGCAAGAGTTGGTCAAACGGTTCAAGGCCCTGATCAAGGAGCGGACCGGCCAGGAATTTCCGACCGATCCGTGGAAGCAACTAGAAGGCGCCGTCGGCGCGGTCTTCGGTTCGTGGATGAACGACCGCGCGATTGTTTATCGCCGGAAATACAACATCCCCTCCGAGTGGGGCACGGCCGTCAACGTGCAGTCGATGGTCTTCGGCAACACGGGAGACAAATCCGGTTCCGGCGTTGCCTTCACCCGCGACCCCGCCAGCGGCGAGAAGGTCTTTTACGGCGAATTCCTCATCAACGCCCAGGGCGAGGACGTTGTGGCCGGCGTGCGCACGCCCAAGCCGGTGGCCNNCCATTTCCGCGACGTGCAGGACTTCGAGTTCACCATCGAAGAGGGGAAGGTCTTCATGCTGCAAACCCGCAACGGCAAACGCACGGGCTTGGCCGCCGTGCGCTTCGCCGTCGAGATGGAACAGGAGAAATTGATCACATGGGAAGAGGCCGTCCAACGCGTCCCGGCCGATCAACTCGACCAGGTGCTCGCGCCGGTCTTTGATCGCGCCGCTATCAAGGCCGTCAAGGCCATCGCCAAGGGTTTGCCCGCCGGTCCCGGCGCGGCCACCGGGAAGATTTATTTCAACGCCGATCGCGCCGTCGAAGCGCAGCACAAAGGCGAAAAGGTGCTGCTGGTCCGCGTCGAAACTTCGCCCGAAGACTTGCGCGGCATGATCGCGGCCGAGGGCATCCTGACCGCGCGCGGCGGGGTCAGTTCGCACGCCGCGCTGGTGGCGCGGCAGATGGGCAAGGTCTGCGTCTGCGGCGCCAGCGCGCTGCACGTCGATTATCTGGCGCGCACCATGGAAGTGGGCGGCCAGAGCTTCAAGGAAGGCGACTTTCTCTCCATCGACGGCACTTCGGGCGAAGTGTACGCCGGGGAATTGAAGACCGCGCCCTCGGAAGTTGTCCAAGTGTTGATCGGCAAAACGCTGCAGGCCAAGGAGAGCCGCATCTACCAAGATTACGCGCAACTGATGAAGTGGTGCGCCAAAGCCACGCGCCTGTCCGTGCGCACCAACGCCGATTCCCCCGAACAAGCGGCCAACGCCATCGCTTTCGGCGCCACGGGCATCGGCCTCTGCCGCACTGAGCACATGTTTTTTGAGGGCAATCGCATCGACGCCATGCGCGAAATGATCCTGGCGGACAATTTGGAGGATCGCAAAAAGGCGCTGGCCAAGCTGCTGCCTTATCAGCGCGACGACTTTGTCGGCATCTTCCGCACGCTCAAAGGATTGCCGGCGACCATTCGCACGCTGGACCCGCCGCTGCATGAATTCCTGCCGCACGAAGGGGCGGCCCAGCAAGACCTGGCGGCCAAAATGGGTGTGCCGGTCGAGAAGATTAAAAAGCGCGTGGAGGAATTGCACGAGTTCAACCCGATGCTGGGCCTGCGCGGCTGCCGTTTGGGCATCGTGTTTCCGGAGATCACCGAGATGCAAACTCGCGCCATCATCGAAGCCGCAGCCCAGGTGCAAAAAGAAGGCATCCTCGTCAAGCCGGAGATAATGATCGTGCTCGTCGGATTCCCCAGGGAACTGCAACTGCAATTGGAAATCGTCCATAAGACGGCCAAACAGGTGCAGGACGAGAAGAAAGCCAAAGTCAAGTATTTGGTCGGCACCATGATCGAAATCCCGCGCGGCGCGCTGGTGGCCGACGAGATCGCCAAGGACGCCCACTTCTTCAGCTTCGGCACCAACGACCTGACGCAGACCTGCCTGGGCATGAGCCGGGACGATTCAGGCCATTTCCTGCCGCGCTACCAGGAGTTGGAGATCATCAAGCAGAATCCATTCGCGACCATCGATCAGAATGGCGTCGGGGCGCTGGTCAAGATAGCTGTGGAAAAAGGCCGGCAGACCCGTCCCGACATCAAGCTGGGAATATGCGGCGAACACGGGGGCGACCCTGCCAGCGTGAAATTCTGTCATCGCACTGGATTGACCTACGTCAGTTGTTCGCCCTTCCGGGTGCCCATCGCCCGTCTGGCCGCCGCGCAAGCCGCCTTGGAAGAAAAAGCCAAGGGCAAACCGAAGGTGAAAAAGAAGTAAACTGTTTCGAGGTGAACAAATCATCAGCCTGGCAGTCACTCAATCCGTCGGCGTGCTGGCCGATTGATCATTCGACTTCCCGCCGCGCCAACGGCGGGGGCTTGGCTCCGGGCAATCGCGGCCATTTGCAAATCGCGGACATCGGCCTCGTTCAGGCCATCGACAACCCGTGCCGCTTCGTACGCGGCCACATATCGACCGAATTCGCTGGCAGCGGCCAGGTCAATATCCAGAATCCACTCCCGATAAATGTAAGAATTAAATCGAAAAAATGAGAACGTTAGTCCTGGTCCTCATGACGCTGGAAATGGGACTGGCGCCTTTGAAAGCGCAGCCTCCTGCGATCACCCATCAACCGGCCAGCCAAAGCGTGCGGCCTGGCGCCACGGTTATATTCACCGTTGGGGTTGTCGGTGGGGGGCCATTCGATTACCAATGGCAATGCAACGGGACGAATCTGCCCAACGGCATCATCACTACGGTCGCTGGCCGCGATCCGAAACTTCGCGCTAAGGTGGGTCGTTCCGGCGATGGCGGCCCGGCAATCAGCGCGTCTCTGATAAATCCCACTGGCATAGCGGTAGATGCTTTCGAAAACCTGTTCATAGGGCAAGCGAGTGACCCACATGTGGAGGCCAGCGTTCGAAAAGTGGATACCAATGGCATCATCAGGACAATTGAGGGCGCGAGGGGCACAGGCGGCGTATCCATTGCCCTGGCGACGGATGCCGCCGGGAATTTGTACGTTGCCGGTCAAGCCGACGAAAAAGTCCATAAGGTTGACACCAAGGGCAAGGTCTCGACAGTCGCAGGCTCCTGGAGCTACGGCAATTTCGCTGGCGATTCGGGTAATTCGGGCGACGGCGGTCCTGCCACCCGCGCGCAGTTCCATGGGCCTTTCGGCTTGGCTTTGGACAGTTCCGGCAACCTGTTCATAGCCGACTGTTACAACCAGCGTGTGCGCAAGGTGAGCGCCCAGGGCATCATAACCACGGTGGCAGGCAATGGCAGGCAAGGTTATTCTGGCGACGGTCGCGCAGCCACCGACGCGCAGTTGTATTGGCCGAAAGGGCTGGCGGTGGACGCTTCGGGCAACTTGTTCATCGTGGACACAGGCAATAATCGCATCCGCAAAGTAAGAACCAACGGCATCATCACCACCGTTGCGGGCGGCGGAACGGCTTCAGAACAGAGCAGCGGGCCGGCCACGAACGCATCCTTGTACACTCTTTCAGGCGGAGTGGCTTTGGACAGTCCCGGCAACCTGTTCATAGCCGACTGTTACAAACAGCTTGTGCTCAAGGTGAGCGCCCAGGGCATTATAACCACGGTGGCAGGCAATGGCAGGCAAGGTTATTCGGGGGATGGGGGCTCCGCCACGAATGCGAGGCTGTTCTTTCCCCAGGGCCTTGCGCTGGACGGGTATGGCAACCTGTTCGTTGCGGACATGTGCGGCCAGATCCGCAAGGTGGGCAACACCCAGGGGCCGGTTTTGGTTCTGAACAACGTGACGGCGGGTAACGCGGGCAATTACCTGGTGGTGGTCACCGGTCACGGCGGCAGCGTGACCAGCAGCGTAGCCACATTGGCGGTGGGGGACTGATCACCGAGCCATGGGCCAGTGACAAAGTAATACAATGGTTTGGCGCTTTTGACGTTTTTCAACTTCATCTTCCCCAGTTTTGGCGGCATCCAATCATTTCCCGAGAACGTTTCACTCTCCAGCCGGTAATCCTGGAGTTTAAAGTCATGCTTTCGGGCTAGAGTGCGTTTTCGCTTTCCGTCCGGCAATCGCTCCACGCCGAAGCATAAAGTTGAGTTGCGTCGTGCCACGTCGGCCCCATCGCGCTTTGTGGTTGCTGCACACAAGACCGTCCAACACACGCTTTCTTTTCGCCCTCGAAGCAAGGCGGAACAAGATCTGGAGTGGTCGTCATAGATGCAATCGATGATCTCGCTTGGGGTAGAGCACCCCGACCACAATCACATCGCTGGCTTCAATCCGATAAAAGATTTTGTAGTGGAAACGAAGCGTCCGCATCCGCCTAAAGCCGCGGTAATAAAGGGGTTGGCGTTCGGGCGTAATTTCAAGCAAATGAAGGGCCCCACTGATTTCGTCAAGGAATTGACTGCCTAGATTTGGCCGTCGCGATTTATAACAGTGGGCAGCCTCGCGCAAGTCTGGTTCGGCTGTGGGGCGAACAATGACACGCCAACTCACCGCCGGATTTGTTCGCGGAGGCGGGGTTCAACTTCTTTCCAATCGGCCCCGACATTTGGGGTCACTTGATACTCTTCAAACTCGCGGTCAAGGATGGCTTTCTCATCCGACTCGATGGCCGCGCCTCGAAGCAAGTCCGCTTCCTCGATTTCGCAAATTCGCTCCAGAATTTCGCGGCGGTCTGCTTGCCCCAACTTGGGCAGTTCATCAAGAATAGCCGATTTGCTCATGGCATGAAATTAGTCCTTGTGTTTGGCATCGGCAAGGGTAATTCGCGCCGTTGCGCAATTCATATGCGGCCGGATTGCGATAGAGACGGGCGGTTCTGTGCCAACTATTGATTTCGAATAATGTATGGACTATGGCCCGTTCAAACGCAAGCAATTTTCTCGCGCCTGCTTCTGAATCTCAACTACCAGCAACAGGAGGAACTCCCGCCATCCAAGCGCCAAGGAACGCCACGATCATTCCGCAAATAGAAATGGCGAAAGGCCCGATTGTGGCATTAAAATTCAGAAAAATGAAAACCCAATCCACGAACGGAACAAAAAGGCAGCCGAAGAACCACCAGAGACTACGCTTGTAAGCCACCACCAGAAACCGCACTTGCCCATACAGGCAAACGATTACACCGAGGAACAAAATAGCATAGCCGCACAGCGTCATTGCGATGCTCGCACAATGTATGGTGGATGACGGTTCAAAAGCAAGCCCTTTTTTAGGTAGTGTTTCAATGTGGATTTTGGGAACTCGTGAAAGAGGCATGCCAAGGACCACGGCAATTTCTGCTACAGTTGAGAAAGTAAATATGACGACCATCGAAGCCACAGTGCCTGATTATCTGGCCCGGTAAACGGCCGAGGTCGCGGAACGCGAAAAGGTGAGAGTGAATCAAATCGTCGCGCTGGCGCTTTCCTCGCAAGTGGAAGCATGGCGAATTCGCGATGATATGGAAACCCGCGCTCGCCGCGCGATTCCCGCGGATTTTGACGCATTGCTGGACAAAGTGCCGGAGGTGCCTCCCATCCCTGGCGATGAGTTGTGATATTTAACTTCACGCCGCGCCGGCGGGGTGGGCAGCGCTGAAGAAGCGGCGCAGTTCCTCCTCCAACTCGGCGGGGGTGGCCACAAGCCGGGCCATCTCCTCCCGCAATACTTTGCCGTAGCGCTGCCGCATTTCCTGTTCCATATTCTTGACAGAGCTTTCGGCCAGGCTCAGGCGCGCGGCTGTTTCGGCGCAAGGAGCCGCCTCGGCCGGGCCAGCCAGGCAATGCTTCAAGGCGGTGAACAATTCGCCGTTGCCCAACTCCTCGTATTCGCGCTTCAGGCGGTCATAGACGACGCCGGCCACCGCGAGCGCCCAGTTTTGCTCGAAGAGATTTTCCGTCAAGGGCGAGTCGTCCGGCGCCTCCGGAGCGGCCAGACGGCCCTTGCGCGCCTCATCGACCAGGAAATGATTCATGGCAGTCAATAAGAAGGAGCGGAGTTTCCCGCAGTCCCGCTTCATGTAAGCCAGGGTCTTGTTTTGCAGCAGTCGGGAAAAAAACTCCCGCGTCAGCTCTCTGGCCTCTTCCGGCGAATGGCCGCGCAGCCGGACGTAGGCGTACACAGGGTGCCAGTAGGCCTGGCAGAGCCACGCGAGGGCTTCCATCGCCCGCGAGGTGTCTTGCCGCCGCGCTTGAAGCACGACGATCCATTGATGGGCGGCCAGAGCCGGCCCGGGGGTGTCGGGATTCATGGGTGTTTTTGGGTTTCCGCCGCAGCGGCGCCGTTGAAGGCCGCCAGGGTGCGCTGGAAGACTTCCGCCGGCGCTCCGTGCGCCAAGATCGAGGTCAGAAGTCCCCGCTGGCGGTAGAACTGAATCAGCGGCCAAGTGCTTTCCTGATAGGCGTTCATGCGGACGCGAATGGATTGCGGTTGATCATCTTCCCTTTGGTATAGCGCAGCGCCGCAATGATCGCAAACATCTTTCTTCTGCGGCGGACGATTCACTAGGTGGTAAACGGCCCCGCATCCCCTGCAAGTGCGCCGGCCGCTCAAGCGCTCCACGATCTCCTCGATCGGCAAATCGTAATTGATCACGGCGGTCAGGGCGTGGCCTTCCTGGTCCAGGAGCTTTTCCAGGGCTTCGGCCTGGGCCACGGTGCGCGGGAAACCGTCGAGCAGAAAGCCGCAGGGGCAATTGAGGCACTGGTCGCGTTCGCGCACGACCGCCAGCACGGTGGCATCCGGCACCAGGCGGCCCGCGCTCATGTAGGTCAGGGCCTCGCTCATGGCGGCGGAACGTTCCTCTTGGCCATGGGATTTGGCGGCGCGGAAGATGTCGCCCGTCGAAAGATGGCACGCGCCCAGACGCTGACTGAGAAATCCGGCCTGCGTCCCCTTGCCGACGCCCGGGGCGCCCAGCAAAACAAGCCGGAATGGGCGCTCGGACGGCGGCGGCGGGGATGTGCATTGAGCCTGGCCGCCTTGCATCCAGGCGGCGCGAGAGTTTTTTGGTTCAGTCATAAGTCATTGGATCGACTGGATACTGTGGCACAAACGGCGCGCGTTACAAGAATTGCCTAACGCTAACTGATTATTGCGTTGTCCGTGGCGCGGTGAGCCGGCCGCAGGCTTTACGTGCGTGCAGGCCGGGCTTGCGAGAGAGTTCGATGCGAGTTCGATCCCTATTCTGGCCGTTTTTTTGTTTCAATATACGAGTGGGCGGCGCTAAATTAAGGTCAAATTTTGTTGATTATGAACAACTTCCAACTCTCGCGCCCGTTGGACGGCTGGTTTCAGCATATGAGCGAGCTTTTGTATAATGAAATTCTCCATGAACACACTCATCTGTAATCCGGGCGCAAGCTGGGGGGCTCGCATCGCGCTTATCGCCCTTGGGCTGGCCCTAACAGGAAGCTTTTGTTTTGTCGAAGGCATGTTTTATGCCAACAGAAAGGCAACGGTTCGGATGGCAAACGATGGCTGCTTCCTCGCTTGGAGCGGTCTGACAGCCCTGAACGACGCGACAAACCGCCGGCTGGCGACACTTCTTGACTGGGAAATGGACTCGTCTGGATCGAAACTCGCCGAAATGAGTTTGAGGTTCCCGAGTTTGATCGAGCGGGGCAACTACAATCTGCTAATTCGTGTCCGAAATTACCGAAAGAGGTACGGGCGTGGCGCCGAGACGAATTCGAACCTCGATCCGGCCGAGGTGGACGCCAAGATTGCCAAGGCCATCGCGTATCTTGAGTCTATTCACAACACAAACCAGTGGTTGCCATACAAGACCGAATTCGACGACATCATTCTCAAATCCAAATCCGCGAGGTGACTTTGCGCCAGCGAACACGCCGATTGCGCCTCGCATTCAATCATCCTAAAAGCCTACTATCCGTTTTTCATTTTTTCGGAACTGTGATATAATCAATGCGTGAAAGCTGAAAGCAGCGCGACGATGAGCCGACAGGCAGAAGAATTGTGGCAAGAAGACGCCTGGTTCTCGGAACAAGGTAAAGCAACAAGAGCTCACGAAGAGCACAAGGTGAAAGGGTTTACCCCGAGCTTGGAGAAGCAATGACTTTCGTTACCTTCTCGAACTTCTGTGCCGTCCGCAGCAGGCTGGCTGGGTTTCGACAAATCTCGCAAGCTGAAGCCGGCTGCCGAATTGCGTGGTTTTCACGCATTTCCGGCCCTATTAGCGCCGGTCAGTCAAAGCAAATCAAACCAAATCAAACCTGCGGGGGTGAGGTCCTCCAGTTCAAGGACTCGCAGGCGCTCGTCCTCCCGAAGAAAATCGGCTCAAACCCAGTCAGACCTAGTCAGACCAGTCAGACCCAGTCAAACCCAGTCAAGCCCAGTCAAACCCGGTCAAACCCGGTCAAACCCAGTCAAACCCAGTTAGACTGGCACTGCGCGCCGACGCGCCAGTTCGCCGATTGCACCGACCTGGGCCAACTTCCTCCATGGGATGAGGGTGCCGGTCCATCGGAACTGTCAAGAATAAATAATACGCGTCCGACTGGAGAATTCCGGCCGCGTGCTCGCCTTTTTTGTCCAGTTTGAATTCAAGGCGGAAGTTGGGGGGAGGAACCAAGCCCGCCACAGCACGCCGGCCGCGGCAAGACGCTCCGGCCGCGTTCAGGTTCCTCATTTTAACTGGATGTCTTTCGCGCGGTTGGCCGTGTGGTTGGATTGCGATTAAGAGTAAGAGGCGGAAACACCCCTTGTCAGACAGATTACTTCTGGTCCTTGGTGTCCTTTTGATTCGTCGCTCCCGCCGGCTTGTCGGCGGGTTTGCCGGTGTCGCCTTTGGCTTCGGGGGCTTGTTTGGCGCCCTTCAAAATATCCTCCGCCGGGATGAGGATGGCCGTCACGTTCTCGGCCGGATTGCGTGAGCCGGTGTCGCCGGCGCTGACCGCGCGCATGACAAAAATCCCCACAACGTTCCCGTTGAGGGCAAAGGCCGGCGAGCCAAGCGTGGTTGCACTCGCACCGGCGCCGGGGAGGTAAAAGGTGCGCGGCTTCTGCACCACCGCGACGATGCGCTCGACGGAGGCGGCATAGGCGCGGCCCGCCGCACGGCCGAGCCGGTTTAACGCAATGACCGGGTCGAGCATCTCCACCGAGGAGGATTTGGTCAAATCCACGGCTGCCATCGGCGCGGACGGCTTGGTCTTGGGCCGGACGAAAGCCAGGTCAAGGTCCTCGTCGCGCAGGACGATCTCCGAGGATATTTCCGAGCCGTCGTCGAGCAAAAGTTTTACGTCGTTGACCTGGGTGTCGATCTTGTTGTACTCCTCCGACACGCGCCGGTAAAGCTCCGCCGGGTCCATCGACGAAAGCGCCAGTACGGTCAAGCCGGAAGGGTCGATGATGGTGCCGGTGAGGTCCCGCTTGATCTCGCTCGGATTGGAGGAGCGTCCGCCGCGGGAATCGGTCACCTTGAGGACCGTCTGCACAGTGACGACGGCGTGCTGGTATTTTTTGAAGATGTCGCGGCCCTTTTCCGCCAGTTCATCCGCGTGGCACGTCGCGGCCAATAAAGTGCAGGCTGTGGCCATCAGGTTCAGTTTGTGATTCATAAGAATTATGTTTGATTAAGATTGCGTTTGAATGCGGTTAATGTTTCCAGTCGGGTTCGAATTCCAGGTAGGCGCTGTGAATGCCGCGCATGACTTTCATGACCACCGCCGGCTTTCTGGCCGCGGCGACCTTCTCCATGGCCAGGCGCAAGGAATCGACGTTGCCGACCGGTTGGCCGTTGACCTCCACCACCAGGTCGCCGGCGTAGAGATTGGCCAATTCGGCCCAACTGCCCGGTTTGACCTCCTCGATAAGCGCCCCCTGCTGGTTCTCGTCCCACTGCTCTTCGGCCGAATCGAAAAACGAGACGTTGCGGGCGGTGAACTCGAAGTCGTCATTGCGGTACTTCTTCATTTCCCGCCGCAACCGGGGCGAACGCACCAGTGCCACGGAAACCTTCATTTCCTTTTTGTCGCGCAACACCAACAGTTCCACCGTCTTGCCAACGTCGTACTGGCGGATCAAAGTTTCCAGTTCGTCTTGATGCTCCGGCCCCGAGGCCGTCAGCTTTTCCCCGTCCAGCGCCAGAATAAAGTCGCCCGCCTTCAGCCCGGCTTTCTCCGCCGTGCTGTCCGGGTAAACGCGCGTGAGGTAGAATCCCTTTAAATCCGGCCGCCCCAATTGGCGGGCAATTTCGCGGCTGATCACGCGCATTTCCACCGGCAGCCACGCCTTGGTCACTTCCAAGCCGGGGTCTTTCTCTTCCTCGATACCCACCCGCACCACCGCCAAATACCGCGCCGCCCGCCGTTCGAAGGTCGCCATGACCGGCACCGGCTCGGTCTGACCTTCCGACAATGCGCGCGTCTGCTGCACCAGGTCCTCGACGGACTTGACCGGCGCGCCGTTGATTTGAACCAGGACATCGCCGCGCTCCAGGGAAGGTTTGGCTTCGCCGGCGGGTCCGCCAGGGCGAACCGATGTGACCAACACGCCAAGCCGGTTGGTTCGCTTCATTTCCTCGGCCAGCAGAAACGAAAAGTTACGCGCCGTCAGCCCCCATGATTTGAGTTCCCGTTGCTTGGGATAAATCTCCCCGCGCTCAATGGGGGTCATGGAAACGCGGATCTCTTTTCCCTCGCGTTTGACCACGGCGGAAACGGGCCGGTCCAGAGGCAGGCTGGTCGTCAGCGCCATGAAGTCGGGCATCTGCTCGTCGAACCGCACGTTGATGGGCTTGCCCGCCAGGCTCAGGAGCAAGTCGCCCGCTTTGAGACCCGCCTTGGCCGCCGGCGAATCCTCCCACACGCCGGCAATAAGAAGACCCTTCTCCCCTGGCCATTCCTTGAGCAGCGCCTGCGGATCGATGCCCAGCCAACTACGCTCCACTTTCCCGCTGGCCATCAATTGTTGGGCCACCGACTTGACCAAATTGGCCGGGATGGCGCCGGACAAACCGTAGCTGATTTCGTTGATGCCAACGATTTCGCCGCGCAGATTGACCAATGGACCGCCGGAATTGCCGCCGTAAATGGCCGCGTCGTGCCCGATCCAGCGCACCAGCGCGCCGACATCCTCGCCGTCCAACTGGAACCGGCCCGCGCTGCCCCAAAACCGGGGCAAAACCATCTCCGTGTTGCTGATGATGCCCAGTGTGACCGATTGCGAAAGCGCCATCGGGCTTCCCATGGCCAGAACTGAATCCCCGACGCGCAACGCGGAGGAATCGCCGAAGCTGGCGGGCGTGAACTCGCGCGGCTTCTCCGGTTTGAGTTTGATTACCGAAATATCTGTCAACGGATCGGTGCCGATCAACTCCGCCTCGATCTCCTCGCGGTTCCAAAGCGTGCAAAACATGCGCGCGGCGTGGCCGGCCACGTGATGGTTGGTGACGAGGTAGCCATCCTTGGTGATGATGACGCCGCTGCCGACTTCCTGCATTTTGACCTCGCGCCCGTCCCGGAACTCCGTCGAGACGACGCGAATGCGCACTAGCGCGCGGCGCACCTTTTCGTTGGCGACATCGATCTGCGCGCGGAGCGCCGAGGGCAGCGGGTCCTTGTCCTTGGCCCCGTGGCCGGCCGCGGCCGAGACGAATAAAGCGAGGCCCGCCACCATGGCCGTGCCCGACCCTCTGCACAAAAAGCGTAAACGCATCTTGACGTTATAATGGTAATTTGGCCGCACTCAATGTAATTCAGTCCTTTTCGTTGAAGGCGTGGCCAATGACCGTCCAAAAACAGTCTTGAAAGCAAAGACAAGCCTGGAGGATGCTGGGGCAAGTAATTACGAATGTCGCTCCATCTCAAACGTGTTTCCCTGGGCCAATGGATCATCGCGGCGTTGTTTGTCGGCATCTTCTTTGGGTGGGAATTTCCGGATGCGGCCAGGCATTTACAGGTGGTTTCAACCATCTTCCTTCACTTGATCAAGTGCATCATCGTGCCCTTGATTTTCAGCACGTTGGTGGTTGGAATCGCAGGCCATGCAAATGATCTGCGCGCGGTCGGGCGGCTGGCGGTGAAGTCCATCCTCTACTTTGAAGCTGTCACCACCATGGCCCTGTTCGTGGGGCTGGGCGCCGTCAATTTATTGCGGCCTGGGGTGGGTATCCATCTGGATGCTTCCAATGAAGCGGGCCAACAATTGGCCGCGACCAAAATCACCTTTGAGAGCGTCGTGGAGCACATGGCGCCGCAAAGCTTTTTCGACGCCGCTGCTCGCAATGATGTATTGCAAGTGGTCATTTTCGCCATCCTCTTCGCCATCGCGCTGGCCCGGGCCAAGGCGCAACCACGCCAAAACCTGCTGGCCTTTTTCGAATCGCTATCGGAAGTCATGTTCAAATTCACGGGGTTGGTCATGTGTTTTGCCCCTTTCGGTGTGGGGGCTGCGGTGGCCTACACCATTGGCGTGCATGGCATCGGGGTTGTGGTTGCCCTGGGTAAACTGGTTTTGACGCTTTACGGAGCCTTGGCCGTTTTCCTTCTCTTCGTGCTGGTGCCGATTTTGCTGATCACGAGGATACCTGTCCTCGCCTTTTTCAAATGCGTGGGGGAACCGGCGTTGCTGGCATTTTCAACCGCCTCATCGGAAGCCGCGCTGCCCGATGCATTGCGGTTGATGGAACAGTTCGGTGTGCCGCGACGCATCGTGGCCTTCGTGCTGCCCACGGGCTATGCGTTCAATCTGGACGGTTCGACGCTTTATCTGGCGGTGGCTTCCATGTTTGTCGCGCAAGCGGCAGGGGTGCATTTGAGTTTCGGGCAGCAAATACCGATTCTCCTGACATTGATGCTTACCAGCAAAGGAGTTGCCGCCGTCCCCCGCGCTTCCCTGGTCATTCTCTCCGGCACCTTGGTCACTTTTGGGCTGCCGCTCGAAGGTGTGGCGGTCATCCTTGGTGTGGACGCGTTTCTTGATATGGCCCGCACCTCCATCAATCTAGTCGGCAATTGCCTGGCTTCGGCTGTCGTGGCACGTTGGGAGGGCGAGTTAGCGGCTCCTCGCAAGGCGAGCCTGGGATCCTCAAGGGATTGACTACGGGCTGGCCTATGGTATGGTAAAGGCACGGACACGTAGCGTCCGCCGCGTTTACTTTAGAGTGCGCGGCGGCACTTTTTTTCCCTGATTCATTTACTCGCCTCCGCGCGTCTGAACCATCAGACACTCACTCATCAAGATCTTTTGAAATCCAATCAAGCGGCTGTATAACCGGCCTCCGGATTTGGAGATAACTGTCAATACCAATTGATCGCGCTTTAGGCCGCTTTTTCGGTAGGCTGATTCTGCTTGGCCACTTCCGCCTCGAAAAGTTCGCGCGTCTTGGCTTGCAATTCGTCCAGCCGCAGTTCGCCCTTGTCGAGCTTGGCCAGCAGAGCCTTTTGGGCCAGGTAATCTTTGTTCACGATGCCCGCCTTGCTCTGCAACATGCGCCAGGCTTTGCGGCGCTCGACGGCGAAAAGAACCATCTGCCGGCTTAAGGCATAGTATTTCATTTTGCCTCCGATCTCGACCTTGATGTAGCAGCCGAAGTCGGGCACGTGGCTGCGGTGGTTGGGATCGAACATGCGGCGGTATATAACGTCGTCCTGCGTGATGAAGACCAGCATGTCGTCCAGTTGAATCATTTCGCGGGCCGCCTCGTCCTTGATGGCCTTGACGTGCTTGCGGAATCGGCCCTCGGTCAGCGCCCAATGCGCGACGGTGAAATTGTATTCCTCGCCGGTGGAGGCGTACTTGGTCCGCCACCAGTCGCGCGTGGGCGTGGGATTGCCTTTGAGATCGAAGGCCTCCTGCGCGGTCTCGCCGCGGCGCGGATTAAACACGAACTCCGGCATGCCGCGCCCGTCGCGGATGAGCTTGGCCTGCTCGGCGGACATGTTGTCGGCCACGCTGTGTTCGGGCTGGCAGGTGGTGTAGGCCTGGAAGAAAGCCGTGCCGCGATATTCGAGTCCATCCAGCATGGCTTTGTAGAGCTTGGCGGCATTGGCCATGGAGACCTGGGCCACAAACGGCGAGCCGTGTCCGCTGGTGAAGGCCTCGGCGACGTTTTTCTTCTCAATGAGCTTGCCCTGGGAGGCGATGCCGAACTGGTTCATATCGTAACCGCCCAACATGGTGGAAGAGTCAGAATTCTGGCCGCCGGTATTGGAATACACCTGGGTGTCCAGCATGAGCATCTTGATGTTGGGCCGGTTTTGCAGGATCACTTTGGAGACATTTTGGAAGCCGATGTCGCCCAGCGCACCGTCGCCGCCGACGACCCAGACCTTGGGCAATTCGCGGATTTCCTGGTCGGTCATCAGCGCGTCATCCAGATGCGTCAGCATAAACAGATCGGCCTCGGACATGACGTCGTCCTGGCCGTCGAGCAGCGCGTTGGCCAGACGCTCCGGCACCACCGAGCGGCGAGCGTGGTTGAGAATGAGCGATTCGCCCAGCAGCCAACTGATGGTCGCGCCATCCTGGAAGAGCGAATTCATCCATGGATAGGGATGAGGATTGGAGGGCGGCGTGGAGCCATAGACGGTATTGCAACCAGTGCTGGCGCCCATGAACATGACGCTCATGCCGTTGGCCTGGCGGCCGTCGATGGCCTGCAGGTCCCGATGATTGAAGGCATCCTGCCGCATGACGGCGGCGATATTCTGGACAATCTGATCGTCGGTCAATTTGCCGTGCGTGGCTTCGTAGGCGGCGATGCGTCCCGCAGTGTCCTCGTTGTTTTCGCCGCCGAGGCCCATAATGATGTGGGCCACGGCGCGGCAGAACAATTGGTGTTGCGCCGGGTCGCGCTGGCGCAACGCCTCCAATTTTGCGCTGCCTTCATTTTCCAGACGCGTGGCCTTGCCGCGGAGGCGGTCGGCCTTCCGGTGATAAAGCGGACGCATATAGGCTTCCGTCACGCTGGCGCAGGCGTGCAGAACGCTTTTCTCGCCGCACCCGGCGCATGCGCCGTCGCCGGAAACCAGCGCTTCGTAATTGCGGCGCACCATTAGGTGGTTGCGCAAGGCCGCGTCGCGCGAGTTCGCGGCATCGGCGTCGTTATAGAGACCAAGATATTTTTGCGGCGTGTCGGGCAGAAGGCGCGAGAAAATCTGCGCGGTGGTCAACTCGGCGTTCAATTCCTCGGTCTCTGTGGTCATGCGCAGGGCGTCATGGTCGCCGCAGACCTGGACGCATTCGCCGCAGCCTTTGCAGAGGTCGGACACAAAAATGGAAAATAGCCCGCCGGCGCCCGGGGTCTTCTGTTCCAGCGAACGGTAGATGGCTGGGACGTTTGAGTAAGCGATCGGCAGTATGTCAATGATGCCGCTGAATTGGGCCTTGGCGAAGGCGCTGATATTGGACAGGGCGTTGACTTCCTCGCGGATAATGTCCTTGAACGGCACGGCGGATTTGGCCTTGATGGAGTCGTTCATTTTCGCGCGCGCGCGTTGCTCCACGCCCTTCAACTCGGCCGCCAGCCGGGTGCGCTCCCCGGCGTCGGTGACGTAATAGACCGCGGCGGTTTTCAAGACGGTGGCCACATCTTGCGAAGTGTTGGGAAGCGCGGTGTCCGGGCAGGCGGTGATGCACTCCATGCACTGCGTGCAGTTCTCGGCGATATAGACGGGAGTCTCGCGGCGCGCGACATATTTGGATTGCGTTGCGCCGCTGCCCGCGCCCATGACGCCGAGCGAGGCCAGCGCGCCGGCGGGTTGATGATAGCCGAGTCCTTTGCGATATTCGGAATCGAACTTGGCCAAGCTCTGGAAAGCGTAACGCGGCGTCTGCTGCGCGGGTGTGGGAATCCCCGACCCGCAAGCCGTGCCGCAACCAGCCGTGGGGATCAGCGGCATCCCGCCCACGGGCTGGACCGGTGGATTGCGCATCGAGGACCGGTCAGGGTCGCTGTACTCGCCGTAAATGATCTCCTGCACCCGCGAAAAGCCCTCGGTCATGACGGTCATGTTGGAGGTGACGACGTCATCGCCGAAGCGACCGAATTTTTTCTGGTACTGTTTTCTGACCGTGGCGTGGAATTGTTCCTCCGTAATGCCGTTTTGGTGAAGGAACGGAGATACGCGAAAAAAAGCGCCGAGAAACGAATTGCCCTGCATCCGCAATTGCAGGTCGCTGCGCGAAGTCGCCTTCCTGGCAATGTCGAAACCGGGCAGGATGTACACACGTATGTTATTGTCGCGCACGAAGTTCCTGTATTGCAGCGGGATGCGGCGCCAGGCGGTTTCGGCCGTATCGCTGGATTCCCAAACCAGGCAACCGCCCTTCTTGATGCCTTCCAGCGGGTTGGTGTGGGTGAAGGCCTTGGGATCGCAACACAAGACCACGTCCACGTGGTTGAGTTCGCAATTGACCTTGATGGGAGCGGGCGCGACCGTCAGATAGTAATTGGTGGGCGCGCCTTTCTTTTCCGAGCCATATTTGGGATTGGCCATGATAAAGAGTTTTTCCTTCAAACGCCCATCTTCATCCACTTCCGGGTTGCGCTGTTTGATGACGTCGCCGAATTCCCCGACGATTTCGCCCAGATTCTTGCCGGTCGTGATCATGCCCCAACCGCCGATGGAATGGAACCGCACCGCAATCGCCCCTTCTGGCAGCAGCGAAGGGAAATCCTTGCTGATGACGGCGTAAGGATGGTCAATGCCCAGAGTGAAGTAGGTCTCGCCATCGGCGGCGCCGCGCCCATCCTTGCGCCGGGTCTGCCCCAGGGCGTATTCGCACGCGCCGAGCGTGTGCTCAGGACGAAAATCGCGCGACCCGATGCCATAGCTGGCGCGGAACAAGCGCGGCGTCTCCCCGGGCGTGAGCACCGGCAATCCCGCGTGCGCCGGATGGCGGGCCGCTTCGTTGGCCTTGCCCAAAGCGACGCGAATGTCGCGGGCCAGCGGATTGTCCCCCGCCATGCCCTCATCGGTGCGTTCGAGGATGATGACGTTCTTCTTGCCGCGCAACGCCTGGATGACGGCAGCCTCCGGGAACGGACGAAGAACATTGATGTGAATCGAGCCAACGGGGACATTGCGCTGCTCGCGCAGATAATCGCAGCCGGCGTCGATATTGTCCGCGGCGCAACCGAGGGAGACGAAGACCGTTTCCGCGTCGGCCGTCTTGTATTCGGTGATCAGCCCGTAACGGCGACCCGTCAGGCGCCCGAATTCCTCGTAGGCGTCCCTGAGGAACTGGAGGATCGGCTCGTTGAAATTGTTGCGGCGGGCCACCACGCCATTCATGTGGTGCTCCTGGTTCTGCACGGGGCCCAACAGGATGGGATTCTTCAGGTCCATCATCTCCGGGACGCGGCGGCGTTTAGGCCCGAACAATTCGCGCTGCGCCGGGGTAGGGCAATCAATCCTATCATCCGCCGCGCCGAGAAACTCGCGCAGCAACGCGGCTTCCGGGGCCAGATAAGTGCGCTCGGAGTGCGTCGTCAGCATGCCGTCCTGGATGTTCATGCCCGGATTCAGGGAAAGCTCATTGACCTTGCGCAAGATGATCGCCTGGTCCGCCGCTTGCTGGGCGTCCTTGCTCATGACCATCGTCCAGCCGGTGTCCAGCGCGGCGTAGAAATCGTCGTGGCCGCAATGAACGTTGAGGGCGTGCTTGGTCAACGCGCGCGCGCCCACTTCCAGGACCATGGTGGAAAATTTGCCCGGCGCGTGGTAATACTGCTCCATCGCGTACGCGAGCCCCTGCCCGGAAGTGAAATTCACCGTGCGGCGGCCGGTGACGGCAAACGCGGTCGCGCCCCCCTGCGCGGCGTGCTCGCCTTCGGCCTCGACGGCGATCTTTTGTTGGCCCCAAACGTTCAGTTCGCCTTGCGCGAAGGATCCCTGGTAAATCTCGCCCCCTTCCGTCGAGGGCGTGATGGGATAGAAAACACCGCCTTCGGTGATGCGGACTTCAACATGCTGGGCCACCAGAGCATTGCCGTTGCAGGTGACACGGACGCCGGGATATTTCGGCCCGGCATGGCCCGGGTTGAGTGTTGGGACGCTTTGTTCTTTGGCAAAGGTTGACGTTTGACTCATAAAACGCTCGCTTTCAAAACGCCGCCGGACGAGTTGTGTCCGCTCAGCTTTCGGCTTCAATCTAACCGCTTTTCCATCAGGACACAATGCAAATCTTGCGCTCGGGAGAACAAAAAATGTCCAATCCTCGAAAACCCATCTCCATCTCCATCTCAAAAAAGGACGATTTGCTGCTTTCTATTGGCAAAATGGCCGGATTTCGCGGAGCAGGCGAATGTGATGGAGGAATGGCCTCCGGCGATGTCATAAAGTTGCCCCTTTGATGGCAAAACTGCCAAGGCGGATAGAAAAAGCCGTAATTTGCGATAATAAGAACATATTTTGGCCAAGTGCGAATTCTCAGCCCTCAGGGCAAACCTCGAAAATACGCGAAAAATCGCGAACAAACCATCAGATTGGAGCATCAGATTGCTGGTCAAACAGGCCAAAAAGGTCAAACAGGTCCGCCAGCAAGCGTCGCCATGTGGAAACTGCTCGTCCAAAACTTTGTTTGTGTATTTCACATTCACGCGAGCACTCTACCACAGCCACTTGGACATCCGCTGTCCAACCAAAAAAAAAATTGAAAATTTTAAGGCATTACAAAATCTGGCCACTGACCACTCCAAAGAATGGCAGAATCATGTAGGCCGCGTGCCCTCACGCGGCGTCGTTTGGGATCGCCCCCGACTCTGCATTCTCCACTCTGCACTCTGCATTTGGGATGCCAGCAGGATTTGGGGAGCGCGCGCGTCCTCGCCCGCAGCCTCCCGCGGAGGGTTCACCAAAGAATGAATCCTTTCGCTCCCACGCACTGGCACTGAAGCAGCCTCTGCGCTCGTCAGCCAGGCCGATTCTGAGCGTAGTTTTCAGCTCAATCGCATAAAAAAAGCTGGCAAAATCGTGTCTTCTACCCTATATTCAAACGGATAAATGCATCACCAGATGACATCCGAAAAGCGGCAGTGGCCGACGCTCGAAGGACGCTTGATTCAGCCGCTCATTTCACGCGTGGAGGCGGTGCGCCAGCTCCAGACCACGATGCCGATTACGTCAGTCGCGCAGCGCGTGTTGACGCGAAGCAACGGCGCCTCATCCAATGGGCCCAAGATAACGAATGTTGCGATAAGGATGAACCTGCCCAGTGAAAATCCTATCAATCCTCATTTTCCGTAAAGAACTCGCCGCCGCGCTTCTGGTCACGGCAGCGCTTGCTTTAACGATGTCAATCACTGCGAACGCTGACTGGAGCACCCATGATGCGAATAAGATTTATAGTTTCTCTTCTATTCAGGAGATAACCAATTTCTTTTCGACCGCAAAAATTGATATCGAGCCTCTGGAACTCAAGATTTTTAAAAAAGACCATTTCTTATTCAGCGCCTTTCCATACTCAGGCAAAGACACAATCGACCTTTACTGTTACGTGAAATATGGGGAACAGTGGGTCCTGCAGATGCTTTACTTTCACTTGAGACCAAGGCAGCGGCATCTTCGTGCAGAAGAGAGCGCCACCCAGATTCTGGTTTCTTGCGGGGAGGAGGAAGTCGTTCGTCTGACGCCTGATCTGAAGCTGAACTCGCCGAATCACTAATGGGCAAGCCTCCTTGGTTACTGCCAAATCCGCACCAGGCACACGCCGTGCCGGGGGACGTTGGCGGTGAAGGAATCGGCAAATGTGCCCGCGTCCTTCTGCCTCCACAAATCCCGCACCTGGCATGGGCCGCTCAATCCCAAATCCGTCCATTTGACAGTGACTTCCGCCGCGCCTTCGCCGCGATTGAACAGGCCCACGGCCTTGGAACCGTCGGCCAGGTCCTTGGCCCAGACTTCCGTCTCGCCATCCTTGGTTTTGCGGGAGGCTTGCCGGCCGGCGCCGTCCTGGTTCACGGCCAGCACTTCGTCGTTGGCCAGAAGATTGAAGGTGAACGGGTCCAATTGCGACATATCCGCCCCGATCAGCAGCGGCGCGCTCAACAAACACCACAGGCTGACGTGGGTGAATTGCTCGCTGGGAGTCAGGCGCGGGGGATGAAGATGGCCCCAACCGACCTTGCCCAGGACCAGCATATCGGGATCATTCCAGTGACCCGGCCCGGCCCATTTCTCGTGCCCGTTCTGCTTGAACCCGATGCCGGACATGCTGCCCCACGAATCGCCAATGTCGCCGGTGGTGCGCCAGCAATTGCCGCCGACTTCCGCGCCCCATTCCCACACGTCGCCCATGCCGTATTGACAGAGGCTGAAGACGATGTCGCGCTTCTGTTTGCGCAAGGCCGCTTGCATGACCAGGTACGGCTTCATCAATTCCTCACGATTCGGGTTCGGGGCAATGCCGCCGTAACTGCACCAGTCGTATTTCAAATAGTCGAATCCCCAGGCGGCGTATTGTTGGGCGTCCTGCTCTTCGTGTTGCCAGCTCGCCTCGAAACCGGCGCACGTTTTGGGACCGGGCGAGGAATAAATCCCGATCTTCAACCCCTTGGAATGCACGTAATCGGCCAGCGCCTTCATGTCGGGAAATTTCGCGTTCGATTGGATGAATCCATTCGCGTCGCGTTTGCCTTCCCAACAATCGTCAATATTAATATAAGTCCAACCGTGGTTGAGCAGCCCGCTGCGGACCATGGCATCGGCGGCGGCGCGGATTTTTCCGTCATCCACTGCCCCGGCGAAACAATTCCAACTGTTCCAGCCCAGCGGCGGCGTCGGGGCAATCTGGTCTCCCAGCACGATCTTCAACTTCTTGTTGGCCTGGCCACTGGCGTTGTGGGCCAGGAGGTTGACTTGATATTCGCCCGCTTGTTCCGCCACGCCGGTAATTTCCCCGCTGGCCGCGTCCAACTTCAATCCGGCGGGAAGGTTTTCCGCCGCAAGATCCACCGGCGCCTGGCCCGTCACCGGGATGTGATAAAAAAAGGGATGCCCCGGCCGCGCGCCCACGACGGAAGGCCCGTTGATGCGCGGTTGCGGCGGTTCGGGCGGGGTCAGAATTTCGGCCACCTCCGGCGGCGCGGCGGCGGTGACGGGCGGCGCGCCCTCGTATTCAAAACGCGCGTCGGCCCAGTCGGCGTGATCGAAATTGATGCTGTCGCCGGCGGGGCCGACTTTCAAAATCAAGCTTTTGATTCCATCAAGATTGAGCGTGAAAGCTTTGGCTGGCTGGCCCGCTTTCATCACGCCGCTTTGCCAAATCGTCTTGCCATCGCCCACGACAAAAAACTCGATGCCCGCCTCCGCGTGGGTTTCCTCGGAATCCAAACCGACGCTGGCGCTGAATTGGGTCGCCCCATTGACGGTAAGGCAAAGCGTGCTGGCGGCGTGCGTGCCAAGGCCGTGCTCGAAAGTAGTTCCCCCAATCTTCAACGGGTGCCCATCCACGGACCGGTTGGGCTGGGGTTGGCCCCAATCCTGTTCGGTATTCTTGACATCCAACTGATCAAGCCGAATCGTTTCGGCTCCAGCCGAAAGGCCCAACAAGACCAGCCAGGAGACAAAACCGGCGGCGCCGATGCGAACTGAGTTCCTTTTCATAACATGCGTATTCAAGGCGGAGAGGCTAAGGCCAGCCGCCGAGGAAATCCAATGCAGAATAATTTAACAAGACGCGCGGGCGTATTTCTGCTATGACAGGCGGCGTTGGCAAAAAGCAAACGCTTCCGAGTTTCGAGGGCAGATGAATTTCGATTTGCATAATTATGGGTGGTGGCTGCGCCACAACCCGTTGATGGGGCTGGTCTTCCTATTCCAGCTTTGGATGCTTATTGACGCCGTGCGCCGGGACGAATGGCTTTGGGCGGTGTTGATCTTTTGTATTCCGCCTATTACGGCCCTGTGGTATTTCGTGACGGTCTATCGGGCCGGACCCTCGGCCACCCAGGGATTCGAGTTGCCGGGCGCGGGCAGCCGCAAGCGCATCAAGGAATTGGAGGGGCTGATCCATAATCTCGACAAGCCGCACCACTATTTGGAACTGGGCGACATCTATTTTCAAAAGGGAAACCTGGCCAAAGCCGAGTCGTGCTACCGCGCCTCGCTGGAACGCGAGCCTCAGGACATCGATGCCCGCGCCCATCTGGGTCAATGTTTGCTGCGCCAGAAAAAAGCCGAGGAGGCTTGTCCCATTCTTTACAAGGTCTGCATCGAGAATCCCAAACATGACTACGGCTACTCCCTCATGGCTTATGCCGAAGCGCTGGCCGCGCTGGGCGACACCGATGGCTCCATCGCCGTCTGGCAGGAAGTGCTCAAGGACCACAGCTACGCCCGCGCGCGGGTGCAATTGGGCCAATTGTATTTGGCCAAGAACCGGCGGGATTTGGCCGACGTTGAATTTCGGGGCGCCATCAACGACGACCGCCATGCGCCCNNGCGTAGGAGGGGTCGTTCCCAACGGAAATGGATAATCTTGGGATGTTCAGGATGCCTTTAGCCAGCCGCTCAGCATTGAATTTGCTTAATTTGCACGCGATAGAAACGAGTGTTTCCGCTGATCGGAGCACTGATGGTTTGCGCGGCGCCGTTGCCGGAAAGGGGACTGCCCAAGGAAGTCCAATTCGTCTCCGTCAAGCTTTCCGTGTACTGCACTTGGTAGATAAACCCAATCTGCGTCGGGAACAGTATCATGATGCTGCCGTTGTTCATGGACGCCGCCAGTGTGACGGGATTAACCTGCACGGTCGTGGGAGCCAATTCGTAGAAGTTGGCGTTGTAACTGCCGTTGTCGGTAGTCACCCGCAAGGGTTCCGCGGAGCCGGTCATGTTCAATTGGACGGGACTACCGTTGCTGTTGAGCAGAGGCACCCAAGCATAGGATTGCCAATTGCCGGTGTCAGGAACAGAAAAGGCGCCCAATTTGGTGGTGGTTTGATTGGTGGCGCCCTGTCCGCTCGTCACCAGGGACATGCTGGCGCTGTCCGCCGTCAAGCCGTTGTCATTGGCCGCGCGCATGTAAACATAATAAGTTCCGGACGGGTACTGCCGGGTATAATTTCCCCAATTGCCGCGTTCATTGAAGCCGACATCGTAATCCTGAAAACCAGTTCCGTTGTAAGCCGGACGCACCAGGTCGCCGGCGTCCTCCGTTTCCAACCCTTGCGGGCGATAGCTGTCGTTTCCCTGGCCTGGAACCGTGTTGCTGAAATCAAGGCCCGAGGTGGAACCCAGGCCGGCATACGCGTTGGTTTGTGGATTGTTGATGAAGCGCCCGCCGTTTTCGTCAAAATCCTCGGCTTCAATGGTGTAGTTTGTTGGGTTGAAGGTGTCAAAACTAACCGTGGCCGAGACGACCTGGTTGCTGTTGTCCTTGATCGTAACGACCGCCGTATAGGCCCGATTGACCGCCAAATCCGGGTAGCTCACGTTCCAACTGGCGGCCGAGCCGCTGAAGACAAGATTCGTCAGGTTGACGCCATTGAGCGTCACCGTGATTTCGTTGGTTTCAATCCCGTCATCGGAATTGGCCATAAAGCTCAGGACATTGGTGTGTTGGAAGAGTGAGGAGAAATCTGGGTAAAAGTCGTAAAGGACCGGCGCCGCGGGATTGAACTCCGCATAAGAGGACAAGGCATAGTCGTTCCA
>PLIU01000213.1 GCA_003140095.1 Verrucomicrobiales bacterium | reverse complement strand
CCAGATGAAATGGCCCTGGCAAACCCGCGGAGCGCGACCGTCGGGCATGGCGTCGGGCGTGAGTCTTCGGCCAGAGACCAAAAACAGCGAGTGTGACGCCACCTCCCGTGCGGCAAGAACACAAAGGCCGGAGGCATAAGCCCCCGGCCTTTTGTGCTGTAAACTGCTATCTGTCAGTTGACCGTGATCCGGCGGGGTTTGACCTTCTCTGCCTTGGGCATTTTCAGGGTCAAAATACCCTGGTCAATCTGGGCGTTGATCTTCCCGGTCTCGATAGCAGGGTCCAATTCAAAGACCCGGCGGTAATCAACCGGATTGGATTCGCGATGAAGCAAGTTGGCCGAAGGCTCTGGCTGGCGCCGGCCCGTTATCGTCAACAAGTTTTCCTCCAAGCTGACTTCCAAGCCCTCCTTGGCCACCCCCGGCATTTCGGCCTCCAGGATATAGCCGTCCTTGGTCTCGACGACGTTGACATTGGGCACGGCGAACGAACGCTCCTGCTGAACCGGCTGCAAGTGAACGGGTCTTTCCTTTTCTTGAGTTACTGTATTCATAATTCCTTTCGTCGCGCGGGCAAGCCTTGCTCGTCCGGCGCTTGTTTTATTATTTGACCGAAATCGGGATTCGTTTCGGCTTCGCGTCTTCCGCCTTGGGCAGAGTTACCGTCAGCACGCCTTCGCTGTAGCTGGCGTCGATTTTCTCCACGTCCACCCGGCACGGCAGGCTTACGGTGCGATGAAAGCGTCCCACCCATCGCTCCGAACGATACACGCCCGCGTCTTGGTGCTTTTCCTCCTGCTTGCGCTCGCCCGAAAGGGTCAGGTTGCCGTTATCAAGCGAGATCTGAATGTCCTCCTTCTTGAGGCCAGGCAGCTCCGCTTTGACCAGCAAGTTGTCCTTGTCCTCGTACACATCGACTGGCGGGAACCAACCCTCCATTAATTGCAATCCTTGCCCGTTCTCCTGTTTCGCGTCCGCCAAGTGCCCGAAGGCCAGGTTGAAAAGACTATCCACCTGGTCTCGCAGGCTCGTCATGCGACGAAGCGGAGACAGGCCCCAAAAATCAGGTCGTTGCCATCTTGTTAATGTCATAATTCATCCTTTCTTTTATTTCAAAGTTTGAAAACTGTTCATTCATTCCTAAATTCTGCAGCTTGTAAAAAGCGTAATCCATGCCACATAACTTAAATGAACTTAAACACTTGTGTTGCAAATCATTATAAAAATACCATAGACACATGCATTCTCAAATTTGAGCCATTATGTCTCTTATATGTCAAGCATAACAGAGCCATTATGTCCCATGTTTGGTTGGACATCTCCCTCCATGGGGCGTTCAAGGCTCAGTCTGATCGCCAACGAGAATTGGCATTAATCGAAGGCATGGCCAGCGCAGCAGAGAACATCGCGCACTTTGTGCCGGACCAATTCCTTGACCTTCTCTCTCGCCGGGCCAAGATATTTGCGGGGATCAAATTCCTTGGGATTCTCGACAAAGCACCTCCGAATGGCCGCCGTCACGGCCAGGCGCAAGTCCGTGTCGATGTTCACCTTGGTGCAACCGACGCGCCGGGCGATTTCAATATCCTCTTCCGGGACGCCGGCGGTGTCCTCGCCGAGCTTGCCGCCATATTTGTTGATTTCCTGGACGAGGTCTTTTGGCACACTGGAAGCGCCATGAAGAACCAGGGGATAATCCCCCAACCCGGCCTCCATCAGCGCCTTCTTGATGGCGCGCAACCGGTCCAAATCCAGCCGCTGTTCCCCCTTGAACTTGTAGGCGCCGTGCGAATTGCCGATGGCCACGGCCAGTGAATCGACGCCCGTCTGGCGGACGAAGAGCACCGCTTCCTCAGGATGCGTATAAACGCCGCCTTTGGAATAGCTCCCGCCCTCCTCGCCGTCGTCGTGCTGGGCGCCAACGAGCATGCCCAGCTCCCCTTCCACCACGCAGTCATGGTTGTGGGCATATTCGACCACCCGTTTGCAAACCTCGACATTCTTTTCAAAAGGCTCATGGCTGCCATCGATCATCACACTGGTGAACCCTTCATCGATGCACTCTTTGCACAACTCAAAGGAGTCGCCGTGATCGAGGTGGACCGCCACTGGGATGTTGGAAGTGCTCACGGCGGCCTCGATGAGCTTTTTGAGATAGACGGCGCTGGCATATTGACGGGCGCCCTTGGAGATTTGGAGCATGACCGGTGCTTTCTCCGCCTCGCAGGCCTCGACGATGGCCTGGAGCATCTCCATGTTATTGACGTTGAAGGCGCCCAGGGCGTATTTGCCTTTGAGAGCTTTGACGAATAGGTCCGTCGTATGTGTCAGTGGCATAAAATGGGCATTCCAGCGGGCCAAGGTGCGGGAAACCACGTTTCCCTGCCGCCCGATAGTAGAAAGCGCCCTGGCAAAGTGGAAGCAAATATTTCGGACCACGTTTTGAGCACGGATCATACATCAAAGCTCCTTTTCTGGTTTGACTGGGTCTGACCGGATCAGTGAATTCTTGGGGAGCGCGGTCGTCTCGTCCCGCCGACGGAATCTATCCTCCAAAAAATTGAACTTAACATGAGCACATCGCTCAGATTCTTTATTGGGTCACCCGTGTCAAACCTCCTTGGTTTGTGGCTCCGTAATTGGCGTCTCAGCAACGCGTCCTTCTTGAGACTCGCCCGGCCCGGTTTGAGCGTCACGGAGGCGGCCCTTGGCTCCGAGCCATGTTCCAAGCTCCTGCGGCGGCATCCCAGCCGAATCAACACGGTATAAGCATAAAAATCTCATGCCACAACGATCCTACGAATGCCGAGGTGCGTCAAGTGGCGCGGCGACACCTTTCCCTCGTGGCCGGCTTCTTCGGGAGCGCGGTCGCTCTTTTCGCATCGACTTTTTCGCCAACTCGTCCGCCAAAGTATTAACGACTGCGGAAGCCGTCTCGGCGGTGAAAGCGTAGCGGCGACGGCCCGATTCCGACCTCCGCCTCCAGTTCTAACTGCTTGAGCAGCAATGAATTTGAGGGTGAAGGGTCCGCAACGGACACCAAAACGGACACCTTTTTTCCAATCCGTAGGAAACCAGCATAGACCGGCGTAATCCGCCGCCTATCGGTTACCTCATCGGATTCGGCCTCAGTTATTCTCGTGGTTGCGTGAAAAATATGAAAACACGTTACCGTCTCATCTGCCGTGGAATTCGTGGGGGAGGCTACTACAGTGTGGACACCACAACCGGCAAGCGCACCAGCCTCGGCACCACCAACGCCGACGATGCCAAACAGATCATCGAAGCCAAAAACAACTCCGAGCGTCAGCCGATGCTGAATCTCCAGATTGCCAAGGCGTATCTGGCGGGCAGCGACAACGGCATCACCACCCGGACATGGCGGAATGCCATTGAAGCATTGACCAACACCAAACAGGGAGCCAACCAACACCGCTGGAAAACTGCCGCCAAGGACAAGGCATTCGTCATGTTGCTGCCGCAGGTCATCATTGAGACCAAAGGTGAAACGATCCTGAAGGTTCTGCAAATGGGGACTGTCTCGACGAATGTTTATCTCCGGCGGCTGCACAACTTCTGCGTGGACATGAATTGGCTGCCGTGGCCGCTCGTGCCGAAACGCCAGTGGCCCGCCGTCGAGTTCAAAGAGAAGCGCGGTATTACGCTGGCCGAACATCTGGCCATCGTCGCCCGCGAACAAAATCCCGAACGCAAGGCGTTCTACAAACTCGCGTGGCACTTGGGCGCATCGCAATCCGATCTGGCCGGCTTGAACGCCGAGGATGTTGATTGGGAACACCACGTCATTAGCTATGCGCGCCGGAAGACCGGCTCGATTGCCATCATGCGCATGGATGAAGACATGGCGGAAATCCTGCGCGACCTGCCGGGCAATGGGCCGCTGTTTCCGTATCTGCGAAGCGTTCGTTCAGGCGACCGTGCCACGGAGTTCAAACAACGCTGCACTGGACTTTGCATCAAGGGCGTCTCGCTGCACAGCTACCGTTATGCTTGGGCGGAACGTGCAAAGACGGCAGGCTATCCCGAACGGTATGCCCAGGTGAATCTTGGCCACAATAACCGCCTGGCCCGGTTGAACATTGATAGCGATAATTCGGCCTGCGAGTGGGCTGCGCACTTCTCCGGGGCCGGTGCTGGATTGCGCGACAGGCGCGGGCGGCGGCGGCGGTGCGGGTGCGCTTACCGAAGGCGGCGGAATGGGGGCGGCAGCGCCAGGCTCATTCGGGATTTCGACCGTTACCTCGTAGGGTTTGCCATCCACCGTAACACGGAGTTTCTTAATCATAGCTCGTATCAGAAAAGATTATCGGATCTTGTGGGATTTGAACTGATCCATGCGGCCTTCCAGAGCCCAGACATTCAGTTCCGGTATGGGCATCGCCGCTGGCTGCACGGATACGACCCGGTAAGGTTGGCCCAGTACTACAGCTATCGCTGCCGCTATGACAGCGAGAATTTCAGGCGGCATTTGTTCTGTCACAGGCAATGTCTTTGCGGGCGGCGTGTTAGGCCCAGTGAACACCGGCATCGCAACCGATGGCGCGGGCGCTGTTGGAAGCGTTGAAACGGGAGGTGAAATCTGCTTCTTGCGAGAAATCCACAGGTGGTAAAACGTCACTACCAGCAGTGCAATGGCAACTTGGCTTAGAATTAGCTCCGGGGTGGACATGGCGGTTTAGAGAGGGATAGTCCCGTGTTTTTTTGGGGGACGAGATTCGCGCTTGGTCAAGGTACCGCGAAGCGCAAGTGAAATTCTGGCGCGGGTTTCGGAAGGCGCGATGACATCGGTGATCATCGCCTTCTTGGCGGCTTCGTAAGGTGAGCAGAATTTCTCGCGGTATTCCGCAACCAATTCCTCTTCTTTGGCCTTCTGGTCATTGGCGGCGGCAATTTCCCGTTTGTAAAGAATCTTGACTGCGCCTTCAGCACCCATGACGGCAATTTCAGCGGTCGGCCACGCGAAAACAAAATCCGCCCCCATGTCGCTGCTGCACATGGCGAGGTAAGCGCCGCCGTAAGCTTTGCGGAGGATGACCGTTATTTTCGGCACCGTGGCGGACGCATAAGCGAACAGCATTTTCGCTCCATGTCGGATGATGCCGCCGCGCTCCTGTTGAATACCTGGCATGAAACCGGGGATGTCCACCAAGGTGACCAACGGAACATTGAAAACATTGCAAAAGCGAATAAAGCGCGCGCCTTTGTCGGACGAATCAATATCCAGCGTGCCCGCTTTGACGCCGGGATTATTAGCGACGATGCCAACGACGATGCCTTGAATGCGGGCGAAGCCCCTGCTGACCAGCGGTGATGTTGCGGCGGTAAAAGGCATTGCTTTCCTCCGCTGTTGAAAAACCCGCGTACTGCCGGACGGTCCACGGTTTGGTGACGTACATGGAGCCGTAAGGACCTCGCACAAATGGTGCGAATCCCGGCATGGTGTCCAGATACTCACAGCCTTCGAGATCCGCCGCCGTATAAAGTGGGCGAACATCAATTCCCTCCAGCGTCTTATGAACGGATTCCGCCAACGGTCGGCCCGTTTCCGCTTCAAAACGGATGCGCCAATCCTCGAAAGTTGCGTGAGCCGGAGGGGCGGCGAAAGAAATTTTGGTGAAATCAGGAAAGGTGTTCATATTTCAATCCCAAGCTTAGAGTGAAAATTGCCGAGCAATTGAACTGCATCCGCACGGAGATGGATGAACTCATCCACGCCTGTCTTCTTGTGAGCCTCCATTTGGCCTTTTGGATTTCCTGCCAGCACAATCACGGCATCAGGCCGTGCGGCTCGGATGCCATTGACGAGCGGCGGAACAAACGCTGGATAGTTTTCGTCGGTTGAACAAATCACCGTGATCCGTGCCCCTGACTGCACAAACGCCTGGACTGCGGCTTTGGGCGTTCCGAATCCTTCGGGTGAAACCACGTCGTAGCCGCCCGTGGAAAAGAATCCGCGCGAAAAATCAGAGCGAGCTTTGTGTTCCTTCAACGATCCCATATTGCAAAGGAAGACTTGTGGGCGTGCGTGGTTGCTGGCGACGTAGCGTTCAATTGCGGTGCGAAGCCGTTCAAACGGCACGGCGGCGCGAGTGATTCTCACCGGGGTGACGGTCGCGCATGGGTGATCGTGGATGCGAATGGCCCGGACTATTTCCCCCAGCGTAGCGCCGGAAATAACCGCCTCCAAGCATTCCGCAAAAAGCCCCTCGCCTCGGATATTTACGATGTTGGACAATCTTTTCAGCACGATCTCGCTCTCGGTATCATCCAATGAAGTGCGATAAGAGCCGATCTGCTGCGCCCGGCGTTTGTGAAACCATTTTGCATCCTCCGACGGAGCCTCAAGCGGCTGCTCCTTCGGATTTGCGTATTGGTTCACTCCCACTATGGAATCATGTCGGCACGCGACGGCTTGAATTTTTTCCGCAGCAACAGCGTGAATTGCCTCTTGCGCAAAGCCCTCGTGCAAGGCGGCTGCCATTCCGCCGAGTTTTTCGACTTCTTGAAACAAGGGCCACGCACCGTCGGCAAGTTCAGCGGTCACGACTTCCACGAACCACGAACCGCCCGCCGGATCAATGACCTGGGTAAGAATGCATTCTTTTTGCAAGATGAGCTGCGTGTTGCGCGCGATGCGCCGGCTGAAATCATCAGGTGGACGAATCACTTCGTCGAACGCGCTGACCTGCAAACTATCACAGCCGCCGAGCACACCGGCGAGAGCCTCGACGGTGGCGCGCAAAATGTTGTTATGCGGATCGCAACTGCTTTTGTTCCATTGGGAGGTACGAACGTGCAAGGAGAGCTTTTGCGCGTCTTCATTTCCACCCAGTACTGCAACGGCCCGCGACCAGAGCATTCGCAAGGCCCGCAGCTTGGCAATTTCCATGAAAAGGTTTTCACCGACAGTCACGGCGAAACGGATGCGCGGGGCAACCGTGTTCACGTTCAGCCCGCGCTGTTGCATTTCGCGGAGATATTCGATTCCAGTCGCCAGCGTAAAGGCCAGTTCCTGCACGGCATTTCCGCCCGCTTCGTGCCACGCACGGCTATGGACGCAGATGGTTTGAAGGCGGTGAGCATGGTCCTCTGCCCAGCGCGTGAGTGCGGCCATTTCACGATAAGCACCTTCCAGGGATTGAGGCAGACTGCCCTCATGCGAGAGAACCCCCAAAGGATCCATCTCAATACAACCACGCAAGAGGCTCGGTTGTTGTTTGCGCTTTCGCATTAGAGCTATCAAAAGAGCGGCAAATGGCATTCCAGACGCGCCGGATCGGACGAATAGATTGGTGGTTTTAAGGTCAATTCCCTCCAAAGCATGTTCCAGATCTCGAAGCGTTGCGATGGAAAGACCGCCCGCGCCGACTTCACCCGGATTCGCCCAATCCGGGTCACGCCCGTTTCTGGTTGCCTTCCCACGCACAACGGCGCAGGCCGAGGCGCTCCAAAACCTGCTCCAAGCCGAAGGAGTGTCGCTTACCGGCGTGATCCACTATGTGCTGTCGCCTGACCAGATTATTGCGCGGCTTAGTGGACGGCGAACATGCCTCAAGTGCCACGCCGTTTATCATTTGACATCTCATCCGCCGCAAATAGAGGGCCGCTGCGACCGCTGTGGCCAGCAACTCTGCCAACGAGAAGATGACAATCCGGAGACAATTCGCACGCGCCTGAAATGTTACGAAGAAAGCGTGGCTCCGATGCTTGACTTTTACAGGGTCCAAGGGCTGCTGTTTTCGATCGAGGCGACAACACCCCAAGAAACCTTTCAGCATACCCTGACCGCCCTGCTCAATCTTCCCACGAGACGGACGTCCGTTGCCGGATGACGCCAGAATACATATACACGCCCCTGGCTTCGGTTTCTCTGGATCCGGTCAATTCAATGTAAAGGGCAACAAATCCCTTCTCAGATAGTTCATCCTTGTTCGCGGCACTGGAAAACAGAGGGCTTTCCGAGGAGCGCACGTTCATTGTTTTCTTCATATTTTTTACCTCCAGCGCGAATCTATTTCCGGGTTATAAAAGGTTTCCGTCTTTTGCAAGCCTCGAACCGGGAGCGCGTCATTGTATATGATAAATATAATCTCGCGCTTTTGTGTCTTTGGTTTTAGGGCATTTGCATTGAAGCTGGGAAACCGTTCTTTACACGAGTCCTGGAAAACGCGGGTGTTGATCGATTGTCCGGCGTAAGGCGGGAGGGCCTTACGCCGAATGCAATCTCGGTATCACTTGGCAAGAACGTAATGATCCTTGTCTTGCGTGGCGCTATGGCCCGGTGTGTCAGTGGGCGGTATCTTATCGCCTGCCAATTCCTCTGGAATACGCATGCAGTAGAATGAACGATAAACAAAGACGAGCGCGATGGCGAAAAAGACCACGCCGATTGCCGTCTTCGTGCTTTGATCGCGCATGGTAACGGCGATCTCAGTTGCCAGGAGGCCAAAGAGGGTGGTGAATTTGATGACGGGGTTCATCGCTACCGAAGACGTGTCCTTGAACGGATCGCCCACGGTGTCGCCCACGACTGTCGCGGCATGGAGTTCGGTGCCCTTTTGGTGGAGTTCAACTTCGACTATCTTCTTGGCGTTGTCCCACGCGCCGCCGGCATTTGCCATGAAGATGGCTTGGAAAAGGCCGAAGAAGGCAATGCCAATCAGGTACCCGATAAAGAAGTAAGGGTTGAAAAACGGCGACGCTAGGGCGAAACAAAACACGACAATGAAAATGTTCCACATCCCCTTTTGTGCATAGCGGGTGCAGATGCGAACGACTTCCTTGCTGTCCTCCTGCGAAGCTGTGGTGGACGAGAGGTTCATGTGTTGCTCGATGTAAACGACCGCGCTATAGGCCCCGGTGACAACCGCCTGACAGGAAGCGCCCGTGAACCAGTAAATAACGGACCCGCCCATAATCAGTCCCAGGATAATTTCTGGTTGGACTATGCTCAACGCATCAATGACCGGTTTAAACGGTCCGGCCAAACCGGAAGCCACTTGGACGTCATACATTTTCTGCAACAACATGATAATGCCAAAAACCATTGTGGTCGCACCGACCACCGCTGTGCCGATGAGCACTGGTTTCGCGGTGGCTTTGAAAGTGTTGCCCGCGCCATCGCCCTCTTCAAGTTGGTCCTTGGCGTGCTCAAAGTCTGGGTCGAAACCGAAATCTCTCTTGATTTCTCCTTTGATGTTCTTGCAGCTCTCGATCTGGCTCAGTTCATAAACCGATTGAGCGTTATCAGTAACCGGGCCAAAGCTATCCACGGCGATGGTGACTGGTCCCATGCCAAGGAAGCCGAAGGCCACCAATCCGAAGGCGAAAATAGGCGCTGCAAAGGCGAACTTGGGAGGCAGGAACGAATGCAAGGCCGGATTTTGCGAGAAAAAATAGGCGGCAGCCATGAGGGCCATGATGCACAAACCCATCCAGAACGCGGAGAAATTACCTGCGACGAAGCCCGACAGGATGTTGAGGGATGCTCCTCCGTGTCTGGAACAGTTGGTCACTTCGCGCACATGGCGGGATTTGGTGCTGACGAAAATCTTGGTGAATTCCGGGATCAGCGCCCCAGCCACTGTGCCGCAGCTAATGATGACGGATAATACCCACCACAAGGCGGGTTGCGCCGTGCCGGCACCATCCTTGAAATCGCCCAGGAGCAGTTTGCTGGCGACAAACGTCACCGCAATGGATATTGCCGAAGTCAGCCAGACCAAATGTGTCAACGGCGACTCAAAATCAAAATGCTTCTTGCCCGCGTACAGGATTTTGCTAAGAACTTCATTGGAAAAGTAGGAAAACAGGGATGTAATGATCATCAATGCGCGCATCACGAAAAGCCAAATAATGAGCGTCGCGCAAACGGGCTGGTTGACCTTGTCCGCCATAGCTAGAGCGAGGAAGGCGATCAAAGCCACCCCGGTTACGCCATAAGTTTCAAAACCGTCCGCCGTCGGCCCGACGCTATCACCCGCGTTGTCCCCGGTGCAATCGGCGATCACTCCAGGATTCTTGGGATCGTCCTCGGGAAGTTTGAAGACGATTTTCATCAAGTCGGAGCCAATGTCCGCGATTTTAGTGAAAATGCCTCCGCAAATGCGCAATACCGAAGCGCCCAGGGATTCACCGATGGCGAAACCGATGAAACAAGGACCAGCCAGATCTTTTAGAAAAATCAGGATGCAAATCATGCAGAACAATTCCACCGCAACGAGCAACAATCCGACACTCATTCCAGAGCGAAGCGGGATGCTCAAAGTTTTGAGCGGATTACCCCTAAGCGCCGAAAAGGCGGTGCGTGAATTGGCCACTGTATTGATTCGGATGCCAAACCAGGCGACCCCATACGAGCCAAGAACACCTAAGATGGAGCAGAGCAAAATAAGGCCGACATGGCCGATGGGCTGATGTTGCAACCCCAGGAAATAATACACCATGCAAGCGGCGATCAACAGCCAGAGGCCAGACAGGAACTTGCCCTGAGTGGAAAGGTAAGTCTTGCAGGTTTCCCAGATTGCCTCCGAAACGCGAGCCATGCTCTCATGCACAGGGAGCGATTTAGTCTGGAAATACTGCACCAGGCCAAAAATCGCTCCCACGAGGCAAACCACCAAGCCCATGTACATCAACGTCGTGCCACTGACGCCGCCCAGCCCCTCGAATCTAACTTGCGTCAGATCGGGAATTTTAATATCCGCCTCGCCACCGAAGGCTTTTGGTGTGAATCCTACTGTAGCGGCCAGGACAGCCAGCACCATTTCCTTTTTGTTTGTATTCATAAGCATAAATATCTTGCCCTGACACTAATTTTCTATAGGCGGACGCGCTAACCGTTTTTTGCCGGCAACATCGCACATTTTGCGTAAGTGGGCGCCCATATTCGCGCAACGAGGACCCCACCAGAACCGGAAAGCTGCACAGCACCAATCCTCTGGAGCCGCGGCACGGCCGAGGACCTCATGGAGCGCATCGTTACACCCCACGGTTGGCGACGTGGTCACCCCGACCGTCATGGAGTTGCTCGTATATCCTGCGATTTTTTACCTGTGTTGGTCGCAACGCCTAAAGAAACCGGCATTTACCGATTAAAATACTTCAAAGGGTAATTTGTGCATGAGTCATTCTTAACTGAATCTCTGTGTCGGCAACGTCGGTCAAGAAAGGTTGAGTCTTGGCCAAAATATGCTGAGAGGAAGCAGGCAAGTTGCCGTAAATTCCATCGTAGGAATAAATGATTATGAAAGATAATAAATTCACACAGGACCAAAGCCAAAAACCGGCCAGTGCATCACGGTCGGCCAAGGCTGCTGGCTTAAACAAGAATGAAACGGATTTTGCGCCGTCAGCTGATGAAGTGGCCAGAAGAGCCTACTTTATTTATGTGAACGAAAGTTCCCGACCTGGATGCGACGTCCAGCATTGGCTGGAGGCCGAGGCGCAATTGCTCGCCGAACGGAATCTGACTCGTGTTCATGGATTTCACAACCGGACGTAGGGCAAGAGTTCAAAGGCAATCAGCGGAAGGCTAAAATTATGAAAGCATTCATTACCAAGTTCGTGGAAACATCCCAAACTCCTGTTTTTCCAAGAGCACTCCACCAACTGCGGACAAAGCCCAAGCAAACTACCGCAAACCCGGAGTCTAAAAAGCGGGACAATATTTTTTCCGAATCCCGTGACACACGCGAGGATCGAGGCGTTCGCCAGATGACAACGTCCCATAACTCACAAACATCTTCGCACCGACAGTAATTATTTAATGACAACAGAAACAGAGGAAAGGAAACCACTTATGCAAAAAACAAATCAGCTAAAACGTCCACTCCACGCCGACTTTGAGGTGCGGGCGTACGAGATTTGGGAAAAGAAGGGTCGGCCAGCCAATCAGGAGGTTGGATGTTGGTTTCAGGCCGAGCAGGAATTGCTACTTTTATACGCCGCGCCACGACCGCGAAGTGCGATCAAGGCTACACGCAGTCTTTAGAAGCAGAACCGAGACCGCGGTACATTAGTTCGGAGAACTGTGTCAGCGCGCGTTCTATCGGCAAAGCGCCTGCTGGCGACTAGTATTGGGCGCATATTCCGCCACTGCATTGAGCCGTTGGAAACCGTCGAAGCACTTATCTCCACCGAGCTTTGAAAGCTTTGCCGCCATAGTGTGCTCGCCCGCCCAGTTCTTGTTCTATGACGAGCAGACGATTGTATTTGGCGATGCGTTCAGAACGGCAAAGTGAGCCAGTTTTGATCTGACCCGCCCCCGTGCCGACAGCGAAATCGGCTATGAAAGCGTCTTCGGTTTCACCTGAACGATGCGAAATGACGGCGCCGTATCCGGCCTTCTGCGCCATCGCCACAGTTTCCAATGTCTCCGAAACCGTGCCAATTTGATTCAGTTTGATGAGAATCGCATTGGCGATGCCGTCGCGGATGCCTTCTGCAAATATTTTTGGATTGGTGACAAAGTTGTCGTCCCCGACTAGTTGCAACTTCTTGCCAAGCGCCTTTGTGATGGCCAGCCACCCATCGCGATCTTCCTCGCCCATGCCGTCTTCGAGAGAGGCGATGGGGTATTTCCTCACCCAACTCTCGTAAAGCTCGACCATCTCAACCGGGGTCTTGCGCGAGGCATCGGATTTTTTGAATACGTACGTCCCATTGTCGTAAAATTCACTGGCGGCTGGGTCGAGGGCGATGGCAATGTCCTTGCCTGGCTCGTAGCCGCTGGCCTGGATGGCCTCCACAATCACTGCTACCGCTTCGTCATTCGTCTTGAGGTTCGGCGCAAAACCGCCTTCATCTCCGACCGCCGTCACCAATCCGCGCTTTTGCAACAGCTTCTGGAGCGTGTGAAAGGCTTCCGCACCATAACGGACCGCTTCAGCGAACGTCGGCGCACCGATGGGAAAGAGCATGAATTCCTGGAAGTCCACGTTATTTGTGGCGTGTGCGCCGCCGTTGAGCACGTTCATCTGCGGCACTGGCAACACAAACAGCGCGTTCGCTTTGCCGCCATGCAGTTTTCGGATGTATTCGTAAAGTGGAATTCCTGAATCCAGCGCGGCAACGCGGCAAACGGCCATTGATACACCGAGAATCGCGTTCGCGCCGAGTTTGGATTTCGTCTCTGTGCCATCGATTTGGCGCATTAGTTCGTCAATTTCGTTTTGTCCGTGTGGCGATTTATCTTTCAGTTTGGGCGCGATGATTTGATTGACGTTGGAAACGACCTTGAGCACGCCTTTGCCGCCATAGCGTTTCGAGTCGCCATCGCGCAGTTCGACGGTTTCCCGAATGCCAGTTGACGCGCCGGATGGCACACAGGCTGAGGCGCTGACGCCGTTGTCAAGCGCGATCTTGACCATGACGGTTGGGTTGCCGCGCGAATCGAGGATTTCAAGGGCATTGATGTTTTGAATAACGTTCATCTTAATGGTGATTTAATTTTTGCTTGATGTAGCACGGAAAGTTTAAACGGATTCAGACATTTTGGAATTCGCAGCCCGGCTGTCCGCCGAATGCACGACCAGAACCGGACAAGTGGCATGGCGGACGACTCGTTCAGCAGTGCTCCCCATCAGCGCGTGTTTCAATCCTGTCCGACCATGCGTGCCAATGACAATTAGGTCGGCGTTCCACGACTTTGCCGCTCCGACGATTCGATTCCAAGGGGTTCCCATTGTCACAACAACGGTCGCAGGAATGCCTTTTTTGATTGTCTGCCTAAGTGCCTCCAGTTTTTCTTTCTGTTTTTGTATCCAGCGTGCATCAATTTGCTCAATTGTGAATCCTGCCGACAGATCTTCTGGATAAACGTAAGGCTCCACGGAATGGACCAGCGTCAAGGTCGCGCCAAAGGTCTCGGCCAGGAACGTAGCGTATTGCAGGGCGGCTTCCGAATAATCAGAAAAATCCACCGCCACCAGAATGTTTTGGATTTGGGGCGGATTGACGAATGGCTTGAATTCCCTGGCGTCCTGTGGCGCAAACCGGGTGCCGACGCATTCCGTTTTCGCCTGAATCGGATTTGCAGTCATCAAACTGTTCATATACGGCTCCTTTCGTGCTTTCAATGCGATTGAATTCATAATCAATCTTTCTGGAAACATCATTCAGCCAATCGCATCAGCCAGCTAACCGGCGATTGGCGGAGGCTTCGCATTTATTGGCGCGACTTCGGCCATCTCGCAAATGGCTTCGATCACCCGACCGTGCAAGGACGGCAAGTTTGGGCCTGCTTTTGCCAAAAGATGTGGGGCGCGACTTCCTCCTCTCTGGTTTATTGCTGGCAGATATGAATGCTGAATTGATTGATCTGGAAAACAAAGCGAACTTGGCCGAAGAAAACTCATCGACACGCTCCGAGGCATCAGCGCTTGAACCAGGCAGCGAATCCGTATTTACGCTGCAACAGCGCTTATCGCGCGAATCCTGGGAATATGTGCGCAGCCACGATTGGTCGCCGCTGAACGATTAACTCGACCGTGCAAATATAAGAACCAACATGAATGCGACCATTGAAAACAAAAAAGAGACAGCGGTGACGCTCGCCGAGGCCATTGCCGCCCATCGGTTCGCCGCGAACATGAAACCGGAACACCTGAATAAGTTGGCAGAGGCAGCCATGTCCAAACAATTCCGTCAGAGTGAGAATATTTTCACTGAAGGTGAGCCTGCGAACCGCTTTTACCTGATTTGTCAGGGCAAAATCGCGCTCGAATCGAGGGGCGATGGCGAATCGCCCCCGTTAGTTCAATTTATAGGCGAAGATGAGGTGCTGGGGTGGTCATGGCTTTTTCCGCCATATTACTGGCATTTCAGCGCGCGCGCCGTTGAACCGACGAACGCGATTTTCTTTTACGGCACGCGCCTGCGCGAGCAATGCGAAAAGGACCCGGTTTTTGGCTATGAACTGATGAAACGCATGGCCGCAATAGTGATCAAGCGATTGCAGATCACCCGGGTGCAATTGCTTCAACTGCAACAAGAGTCAAACGCTGGCGCTCCACGGCCCCGGCATGTGTGTGTTGGCAATTGCAACATGAGTCAAACTGAAGAGATTCATCCGTCTAAGGAAATTCCTTAGCTGGCATAGTTGACCTCGCCAGCGCTGAGTTGGGAGCGCTCCCAATGGCGCGGAATCGGGCATTCGCGTATTTTGTTCGCATGACAACAAATTATGTTGAGACGGATGCCCAAACAAACACCGACAGTATCCATCGAGAGAACAAAGACCTCGTCGAGGCTCTGGCCAATTCCACCATTTATCAGGATTATGAACGGGCCTTCAGTGAAACCACCGGCCTTCCCGTTTCAATGCGGCCGGTCGAATCCTGGCAACTTCCGCATCGCGGCAAGTGCCAGGAAAACCCGTTCTGCGCAATGATGGCAGGAAAAAGCCGCTCTTGCGCCGCCTGTCTCCGTCTGCAACAACAGCTTTCGGAGACTGCCAAGAATGAGGCGCAAACTCTTACGTGCGAATTGGGATTGTCGGACACGGCGGTCCCCATTAGGTTCGGGGAACGCCTGGTGGGCTTCTTGCAAACAGGGCAGGTCTTTCGCAAAAAGCCAACGGAAAAGCAGTTCAACCGCGCAGCCGTTCAAGTTGCCCAATGGGGATTGGAGATTGAGAACGACCAACTCAGGCAGGCTTACTTCAGCACCAAAGTGCTGTCTCCACAGCAGCACGATGGAGTGGTAAAACTACTCGCGATTTTCGGGCAGCATATTTCGATGGTGAGCAACCAGATTTTGGTTCAGCGCGCAAGCGCAGAACCGCCGTCAATTACGCGCGCCAAACAATTCATTCAGGAAAACCAAGCCGAAGATCTTTCCCTTGGGATGGTCGCCAAGGCCGTCAACATGAGCACCTTTTATTTCTGCAAAATGTTCAAAAAGGCGACCGGCCTTAATTTTACGGATTACGTCTCTCGCGTCCGGGTTGAAAAGGCACGCAACCTCTTGCTAAACCGAAACCTGCGGATCAGCGAAATTGCGTACGAAATCGGTTTCCAATCGCTGACGCACTTCAATCGGGTCTTCAAAAAAATCACGGGCCAATCTCCCACCGAATACCGGGGGCAATTGGTTTCTGCATGAGCAGCCTTTGCCGCCCTTCGTTGCCGCTTCTTTTCTGGTGCTTAGTGAAAAGACTGCCGGTAATATGGAGCGGCCATGAAGTATTTGCGCATGACCAAACCGCAATTGGTGCAACGGCTCCGGGCGCTGGAGTCCGATCCGGTGCTCGCTGCGGGCATGAACGATGGCGCGGCCATCCTTCGCGAACTGGGCGACCTCAAGTCCGCTCTGGACACGCATTCTATCGTGGCCATCACAGACGCGCGCGGGCGCATCACTTACGTGAATGACAAATTCTGTGAGATTTCCAAATATTCGCGGGATGAACTGATCGGGCAGGACCATCGCATCATCAACTCCGGCCATCACCCCAAGGAATTCTTCAAAGACCTTTGGACGACTATTGCGTACGGTCAGGTTTGGCAAGGGGCGATTTGCAATCGTGCCAAAGACGGCGACTTTTATTGGGTGGCGACGACCATCTATCCATATCTCAACTCGGACGGAAAACCGGAGCAATACATTGCCATCCGTACTGACATCACCGAACACAAGCGCCTGGAGGAAGAAGTACTGCGCATCAGCGAAATGGAGCGGCGGCGCATCGGACAGGATTTGCACGATGGCATTTGCCAGCAACTTGCCGGTATCGAGTTCAAGCTCCAGGCGCTGGCAGAGAACCTCCCGGCCAAAACACAAGCCGCACAAGCCGCGCAAATCGCCGGGCATGTGCGCGCTGCCATCGCCCAAACGCGCTCCCTGGCCCACGGCCTTTCGCCGGTGGTTATCGAATCGGAAGGCTTGATGTCCGCGCTCACAGAACTAGCCCAAGACACAATAAAACTGTTTGATGTCCAATGCCGCTTCGTGAACGGTGCGCCGGTGTTGCTGCATAACCATACTGCCGCGACCCATCTCTATCGCATTGCCCAGGAAGCTGTGAGCAACGCCATAAAACATGGCAACGCAAAATCAATTGAAATCCACCTCTCAGATGAGCCGCAGAGAATTGTCCTGATGGTCAAAGATAATGGGACGGGTTTCAACCCGCCTTCCGGGGGCGGACAAGGCATGGGGCTGCGCATCATGCAGTATCGCGCCAGTCTGATCGGGGCCAGGGTGTTGTTGCAACCGCATACTGCTGGCGGATTGGAGGTCCTTTGCTTCCTGCCGAAAACCGCAAACACACCAGCGCCCACAACAAAATGACTCCGCGAAGAAAAAGCGCCGCCAAAAAAAGAATCCTCCTGGTGGATGACCATCCTATGATGCGCGAAGGATTGGCTCAGTTATTTGCCAACCAGCCTGATCTCGAAGTTTGCGGGGAAGCTGGCGACGCCAACGAAGCTCTGGAAAAGATCGCCTCGCTGAAGCCCGACCTTGTCCTGACCGACATCACTTTACCCGGCAAGAACGGGCTTGAGCTTACTAAAGACATTCAGGCAATGCATCCCGGCGTGCTCGTCCTCGTCATCTCGATGCACGACGAAGCCCTTTATGTCGAACGCGTCCTGCGGGCAGGTGGGCGCGGTTACATTATGAAACAGGAAGGCGGAAAAAAGATCATGGAGGCCATCCGCCAGGTTTTGAGCGGACAAATCTGCGTCAGCGAAAAAATGTCCGCGAAAATCCTGGAAATCTTTTCCGGTCATGGAGCGAACGTTGCCACTTCACCCGTTGAAAAGCTGACGGACCGCGAATTTGAGGTATTTCGACTTATTGGCCAGGGAATTGAAACCAAGCAGATGGCGGACAGACTTCACCTCAGCACGAAAACCATCGAAGTCCATCGCGCCAACATCAAGGCAAAATTGAAACTGACCAGCATGGCGGAGTTGATTCGTTACGCAGTCCGCTGGGTTGAATCTCAGAATACCGGCGGGTAGGACTGGCGGGACTTGCCAGAATCTCAGGGCTGTTTTTTTGGAGGAACGTCGCCGGGGACCTCGGCACGAAGGTTAAGTATTTCGCGGGAACGAGCCAGAGCCAGATCTATATCAGCGCAGACATTTTCTCTCCCAAGCCGGTCCAGAAAACCGGCCTTGTCCATCATGAACAAAGGTTGGGCGTGAGGGCCGCTGAGAACGAGATATTTGTCGCGGCGCCGCAGCCGCTCGTAAAGGTCTTCCAAAGCATTCAATCCAGTAGCGTCCATGGCCAGGACTTTTCGCATGCGCAAAATTAAAACTTCGGGCTCCTGCTTGAGTCTCTGGAGGGCACTCTCCAGTTTATCCGCCGCGCCGAAAAAGAATGAACCAAATATGCGATAAATCATGACGCCATTCGGGACTTCTTTGCCGATCAGCGAATGATGTGAGCCTTCGGTCTCCGTGCTTTCGTCCACCGCGGTGATTTGCGTGGTGTCGGAAACACGCTTAATAAACAGCATGGCGGCCAAGACCATACCTGTTTCTACCGCGACCGTCAGGTCAATGATGACCGTGAGGCTGAAGGTAGCGAGAAAAACAGCGCTGTCGCTGCGCGGCCACTTGGGCAGGCGGATAAAATTGTGCCATTCGCCCATATTGAGTGAAACAACGACAAGAATGGCGCTCAGGGTAGCAAGCGGAATGAACTTGGCCAGCGGAGCTGCCAACAAAATGATGACCAGTAAAGTGACGGCGTGAATCACGCCTGCAACCGGGGTGCGCCCGCCGCACTTTACATTCGTCGCCGTGCGCGCGATGGCTCCCGTCACAGCGATGCCACCAAAAATGGGACTCACGATGTTGGCAATCCCCTGGGCCATGAGTTCCTGGTTCGAGTCGTGCCGGTCATCAATCATTCCATCCGCCACCACAGCACACAGGAGTGACTCGATAGCAGCCAGCAAGGCAATGGTTACGGCGGGTTGAAATAGGTGATGCACGTTGTCCCATGAAAGCGCGGGCAAGTGAGGGGTGGGCAAGCCTTCGGGTATGCCGCCGAATCTTGTCCCAATGGTTTCAACCGGAAAGTGAAAAACGGCAACCCCAACAGTGGCAATAACGAGCGCAACAATAGAGCCGGGCACACGTCGTTGCCATTGGCCGGGCCAAAGTTTGATGATGCCCAATGAAACAGCAGCGAGCGTCAAAGTCGGCCATTTGAACGTGCCGGCATGTTGAGCGAACATTTTCATTTTTTCAAGGAAATCGGAAGGAACTTTGTCCACAGCCAGTCCACAAAAGTCTTTGATTTGAGTGCTAAAGATGAGAACGGCAATGCCGCTGGTAAATCCTGCTGTGACGGGATACGGAATGAATTTGATCATCGTTCCCAAACCGGTCAGTCCCATGACCAGAAGCAGTCCACCGGCGATCATGGTGCAAATGGCAAGGTTTTCAGCGCCGTACTTGGCGTAAATTCCGTAGAGGATGACAATGAACGCTCCCGTTGGGCCGCCGATGCAAACTTTGGTGCCGCCCAATCCAGAAATAATCATCCCGCCTATCACTGCCGTGAAAATGCCGGCTTGTGGAGTCACCCCCGAGGCAATGGCGAATGCCATGGCCAATGGCAAAGCGACAAAGCCCACCGTAAGGCCCGCCACGAGATCAGCATAAAAATCAGCGCGGGTATAGTCCTTGAGTGTGTCCAGTATTTTCGGGCGGAACCCAATCGGAATGTTCATGTCAATGACTAGCGGCCATGTTCCATTTGTTTGAGCATTTCGATGGAATCCTCAAAATACTTTTGAAAGTACTGGCGCATGGCCTCCAAGACTTCTATCAGCAAAGGATCGCGCAACGAGTAAAGAACCTGGTTGCCGTGTTTTCGCGTGATCACCAAATGACTGTGCCGCAGAACAGACAAGTGCTGTGACAGATTCGCCGGCTCCACTTTTACGCGCTCCAGAATTGCCCCGACAGAAAGCTCATCCACCCGCAAGGTCTCGACAATATGGATGCGAGTGGGGTGAGCCAGAACCTTGAAGATTCCCGCCTTGAACTTGCGCAGGGCATCGAAATGTTTGGGATCTAAAGATGTTTTAAGCATCAATATTAAGTATATTCGCAACTCCGCAAGTATGCAACCTTTTCCGCGCACCTGGCGCCGGGAGTGCCATCGACACGGTTTTCCCCGCTAATCCTCGTGGGACTGAGTCGGCTTACTTGGTGTTCAGTGAATATGCCGACGGCGGCTCGTTGTGAGCCTGCGCACGCATTGGGCGGATCAATCCGCGCAAACGATGAAATGTCCGCAAAAATGAGAGGGCTTGGCGGTGCGGCCAATGCTTTCACCGAAGGCGGTCGTTTTCATGAAACACGGTCTGATGCGCGAGCAGTCAAGACGGCGCACGGAGCACGCGAAACCACATGGGCGGCAACGCTCCCCATAATGAAGCGCGACACACCCCGGCGCCCGTGGGTGCCGATGACGACCAGGTCAACTCCGAGTCGCTTCGCCGCTTCAATAATTGCATCATCCGCAAGTCCACGGAGCAACACCCTATGCGCTTTGACCCCTTCTTTGTGGGCTTTGTGAATGAGAGAACCGATGTTCTTATTTGCCTCTGCCCGAGAGGATAATTCCCACTCGCCGTAGCACTCCGGCGGCATGAAGCAAAGTGTGTTTGGCGTGGCGCAGGCATGAGCTATCAGAAGCTCGGCTCCGTTCTGCTTGGCCAGCTTTAGCCCTTGTTCAAACGCAGAGTTTGAAGCGACCGAAAAATCCGTCCCCACAAGAATGCGCTTGTAGATTTGGCCCAGCCGTTCTGTCGGGATGTTTTGTTCGGTCTCAAGCTCGTTTTCTTGAACCCTGTTTGGAGCTATGTCACATAGAGTATTCATGGAGCTAAAATATACCCGCTCGTATTCGCGGCTTCCCTATTCTTGGCAAAGGTTGTTCATTTTTTGTTCCGATTGGGTCCATTCCCTTAGAAGACTTCCGCTTGCAATCCAGTCTCGGTTATGATTCGCCGGCAGATGCGGGCCAAACTTTGCAACGGTAAATGCCCACACTCGGAATGCGTTGTCGGACGGGTGGCGGAATAAATTTGCACCAGTGAAATCATCGCTCCACTATCCTTCAGTTCGCTAAGGCGCTGAATGTATTGGTCAATTTCCTCCGGCGGCGGTTCTTGCCCCGCAATCAGCGGAAACAAGCTTTGAATCACGATCGGGCGTTTCCGGGCAATCAGTCTTGTGTTCTCCATGACTTTGTCCAGCGAGACTTCGCTGCGGTTGACCCGGTCCATGTAAGCTTGAGTGCCAGCGTCGAGTTTAATCCAGATTTCGTCCTCGCGCGTAAAATATCGGAGTCCCTCTTGAACCGGCGACAAATCTAGCCATGTGCCATTCGTGATGAGAACCATTTTAAAGAAGGGAAATCCCTGTGCGCGCACATGCACCACCGACTGCACAGCCTCTGCAAAATTCACACACAACGTCGGCTCACCGTCACCGCTAAACGCGACGTGGCGCAGCCGCAGCAGTTCCGGGCTTAATCCGCCGTGACCCGCCAATTGCCGAATTCCTCCCGAACGGATCAGGAACAGGGTCTTCTCCAATTCCACCGCCATGACGCTGACATCGAGTTCACGCTCGGCGGGCGGAACATCGCGGTTCACTTCACAATAGACGCAATCGAAATTGCAGAATTTGTCCGGGTTCATGTTCAGCCCAATGGAAAGGCCGCCCGCGCGGGGCGAAATCACGACATAGACAAACCGGTTGCCCAGAAAGTCACGGGGACAACCAAAGGCCGTTTCGGTTTTGGATGTGCGCGCTCCATTCGTTTCCTCGACCGCACATAGTTTAGCGGACATATTCATTCCTCCGGCTTGTTTTCGTATTCTTCACAATCTCAACTTACCGGCACGCCCTCAAATCAACTACACCATCCTTGGCGATTGGTGGCCGCATTTTGCCAAGGGGGGTACGGCCGGTGAATCGCAAATGCGCCAAATCGGTTCTATTCCTGGCAAAATGCGGTGAGCGCATTTGCCACCTCCGCCTCAAACTAACCTTGGTTTATGGAACAAATCGCGATTGATAATTTGGTACGCCAGCTCGGCATCAAGCGTTACGAGACGGCGTTCTGGAAGGCGACCGGTGTGCCTCTCCACGTCGCTCTGCTGGGCGAGCCAGATCAAGGTCTTGGTTTTGGGAGGTTTAAAAGCGCATTTTGCGCGATGGTGAACCGTGCTCCGGGGAGTTGCATTGCCAGGTTGGAAGCGGAAAGGCATGCACAAAAAGGCGCTGGTCAGAAATTTGGTCCACAACAGATCACTTGCTTCGCGGGTCTGACCCATGTTCGCGTGCCCGTTTTGGTTGGAGGGCAGCTTGTGGCTACAGTGATCGGTGGGCCGGTGTGCCGCCGGCAACGAACTGAGCGCCATTTCCTGATAGCGCTCAAAAAGGTTATAGGCGAACGGAAGATCGATTTGGAAAAGAAGGCGCTCAAGGCTTACCTCGAAACGCAGGTTGTCGCTGCTGATCGACTCCAGGCTGTCACCCACTTGATGAATGTGTTTGCCCAGTATTTGGCTAACTATATCAGCAGCCACGCGATTTCCGCCGCAGCCAAGGAGCCTAAGATTGTAACCGGCGCGAAGCAGTTCGTTCAGTCCCACCTCCAGGAAACAATTACACTCGGACTTGTGGCACAACACGTCAAAGTCAGCCGTTTTCATTTCTGCAAGATGTTCAAGAAGGCCACTGGAATGACCTTGACTGAATACGTCGCGCTCGTCCGGGTGGAAAAGGCCAAGGCCCTCCTAGTGGATGTATCCATGCGCATTTCCGAGGTGGTTTTTGCCGCCGGCTTCGGATCCATCCCACGCTTCAACAGCGTGTTCAAACGCCACGTTGGAATGTCGCCAACGGAATATCGAGGCGCCCTGGATTCCTCCATGCCGATGTAACTCGGCATTAGGCACTTTTGAAGGCTTGTCAGCTTTCGATTCCTCCCCGCCAGCACAATAGGCAATCAGTAAATGCCAAAGGGCAAGTAGCCGTTCTCCTGCCTTCCTGTTATGGATTTCACTCGATGAAAATGCAAAGGAACATGACAACGCAGAATCCAAACAGAAGGAAATAATTTTGCCCCGTTATCTGACACTTCTCCGGTTCACTGAGCAAGGCGCCAAAAGCCTCGAAAAGTCAACTAGTCGCGCCGCGACTTTCCGCGAAGCGGCCACAAAGGCGGGCGTTCGCGTGGAAGCGCAATACTGGACCACCGGGGCTTATGACGGGGTAATCATTGTAAGCGCCGAGGACGAAACCAAGGCGCTTCATTGCCTGGCGGCGCTGGCTGTCGCTGGCAATGTCCGTACGGAGACACTGAAGGCATTCGACGCCAGCGAATTTACGGTGATCACAGCCAAATAACCCTTTAGCAGTCGGTGTGCCAGCGGGCAAGTAGCTGCTTTCTTGCCTTCCTGTCGCAGACTTCACCCTATGAGCACTACGAATCAACTTATTTCAATTAAGGGAGGACGGCGGCCTGGGATTCTCCTCGCGCTGCTAGCCTCGGTCATTTTCGCGTCATCCATCGCCATCTTCGCCGGACCGGACACAAATGCGCCCCCCGCTCAAGTCTCGGACGCCAAAGCGGACGCAGCCAAACAGGCCAAAAAGGTGAAGAAAAAGAAGCTCACGGGCGCGGAGTTGTATCAACTCAACTGTAATCGGTGTCATGCGGAGCGGTATCCCACCGAATTTACCCCGGCCCAGTGGAAGACGATCATGATCCACATGCGCGTCCGGGCCAACCTCCCAGCGGCGCAGGCCAGGGAGATTCTCAAATATCTCCAGGAAGACAGCGGAAACTAAACAACCGAGAATCCCACCGATGAAAATCCCTTCCCAGATTTTTGGAACTTTGGCCGCCGCCTGCATGATGGCGGGCGTTCTGCCCCAGCGGGCGTCAGCACAAGTGAGCACCAACGACTTCGATGCTTTGAAAAAAATAGTCGAACAAATGGGCGACAGACTCCAGAAGCTCGAACAGACGCACGCACAGGACCAGAAGACGCACGAACAAGACCAACAAGTCATCCTACAATTGCAAAAGCAGTTGGGAGAAACCCAGACAGCCGTCACCAACGCGCAACAGACAGCCAACACTGTGGCGCAGGTGCAATCAACCTATCCCGTGCCAGGCGCATCTCAGGGACCGATGCACAACGTCACCCTGGCGGGCGATGCCGAGGTCCAATTTGGCAAAACTGCCGGGCAACACAGCGCCTTTGAACTGGCCGATTTTGCGCCAATTTTCCTCTATCGGGCGAGCGATGACGTCCTCTTCGAAGCGGGCTTCGACATCATGCTCAATAATAACACGGACGTGAACGGCAACCGTGCTCCAGGCAGTTCGACCTCCGTGAATCTGAGTTTCGCCACGTTGGATTATCTTTTGAACGACTACATGACGCTTGAGGCCGGCGAAATGTTGCTGCCGCTGGGCACCTATAATGAACGGAACGCAGGGTGGCTCAACAAGATTCCAGATGATCCGTTGGTGTGTGATGATCTTATACCGGGCAGCGGCGTGGGCGTGCAGTTGCGCGGGGCGATCCCAGTGGGAGAGTCCGGGCAAATGGTTACCTATTCCGCTTACGCGGTCAACGGACCGTCTTCCGGGGCGAGCAACTCCATCGCCGATGCTGGCGCGCTGGACCTGGCCGGCAATGTCGGCGATACGCCCAATTGGCACGCCAATCCAAGCGGCGGTGGACGCATCGGCTGGTTTTACCCTTGGAAACCCCACTACGATTTCGAACTTGGCCTTTCCGGCCAAACTGGAGCATGGAGCGATTCAGGCAACCGGAGCTGGTCGGCGGGCGTGGTGGATGCGGCCCTGCACTTGGGCCCGAACATTGAAGTGAAGGGCCAGTATATCGATACCTGGGTGGAAACGGACGACATTGGAAAAATTGACCCCAAAGGATGGTATCTTCAGGCGGCCTACAAACTGGCGGGCCTGGGCCTGGAAATGCCTTACATCAATAATTTCGAGTTGGTCGGCCGCTATGATCGTGAAAATGACGACGGGCTTTTCGGGGGTGGAGCCGGCGTTACGAAAACAGACCGTTACACAACAGGCATCGTCTATTACTTCTCCAGCACGTTGCTCTTCGAGGCTGACTACGAATGGTGGGTGAGCCACGGCCCCAGCCCCCAGCCTTTCAACGGTCCCGGTGCTCCTACCTCGTTTGTTCTCCAGCTTTCCTACGGATTTTAACCAGATTGAAACGAAGAACCCGAAAAACAGTTCTGGAGGCAGCTTTCCTATGGATTCTAAATGAAGGAAATGACAAATATGAAAATGACGACAAAACTTGCCGCCGTCCTCCTTGGTACGGCTGTCCTCGGCGTAACCGGAGCGGGCTTGGGCCGCGCTGCCGCCCAGAACATGGATGCTGCAACCAAAGCGCGGATCGATCAGTTCGAGAAAGGCCCGGCGACGATTGATGTCTCCAAATATCCGGCCCAACTGCAGGATTATTACCAGACATTTTCTCAAAAATGTTCGCAGTGCCACAAGTTGAGCCGCCCGATCAATTCCGATTATGTTCTTCCGGACCAATGGTCGCGATATATCAAGCAGATGATGTACAAGCCCGGCTCGAACATCAGCGGGTCTGAGGCGAAGCATATTTACGACTTTCTGGTCTATGATTCCTCCGTGCGGAAGAAAAAGGCGCTAGATGCCAAATTGCAGACCTTGCCGCCGGATGACCGCAAGACGGCTGAGGCGACCATCAAGAAAGTCGTGGACAATTACCAGTAACCATCGCACGCCGCATGGAAGCCCTTTCTCAAACTGCCACGGTTCCACGGTCGCGCCGAGAGTTCATGGCGAACATGATTCTGGGTGTGGGAACGACGCTGGGTTTGGGGAGCCTGGCATTTCGGTTTTTGGAATATCTCTATCCAGTCGTTCTGCCTATCAAGCTGGTTGAAATTCCTGCCGGCAACGTCAATGAGATTCCACCTAATGGTGTGAGGCTGGTGCATTTACCGGAAGGGCCAGTCATGCTGGAGAAAACAGACAACGAAGTTCGCGCTTTGTCCGCCATTTGCACGCATCTCGGTTGCATCATCGCATGGCATCCCAAGGCCAAGGAATTCATCTGCCCGTGTCATGGTGGGAGGTATGATTTCAACGGCAACGTCGTCTTTGGTCCACCGCCGCGCCCTTTGGAAAAAATCCAGGTCAAGCTGCGCGACGGCCAGGTTTTTGTGCTCATGCAATCGATCAAGGAGGAAAAGGTATGAACCGCGCCACGCGCTGGGTTGAGGAACGGATTCCGGTGGACCCGGAATCTCTGCGCAAGCCGTTGCGCGAACCGCTGCCCGTTCACATGAAGACCTGGATTTTCTGCCTGGGCGGAACCCCGGCAATACTCTTCTGCGTCCTGGTAGCCACCGGCATTCTGCTGACGTTTTACTACGTGCCCTCGCCCACCCTGGCTTACGCCAGCGTGAGCAACATCACGTTCAAGGTGCGAATGGGCTGGCTTGTTCGCGGCATACATCGAGGCGCCTCCCAGTTGATGATCGTGGCCGTGCTGCTGCACATGATCCGTGTCTTCTTCACCCGCGCTTATCGCAAACCGCGCGAGCTGAACTGGGTGCTGGGGGTGGCGTTGTTCATGATCACCCTCACCTTCGCGTTCACCGGGTACTCGCTCGTCTATGACCAGCTTTCTTATTGGGCGACCATCGTCGGCACGAACATGATTGCGGTCCTGCCGGTGATCGGCAAGCCGCTGCTCTATATGTTGCGCGGCGGCCCCAACGTGAATCCAAACACGCTCAGCCGCTTTTACGATTTCCATATCGTTGTGCTGCCCGCGATGATGGCGCTGTTCATCGTCGCTCACCTGGGCCTGGTGCGCCTGCACAGCGTGGCCCCGCTGCCAGACGATCCGCGCCGCGAAACCTATCCGTTTTTCCCCGACCATGTGCTGCGGGAGGCGATTGTTGGCCTGCTGCTTCTGATCGGATTGCTTAATTACGTCATGTTCTTTCCGCCCACCATCGGGGCGCTGGCAACGCCAGGCATCACTCCCGGCCACATCCGGCCGGAGTGGTATTTCTTTCCCACCTACCGCTGGCTCAAGATGACTTCTCTCGCCGTTGGAATCGGGGGAAGCATCGTTTATGTGACCGGCCTGTTTCTGTGGCCGTTCATTGATGCAATGCTGGAAAGAATCGCTCCCAGACGGAATCTGTGGCTGATCATAGGGACCGCATTTTACATGATGACCATCGTATTCATGGTTTGGGAAGCCATCGTTGGTTGAACCGGACACACTCATGACCGTTGTTGCACAAAAATATCTTGTTGGAATCATGGGGCTCATCCTCGTTGGCTCTGTCATCGCCACCGGCTACATGGATGATCAGCGCCGGAAAAGAGAGGACGCCCCACCCGCCTCTGGAGCCGTGGTGACGCTTAGTCCCGACTTGCAACCCGGCTTGAAGGTTTATGAGGAATTCAGTTGCGCGGTGTGCCATGGTCCAGCCGGCAAAGGTGGCGTGCATAATTTCAACGCCCAGACGGCACAGGAAATCCCTGCGCTCATCCATGTGGCCGACAGCTACACCAAACCCGACCTGATCGCGAAGATTCAAAACGGCGTTCCCATCGAGCCAAAACTAAATTCGAACGGGCCGGCTCCGCCATTACATATGCCCGGTTTCAAAGATTTGCTTACTGACGCCCAAATGAACGACTTGGTTGTTTACCTGATCAGTTTGAAACCTAAAGGCGAGAATCTCGGGTTTTGAGCAGACGGCGTCGATGAAAAGCTCGGATTCCAAACCGCCAACCGCCCGCGTACAATGAGTTGCATGTTTTCGCCGCCTATGTGACAACTCAACCTGCCCCGGATCATTCTCTCTCCGTGTGGCACAGAATGGAAACAACGAGTGGAGCCTGAAGCAGGCCGTTTTATGGCTGCTTTGAGCCGTTTTCTCACTCCGCCACCACAATTTCCGTCCCTCCCCGCTCCAAATGGTTCACCCTGATTTCAAATCCTCATTCCGCTCACAGATTCGTCGCCAAAATCCGCTAAATTTTCGCCAAAAAGCGGGGAGCCAATCCGGCTCCGATGGGTCAGATTGTATTTGTAATGATGATGAACACGAAAACAATCAACTGGAGAAAGCAAGCATGATGAAACCCAAATACATCTTTTTGACCTTGTCGTTGGTCGAATTAACCATCGGGCTCAGCAATGCCCGTCAAAACGCGTTTTTTTACCTGGGTCTCCCGGTTGGCGCGATTCTGTTCGGCCTATTCCTGATTGCCCAGGTTATGGAAAAGGAATCGGCGCTGTACGACGAGCAGAACCGCGCCGCCAAATTAGAACGTGAACCGGACGTATCTAGGCCGCAACCTGCGGCGATTCAACGGGGGGTGGCACATGATCCAGATCTCACCATGGCTCATTCCTACTGAAGCCGGCTGGAGCAAAGAACGATCAGGGCGCGCTTCATGTGCGCCCTGCATTTTCGCGATGAACCTGACCGCCACTCAAGAAAAATCGGGCTTCCGACCTTACCCGCGACAATATGAAACCAGAGCGCGCTTCGCGGGGCATCTTAACATCTTCTTCCGACCGATTAAGCCAACGGACGCGGACTTGTTGAGGGAATTCTTTCGCTCGCATTCGGAGCGAACAATTCTGTACCGATACTTCACCCCATTGCACGATCTGCCGCCCGAACTGGTGCAGCAATTTGTCAATCTTGACTATCATAGTGACATGGCCATTGTAGGGATGGTGCCCTTCGAGGGACGCGAAAGGATGCTGTGTGTCGGCCGCTATTGCCGCAACCCCGCCGCTAACGATGCGGAGATCGCTATTACGGTGCATGACCAATGGCAGCGGCACGGCATCGGAACGTTCTTGTTCAAGCTTTTGACCAGAATTGCGCGCGAAAATGGAATCACCGGATTCACTGCCGACGTCATGGCTGACAACCACGGCATGTTAAGACTAATCCGCAAATGCGTGGACAACATGGAAAGCACACTTGAAGCTGGTGTTTATCACCTCTGGTTTGCGCTCGATAACAAAACTCGTGCAGCGCAAAGGCATCTAAAATTAGGCAAAAAAAAGGCCAGTTCCTTTTCTGACGCTTTCCAGCGGAGAGATTGATGCCGAGCGGTTCGACTTGGTGAGGCCATCGCTCCTATGTCGCAAACCGGAGGAGAGCAATCGTGCGATGGTTGCTGCGCGCCCAAATATGTTGAGCACACATGTCGGCTCGCTGGACAGGGGCAGAATGGGAAAAGGGTAGCCGAAGGCTTAATGATGCGCTTCGTGAAATCCTAAGCGCCGCCTTTTGCCGAGTGAGCGTTGTCAAGATATTCTCTATGCTCAAAGTGCAAGTTTTTTTTGTGATATTCACCGAGGCATCTCGCCGGTTGAGAAAAAAGAGGCTTTGCAAGCAAAGCATCGCGTTGCTTTGCAAAACCTAAGAGCCATCGGGCCGTGGCGGTCTGCGCTGTCAAGGTGGACCGCAGCGCAGCGAGGAGGACCTTGACAGAAGGAGCAGGCCGACGCGGCATCGGGCTTCAATGGAGGCAGCGATTTTCCGGTCTGCTGGTCAGGCTGGCTTGTCGGTGGCCTTGGGCACAAGCTCAAGCACCCAGGAGCCGTGCCGCAGTTGGTTGCGCGAGTGCAGGGCCGCGTCGTACGAGGTGTGGCTGCGCATCATGGCGGACAGGATTTTGAGCCAGCGCATGGCCAGACAGCGCACGGCGCAAGCGTGGCTCTGGCCCTTTTTGCGGTGCGCTTCGTAGTAGATGCGGGCCCAATCGCTGTAATGGCGCGTCAGATCGGCCCACAGATGAACGGTGTGCTGAAGGAACTTGTTGCACTGCCGCCGCAGGTAAACAACCGAAACCTGGCCCGACTGGTAGCTGACCGGGGCCATGCCGGCCTGCACCTGCAAGCGTGGCGCTGCGGTCGCGCCGCCCGGCAAGCTGAACAGTTCAGCCAGCAGTCGCGGGGCCAGCTTCTCGCCAGCGCCAGGCAGCGAGACTAAGATCGCGTGGTCGGGGTGTTGGTGGAAGCACGCGATGATTTTGTGGCGGAACTCCAGCAGTTGCTTTTCCAAGGTTTGCAGCAATTTGACCAGGGCCAAGGCCATCGTGCTTTTGGCGGTAGTCACCGCCTCGGAGCCGCAAAACTCCTGGGCGTGGGTGAAGGCGTCCAGCCGTTTTTCATAAGTTTCCGGGCGGTAGAGCCGGCGGGCGTGCAGAAAGTTTTGCCATTTGCGTTTGCCCGCCTTGACCAGCACCTCTGGCGTCGGAAACTTTTCGACAAAGGCCCATGCGGCGGGTGACGTCCAGTCGTCGAACGCTTCCAAGGCGGCGGGATAATACTCGTAGAGCGCCTGGATGAGTTGGTTGACCAGAGCGGTGCGTTGCTCGATCAGGGCCACTTCATCCCGGCACAGCAGGCGAAGCCGCAGCACCAACGGTTCGGGCGGCGCCACGGGCGTCCAACTTTGGCCTTCAAAGCGCAACGCCTCCGCCAGGGCCAGACAATCGACCCGGTCGGTTTTGACGCCGCTGGGCCGTTTGCGCGCGCGATAGGACTTGGAGCTTCTGGGATGCACCGCGTAAACGCGATGGCCCATGAGCATCAGGCGTTCGATGGCATTGGCATGGCCGGCCTCAATGGCGACGGCCAGTCGAGGAAAAGCAGCCAGTTTCTCTTGGCAGGATTTCCAGCCCTCGGCGGCGTGTTCAAACTGGAACTCGATGACGATGTTCCCCAATGAGTCAATCACCAGAATGTCGTGATGGGCTTTGGCCCAATCGAATCCGGCGAAGTGTGTAGGTAATTCTTCTGCTTTCATAGTTGTCTTTCTTTCTGGCGTTCACTCTGTTGGCCGGTTCGTGGTCAACCTAATACGGTGACCCTCGTAGGGTTCTATTCTCTCAGACCTTGGAACCAAGCCTCCGACGCCGCCGGTTCACTTGACAAAACCCTCGCAGGGTGCGTGGAGACGGACCGTGCGGCGTCGAGGCAGAATGACTGCAGAGGGCATCAATGCCAGCGGCAGCGGCCACGGCCAAGTTATTCACAGCCTCCCTACGCGGGCTTCCATAGGCCCGCTCAGTCGGCCATGAATAACTTGGTCGGTGGTATTAGGTGGAGGCAGCGGGAGACGGGGGCACTACCTTGACAAGCGTAGCGAGGCGGTACAATGCAGGCGGCACTTCACGAAGCCTGAGAGGGTCATTATACTCATTGCTGCAAATCGAGTCGGTGGACTCCTCAAATGGGCGACCGCTCCACCCGCGTCTTTCTTTCGGGGAGACAAGACATCGCGCCCACGGCGCGCCCGCTTTTTATTTCCCCTTTCCCCACCGGCATAATGCGCGTCTGTCATGGTAATGGCCGCCCGTGAACCCGGCACGAAGCCCGCCAGCCGCGCCGCTTCGCTCATAGTGTGAGGCAATTGCGCTGCTGCCCGTCCCGGTTTGGTGGTCCAAGCCTCCAATTGGTTGTCACCTAAACGGCTTTTCATAACCGAAGCGTGCCTCGCGCTTCAATTATATGGCTCGGTCGCGCCGTCAATGTAGTGCGCCCTGCCGCCCGTCGCCTCCACATTGACTGCGCTCCCTTCGCCAAAAAAGTGTGCGCTTAGGAATCACGCTCGGAGTCTGCATGTCTGGTTTCAAAACTCATCGGTAATTCTAAACAATATCAGGATGTTGCATGAGGCAGAAAACCATTTGATTATCACGGAACTGGTTTTGACTTATGCTCGGCCTGCGATGCACTTGCCAATCAACATTGATGGCGTTCTGCATGGACAAACCGTGGAGTGGGAACGTTTGGAAATTAACCAGGCTCGAGCCCGAAAGCCGTCCCGTACATGATCTGTGCCTTCGCAAATGATTTTCCCAGCTTGGGCGGCGGCTACATTCTCATCGGTGTGGCGGAGAATCAGGGACAACCGAACCCCAACCGCATAAATCTGGAGTCGGCAAACGGACACCAAAACGGACACCAAACGGATTAAAAACGATAGGATCGGATAAAACCGTTTTTGCTTGAATACGCAATGAAATCAGGCATATTTGAGGCGCAACGGCGGGAAAATATGGCCGATTCCGACCCTCGCCTCCAACTCTAAATTGCTGAAACGCAATGAGTTGCAGACTCCAGAGGAGGCAAGTGCCAGTGAAAGTGCCAGTGAAATCAGTACCGCGGTAAAACTCAAGTATTACCCAGGTATTACCCGGCAATCACTCGCGACGACGGGATTCGCAGCCCGTTTGGTGTAGCTGATACACCCAAGGCCGCATTCAGTCTCATAGGCTTCGGACAAAAGGTCTGAACTTATGAAACGTCGTTATATCCTCTACCGCCGCAAGCGTGGCGGCATGTTTTACATCGAAGACACCGAAACCCGTAAGCAGGAAAGCACTGGCACGAGGAATCGCGCCGAGGCCACATCGCTGCTCAACGCCCGCAATGAATCCATCCGTCAACCGCAACTGAACCTTCAAATCGCCAAGGCATATCTGGCCGGAACAGATTCCGGCATTTCTAGCCGCACATGGCAGGATGCGCTCAACTACATCGTGGAGTCCAAACACGGCCCCACCCAAGACCGCTGGCGGCGCGCCGCAAAAGAGAGCGCCCTGGACCTCATCCGCCATCGCATCATCATTGAGACACAGGCTGAGAACCTGTTCGCCTGCCTCAAGGCTGGAACCGTCAGCACAAATGTTCATCTGCGGAAACTCCACAACTTTTGCCTTTCAATGAACTGGCTGCCGTGGCCGCTCATTCCCAAGCGCCTCTGGCCAGAAGTCGTATTTCAACCCAAACGCGCCATCACGCTTGCGGAGCATCAACTCATCATGGAACGCGA
>PLIU01000166.1 GCA_003140095.1 Verrucomicrobiales bacterium | reverse complement strand
CGAACCCTGCGCCGTTACCTCAACCCGGAACTTTTAATAATTGACGATTTTGGCCTGAAGCAGTTGCCCAAAAACTCCGGCGAGCATCTTTTTGAAGTGATCATGCGCCGGTATGAAAACCGGTCCACTATCATGACCAGCAACCGGCCTCTGGAGGAATGGGGCAAACTTTTGGGCGACGTGCCCACTGCCGGGGCGATTCTGGACCGTTTCCTGCACCACGCCCAGACTATTGCCATTACCGGGCGGAGTTACCGGCTTAAAGACCACGCCGCCATTGCTGGAAAAGAGGATAAAAGCAAAAAGACCAAATCCAAGTCCAACGAACCTTCGACCGCAGAACCGGCGAGCTGAATGGCTCGCTTTCCGGTTCTGCTCGTTTTACTTTGCTGCTGACGGATCATGGACAATACTGCGTTTTCACCACGAACAAGCCAGCATGATTGCCAAACAGCCCAATTCCGATAAGGCACCAGCCCTCTCGACTCCAATTGAGGTGCCGGAGGTCACGGAACTCTCCGGCGCGGAGGTTGATGTCGTCACGTATGCGCACTTTTTACTGACCCGCTTGCTGCGGCATGATACTGCGCTGCTTCATGGTCAATTCCAAGACGGCACTGGCATTTGGCTTCTGCGCCAGCGCCCGAATGGCACAGAAGGTTCGGACGAAGCGATTGCACGCATTGACTCCAAAGGAGATTTCCGGATGGTGTTGGCAAGGTTCGGGTTCTTTTACATGGCGGTGCAACTTTACGGAGGCTTTGCCCGTCGGGTCTTGATCCATCGAGGTCGTCAGTATGGCTGTAATATATACATGTCGAACGACAACTGGACGGGATACTGGATCCGAGTATATGCCCGAGTCCTCACCGAACCATGACCCAGGCGGCGAAAAGACGAGAGCCTTCTTCACCGCTGAAACTGGCACTTATAAAGAAATCGAGAAGCCCCTTGAATTAACCCATAAACCTGTTATGAAATTTTGCCTCAGAGTGGCTGGTTTTGATTCGACCCCAACTGGCTGGTTTTGAAGTGACCGGTGACATCGTTGGCTTGAGGGCTAACAGATCCGCATCGACGGCCGCGAATGTGGCTAGCGTGCCTTGTAAGCCGCCAACGCCTCCAGCCATACCATAAACTTCATCTCCAGGCTTGAATGCCGCCACACCCGCACCGACCCTCTCGACCACACCGGCCAAATCCATTCCGAGAACGGCCGGGAGTTTGACGCGAGCATGCGGCGCATTCCCCGCGCGGATTTTGGTGTCAAGGGGGTTTACTCCACTTGCCTTGATGCGAACGAGCACTTGGCCTTTGGTGACTTCCGGAAGCGCAATTTCAGTGAGGGTGAACGGAGCGCCGTGACGTTCGAGGACGAGGGCGCGCATGGAGGGTGAGGCTGGCATGCGCTTTCTATCTTCCCGTTGATTGTGATTTTCTTTGCCGTTTCACTCGGTTCATTACGCCGTCACGCCGCCGTCCACGGCAATTTATTGGCCTGCGACAAACGACGCGGCAGGAAATGAGGGCTAATATCCTTCAGAGTCGCCTTTTGTCGCCTGAGTCGCCGAGATGCTGAGGGTTAATAGCATCGCCGCCATTATCTCTTCGATTCCGCTCACGTTGTGTCGCTTTGCCAACCAGGACGGTTCATTGTACGAAAGCCATGTTTTACCCGAAGCGTCCTGCCAGACGAGCGCTTTCAGCGGGAGGTCAATTCCAATTGTCTGGCACGCCTGCATCAATGGCGTGCCGCCACGCGGATTTCCAAAAACAATGACCTCCGTAGGACGTAGAGTCATACCCATCTCAGCGGCCAACGCCGCGTGGTTGATTCGAGAAAAAACTTTCATGCCATTTGCCACAATTTCCTTGACCAGGCGAGCGATTGTTTCGTCCGGACAGAAGTCGCTTGGCTCAGTGGTCAGACCTTCTATTTTGGGCGTGTTCACAGGGTGCTCCTTGAATACCTCGATTCAACCTCCTTCATTTTCTGCGCCAATTCATCTGGTGTCAGAATTGCCTTTTGAAAGAGAATGAACGCAAATGCGACAATCCACCTTTCGTAGTAGGTGAGCTTGCCGACCATTTCGCCGCCTAACTGCTCAACGCCACGCCGCTTCTCCTCGGTGTTAATGATTTTGTGAAAGTCCAGTACGTCCGCCAGCGCGTGACATCGCTTCTCCCACGGCAACAGCTCGTGGTCGATTTGTTGAATTCGGTCTGCGGGCAATCCGCCAATGTCGTTGGGAAGGCGTTTTACGAGATTTTCTGTTGAGTTCATGGCGTGCTCCTGTTTTCGAGGTTGACTCTGACGACACCAATCATCGCGTCGCGCGTGACGATCTCGGCGAGTTGTTCCTCGGTAAAATTCTCCGTTCCAACAGGGCGTTGCGGCAGCACGAGATAACGTACCATCGCGGTGGAATCGCTCACACGAATTTCAACGTCTTCGGGAATATCCGTTCCGAATTCAGCAAGAACGGCTCTAGGCTCCCTTACGGCGCGCGCACGATACGGTTTTGCCTTATACCAATCAGGCGGCAGGCCAAGCACGGGCCTTGGATAGCATGAGCACAAAGTGCAAACGATGAGGTTGTGAATCTTGTCGGTGTTTTCGAGCACGATTAGCTTCGTGTCGTCGTAGAAGCTGATCCCGAATTCTGATTCGCACGCAGTGCGCCCGTTGGCTAGCAGGCGAGCGCGAAATTCTGGATCAACCCACGCGCGTGCGACAACCTTTGCACCTAGCGCTGGTGTGCGGGAGTCGAGAACCTCGATCTGGCGGCTGATTTCACCTGGGCCAACGAGTTTCTTTTCGACTAGCAGCTCGCGCACTGCGGTTTCCATGATCTCGTAGTATCTGGGCGCCGGTTCAGCAGCCGATTTTTGATGAACGTCGGGATGGTCGTGATCGTGTGTTTCCATAGTTCAAATCCTTTCCAGCCAACACTCAAAAACTTCAATAACCAGGCGGTCCTGTGGTGATCCGGCGTATCCCGGCCACAATTCCGTCAGCGACACACCAACGCGATAATAATAGCCCTTCGATCCGGCGTTGCGGCCAAAGCCCTCCTCCTCGTTGTTGACAGCCATTGGTTCAAGAATCAATTCGACGATTCCCCTCTTGCCTCGCATATACATCGGCACGCGATAGTGACCGACCGGATAGCGAATCGAAATACGGACGGGGTCGCCTGGTTTGAAAACAGGCTCTTCCCCAAGGGCTTTTACGATCCCAGTTGGGTGTTTTGTGGTGGTTGGAGGCGCTGATGTCATGATGGAATTCCTTTCATTCCGTTGATGGGTTCAAATCGCGCAAAGTCAGCCGTTGCAGGTCCCCGGCGCGAACCGGATCGCGCCCAGAAGCGAATGCTGATGACGACGGCAAACAGTGTCAGGCCAACGGGCAGTGCGAAGCGGTTGAAGTCCAAGCCCAACAATTCCGCTCCGCCCAGGCCGAAGGAAAACAGAACAACCAGAACGCCAAGCAATTGAGACGCCTTTCGCGCGGTTGCTTCTCCGGTCGCAGCCAGATTTTGCGTGGAAGCGGCGAGGTAACCGTCAAAGCCGTCCACCGCCACCATGCCGCCAGTGAATGCCGCACCCAACAGCCACGGATTCGTTTCGCCCGCCAGAATCAACGCCGAAAACTGGGAGGCGGTTTCAAAACCTGCCGCAAGCAGCATTCCCAACAGGAATGGCTGACCGACAATAGGCCGCTTGGCCGTTATGAATGACGAACGTGGAGGCGAGTTTCGGAATAGCTTCAGCAGATTGATCAGACCAATGACAATCAACATCCATGGCCCGATGAACGCCACACGGTCAGCGAGGACGCGGCCAATCCCGACCGCAAGCAATGTCACCACAAGCCCATGCCCAAGCGCGAAGTATAATCCGTTTGTCGCGCGAGGCCGGATGCGGGTCAAACCATCAATAGCAGTGAGATGGTCAGGATCAGTGCCGTGACGCATTCCGAGTGCGACACCAATGAGAAGCGTTGTCATAATTTGATTTCAGGGCTTGATCCAAGCGGAAATCATTTCTTACGTACTGGCGAGATGACCGCCAACTCGTCACGCGTCTGCGGATTGCTGTCGCCGAGAGCCTCGAAAGCCTCGCCGGACCGCCCGAGAACACCCTTGAGTGTGGAAGGGCCGGCAAAAGGCTGTCCGCCGATATGCCAGCCATCCTTGTGGAGTTCTTCGATCAAGACCCAGACGACTTCGCGGAATGCTTCCGAGCCTTCGAACTTGACCATGACGTCGGTTATCGCTGCGGCCAACTGGTGCTTTTGTTCTGTCGTGAACACACCTTCTATAAGCTTAATATTTACAAATGGCATAAGGTTCTTTCTTTGGTTTTCGTTTCAGGTTGCTCCGATTGATTTTGGATTTCGTTAAGTGCTAATTTAACAACAGGTTCGCCTTCCATTCTTCTTCGTGAATACATCCTTCAGAAAAGCGCGCATCTCCTCGCCGATTTCCGCCGCATGGGTTTCCAGTGCGAAATGTCCCGTGTCATAAAGGACGACCTTCGTGCCAGGATTATCACGGCAATACGCCTCCGCTCCTGCCGGGAGAAAATGCGGATCGTTTCTGCCCCAGACTGCGAGGGTCGGCGGTTTGTGTTCACGAAAGAATTTCTGGAAGGCGGGATACATTGCCGGATTGCTGCGATAATCAAGTATTAGATCGAGCTGAATTTCCTCGGCGCCCGGACGGGCCATGTATGCGATGTCCAATGTGTATCCGTCAGGAGAGACTCGCTTGGGGTCAGCTCCATACAGATACTGAATTTCACGAATCGCCGCAGGACTTAGCGAATCACGGCAGGCCTCGCGGTTTTCGGGGGTGGGATGCTTCCAATAATTCTGCCAAACCGTCCAGGCGTCACTAAATCCCTCCATGTAAGCGTTCCCGTTTTGAGTGATGATTGCGGCAATCTGTTCTGGTCGAGCCAGGGCCAATCGGTATCCAGTAGGCGCGCCATAATCAAAAACGTACATCGCAAAACGCTTTAGACCAATGGCATCCACGAAGTTACCTGCCACGTCTGAAAGGTTGTCGAAGGTGTAATTAAATTGCCCGCGCGGGGGAGCGATGGTGTTGCCGAAGCCAGGGAGATCTGGCGCGACGACGTGGTAATCTTGGGCAAGTTGAGGAATCAGATCGCGAAACATGTGACTTGACGTCGGAAATCCATGAAGCAGAAGTATCGTTGGCGCATCAGTATCGCCTGCCTGACGGTAAAATACTTTGACGTTCTCTGCCTCCGCTGTGTGGAAAGAAACTGGAATCTTTTTCATAGTTTGTTAGCAAAAGTTTTGGCGGCCTCCTCACAGTTCGGCAACCTCTTGTGGATGTGAAACGTAAACTGCGTGTCTCGCGCATTCGATTTCGGCTTGTGACTTTGGGCGCGCTCGGGTGGTCTTTAATGCTCATACGGGATTTGCAGTTTCCGAATCGGTGTAAGGGTTGGCCCACAACGCGAGTTGCAGTTGTATTGATTTGCACCAGGCTTTGTGCATGCGCTCCA